>NZ_QSGH01000023.1:0-10951 GCF_003468085.1 Collinsella sp. AM41-2BH
ATGAATGTGGGAGGTGTTCGGATAAAGTTGATAATCAAGGGTCTCAAGTCATACGTTCACGCAGGTTTTCGATTGGAGAAATACCGCACGTTTTCATGGTATCATGTGCCTTAAAGAACATGAATGGGCGGTCATATCGATTCGTTGAAAATAGCACCTATGACGTGCTGGTGGCGGGAGAGTGATGGCGTTAAAGTGTCGAGAATGATTATGGGAGTATTTTAGATGCAGGTATGAGAAAGGGTCGAATCGAAGTGTCTGGCCGGACGCCAATTGTCCGGGAACTGTTTCGGTTCGACCCTGCTTCATTTTACATCCGCGGCATGTTTTTGTAGACGCCTGGCGATTACCGACCTTCACGACCTCGATGACGGTTTCCCCGTCCTCGATTCTTGCCAGATTGCGGTAGACATGCTGCGTGAATGGTCGGATATCATTTGAGCCAGAATCCTCTTCTATTGAAGCGGATTCTGGCTCAGTGGTTTTTAACTCGGTTGTTTGACAGAAGCCCACGTCGATAGTCGGGCTGTGGACTTAAGATTTCGGGGGCTCCCAAGCGTTTTCGATCGCGGCGCGGTAGATTGCAGCGTAATTAAGCATCCAGCTGCCATCACCAGTTTTTTGAATATACCCCTTATCCTTTAGAGAAGTATAGGCTCGGGATATCGTGTTCTTGCTCAAGTGGTAGTGATCCTCAATCCATTTGCTTCTAGCGCAAAAGCCCATGGGCCGTTTGTTTTTGGAAGGTTTTCCAAACTTCCATACGAGGCCGAGGATGAGACGCTCGGCGGCAACGGTGGTGACGCAGCACGCCCACTCGGGCACTGAAATAAAAATAGCTTTATCCATTTTCTCTATAATCTTTCGTTGCTCGGTAACATCATCGTTGAATATGTCGGAAATTGACGGTAGCTCGCTCATGTTTACCACCTAGTCAAGGTGGGCGGTACGACCTTCAAGCTGCTTGAAAAGCTCATAAAACGAGCTTTCAAACATGTAATTCGAGCGATGGATTTGGATGAGCTTGCCGGACTCGCGCATGAATTTGCGTGCGGTGTTTTCGCTCCAGCCAGTGAGTTCGCGGATATCGTTAACGCGGAGCAACCGATCGCACTGAGCGGCACCAGTGGGGAAAGTCGGTGTGGACGCCTGAGTGCTAATCTTTGGAGTAGCCATGATGAGCTATCCTTTCAATGAGGGCCCTCCCTGTGCTTGTAAGACTTACCAGGTTCATAAGCACTTGGGGGGCCGGTTTCTATGACTACATGCGTAGCCATCTGACAGCTTTAGCATGTATTAAAACTCATTAGTTGTCAATCAAATATAGCATCTACCTGCGGAAACGGTATTATAGTACCGTAATATTATGAATAAAACGATGAATGAAAAACATGCTATTTCTCGCTTCTCTGTATATAGGCGTTGATGAAGTCTTCGTAGCCTTTAACTGCTTTTATTTCTGATTGTTGAACGAGGCTTGTATACGTTTTGAGCGTGATATTGGGGTCCGCGTGGCCAAGAATACCTTGCACGCTTCTAACGTCCGATCCGTTCGCCAGCATAAAAGTGCTTACGCAATGCCTGAGCTGATGCGGGCAGATGCCCTTATATAGTTTTCCGCCAGTCGAATTATTCGGCTCATAGATTCCAAGATTGCAGCTAACTGCGAAATCGCGAAACCAATGGTTGAAGATGTAGTTCTTCATGTGACAGACAGTAGGGACCCCTTGCTCGACAGCAATATCGCTAATGATGGGAGTGCTGCCAGTCTGGGACAGCCCCAGAGAGGCCAGGAGCTCTTTTTGTATGGCTGACCATGATTGAAGACGTTCGGCCAGGGTTTCTCCAACGGGGATTTTGCGTTGGCTTTCTTGTGACTTGGGTGCCCTCAGTTCATGATCGTTGGTGTACTGCCTGTCAATTTTCAAGGTTTTATTGGCAGGGTCCCAATCGCGCCATTCGAGGCCCAGCATCTCGCCTTTTCGCATACCCGTATACACTAGTACTAGCGTACCAACAGCTTCGGCGGTGAGCTCAATGTGTTGAAGATGTGTGCATAGGGTAGCTACTTGCTCGATTGTCAGTGATTCTCTTTTGTTGCGTGGTCTGCGAACATGAACGGTAGCGCAGGGGTTTCGGTCAATTATTCTCTTTGCGACTGCATTCGACAGAATCTGGCGCAGTTTCGCATTGATTCGTACAAGCTCAGATGGTTTGTATTTTCCCGTACGACGAGCTTTGGCATATGTTTCTTCGATTAGATCGGGAGTTAGCCCCTCAATTGTCTGAAACGCGCCGAATAGGTCTTCGATATGCCTGCAATCGTACGCTTCTCTTTCATAGCTCGTTGGCGCAAGCTCGGTGTCCCTATTTTCATGAAAGGCCCAGCAGTAGGACGCAAGCAAAGTGGGCTTTTTAGTTTTAGTGATTGTGCCAGAGGAGTTGATTTCAGCCAGCTTGGCCTGCATTGCAGCCTTAGCTTCTGTTTTAGTCTTGCAACGAACCGTATAAGTTGGGGATCGTTTGTAACGCCCTGTCTTAGGGTCCTTGACCCCAAGGGAAAAATAATAGCGATAGGTGTTAGGTGATCTCTTGTCTTTCCAACACGTGCCTCTTCCGCTAATTAGTGGCTGTTCTGACATCTCTGCACTCCGTTTCTTTGAATAGTTTTCAACAATTCATTGAGTGCAGTTTAGCTAAAGCTGTTAGTAATATGTTTGTAAAAGCGTAGGCGCAGCTACCGGAGGTAAAAGACACAAACTGCTATGTTTATCTGCGGTTATATGGTGTTCAATGATGCTTGATGAATAGTAGGGGGTAGCATTAAATCATATCTCCTAAAGCGGGTGTCGACGGTTCGAATCCGCCCGGGGGCACCAGAGATTTGCCGAGCCCGGTACCACCACGGTGCCGGGCTCTTCTGGTCTAAGGGCAGGATTCGGACCGTCGACACCCGCGTCACTCATTTCCCCGCGGGGGGGAGTTTTCGAATCCGCCCGGGGGCACCAGAGGAATATCGAGCCCGGTACCGCTACGGTGCCGGGCTCTTCTGGTTCATGCCATGTCAAAAATGAAGCGCCCGCTTGCTGGGGGAGCAAGCGGGCGCCTGTGAGCGAATATGTTTGCGGCGAGAGCCGTAATGAGCGGTTGGGTGGCGACTAGTTGGTCGTACCGGAATCGCCGCCCGTACCCGAACCCGAACCCGAGCCAGAAAGTGCAACCGTCAGCGTAATCGTGCTGTCGGTGGACTGCTTGCCGGTGGGGGAGACGCCCGTAACGGTGGCATCCTCGTTACCGCTCACGGGATTGCCGTTCTGGTCACAGAAGCCAATGTTATAGAACCCGGCGTTGTTGAGCGCGGTGACGGCGGCGGAGATGCTCTTGCCGTACAGGTTACCCGGAACGCTGGCCTTGCCGGACTTCTTGGCAATGACGACGGTAATCGTGGCGCCGGGCTTCTGCTTACCGCTGGGGTTCCAGCTGATCACGGTGCCCTCGGTAACCGAGTCGTTCTCCTGGTAGCTCACGTCGACGCCAAAGCCTGCCATATCGAGGGCGTTGCGCGCCTGGGCCTCGGTCATGTCGGTCAGGTCGGGGACGGACGTGGTATCCGGGCCGCTCGAGACCGTGTACGAGATGGTCGTGCCCTTCGCGACTTCCTTACCGGCTTCGGTGCCCTGCTCAAAGACCTGGCCCTCATCGGCCTCGTTGGCCTCCTCGGAGGCGTTGCCCTTCAGGCCAACGCTTGCCAGCGCGGCTTCTGCCTGGTCCTTGGTCAGGCCGACAAGCCGGGGAACCTCAACCTTCTCGGAGGGCTTGGGGCCCTTGGAGATTACCAGGTTCACCTTAGTGCCCTTGGCCTTCTTGGTGTTGCCGTTGGGCGTCTGCTCGGCGACCTTGCCCTCGTCGACATCGTCATTGTAGCTTTGGTCGATGGTGCCGACCTCGAGGCCGGCTTCCTTGATCAGCTCGACGGCAGTCTGCTGGTCCTTGCCCAGTACATCGGGAACGGTGACCTGCTCGCCGCCAAAGAGTCCTGTGGCAAAGGCCACCACGATACCGATGACGGCAACGGCTGCCACCACGGCGGCGATGATCTTGTTCTTGTTGGATTTGGGCTTTTCGACCTCGTAGGAGCCGGTGGAGCCCGAAACCGAGCTACGGGCGGTATTCTGGCCGCTCACGCCCGAGACGGGACGCACCATGGCGCGCGTCTGATCGGAAAGCTCGCGAGTCTTGGTGGCGCCCAGCTCGCCGGGGGCACCGATGATGCGCGTGGGCTCCGAGATGTTGACGGCACGGCCCGACAGGTAGCTGTTGAGCACCTGACGAAGCTCGTCGGCGGTCTGGAAGCGGTTTGCCGGGTCCTTCTCCATGCACTTGAGGATGATGCGCTCAAGGTCGGCGTCGACACCGGAGTTGATCTGGCTCGGTGGAATAGGCAGCTCGTTGACCTGCTTGAGTGCGACCGAGATAGCGTCGTCGCCGTCAAAGGGAACGCGGCCGGTGGCGCACTCATACATCACGACGCCCAGCGAGTAGATATCCGAGGTGGGGCCGAGATCCTGACCGCGGGTCTGCTCGGGGCTGACGTAGTGGGCGGTTCCCAGCACGTTGTTGTCTTGCGTGAGGTGGCTGTTCTTGGCGCGCGCGATGCCAAAGTCCATCACCTTGATGTTGCCGTCGGGCAGCACCATGATGTTCTGCGGCTTAATGTCGCGGTGGATGATCTCGTGCTTGTGGGCGACCGAAAGCGCGGAGCTGATCTGCGAGCCGATCTGGGCGACCTTCTTGGGGTCGAGGGCGCCGTGGCTCTTGATGCCGCTCTTAAGGTCGGTACCGCGCAGGTACTCCATGACGATGTAATAGGTGTCGCCGTCCTTGCCCCAATCGTAGACGCCCACGATATAGGGGGAGGAGAGACCGGCTGCTGCCTGGGCCTCCTGCTTAAAGCGTGCGGCGAAGGTTGCGTCGCCAGCATACTGCGGCAGCATGATCTTGACGGCTACCGTGCGGTCGAGGACCTGGTCCTGTGCACGGTAGACGGTCGCCATGCCGCCTGTCCCCACCTTATCCTTGAGGAGGTATCTTCCCCCGAGGACCCTCTGTTCCATTCCTGCTCCTAACATAACTATTCGCTCAACGATGTGTGTAGTACCTACGATGTGGCCGCTGGGGCCGTGTGGCGCGTTGCCGCTAACTCTTCGGCCGCGGCGCGCCTCGGGTGTCCGATTCAATCATGGGCATCACGCTCCCTGTGCGGCGAGCGCCGCGGTCAGGACGATGCCGGCAATCTTGGCCGCCTTGACGTCGTGTTTGTCGTAATCCTCCAAGGCCACCGAGATGGCGACCGTGGGTGAATCGTAAGGTGCAAAGCCAACGAACATCGAGTTGACGTTGGTGCCGCCGGTCTCGGCCGAGCCGGTCTTGCCGGCGACCTTGACGCCGGGGACCTGGGCATCGGTGCCGGTACCGGACTGGACGACGGCGAGCATGGCCTGCTTGACCTGGTCGGCCGTAGCGGAGCTGACGGCCTGACCCAGCGAGCGGGACTGCGTGGTCTTGACCACAGTTCCGTCCGGGGCGAGTACCTGGGCTACAAAGTACGGGTCCATGACCACGCCACTGTTAGCGATGGCGGCGGCAATCACGGCGTTTTGCATGACGGTGGTCTGCGGCCCGGGCGTGTGGTCCATGCCGACAGGCTGGCCGGCGCCGGCCCAGGCGGTCTCCCACTCGGTCATGAGCGACGGGTCGGCCATGATGGAGGCCGCGGAGGTCAGGTCCTGGCCGAGCTTTTGGCCGTAGCCAAAGGCGTTGGCAAACTGCACGAGCGTGTTTGCGCCAACTTCGTTTGCCACCTGGCCAAAGACGACGTTGGAAGACACGGCAAAGGCCTGCTGCAGGCTGATGGTGCCGTAGCTCTCGTTGGCATAGTTGGTGACCGGCGCGTTGCCGATGTCCATGGAGCCGGGCGCCTGGTAGGTGCTGGTAAGGCTGGCGGTGCCGGTCTCGAGTGCCGCGGAAAGCGTAACGACCTTAAACGTGGAGCCCGGCGTGTACAGCGCATCCATGGCGCGATTGTACATAGAGCCGTCCTCGCCGCCGCCCGCCTGCAACAGGGCGTCGATGTTGGTGTTGTCGTAGGTGGGCGAGCTGGCACATGCGAGCACCGCGCCGGTACGCGGGTCGATGACCACTACAGCGCCCTTAAAGCCCTTGAGCGCCTGCTCGGCCGCCGTCTGGATACGCGAGTCAATGGTGAGCTTGGCGGTGTTGCCCGGCTGGGTCTGGCCCGCGAGCGACGCGATGGCGTTGTTCCAGCTGGAGTAATCCTTGGAGCCGGTGAGCGTGTCGTTCATGACGCTCTCGATGGCGGTGGTGCCATACTGCTGGCTCACGTAGCCAACCACGTGCGCTGCCAGGTTACCGTTGGGGTAGGAGCGTACGTAGGTGCCGTCCTCCTGCTGCAGCGACTCGGCCAGCGTCACGCCGTCGGACGTGATGATGGAGCCGCGCTGGATGTACTTGGAGCGGGCGATGGTGTGGTTGTTGGTCGGCATGTCCTGATAGTCCTTGGCCTTAATGACCTGGACATAGGTGAGGTTGCCGATAAGGATGGCGAACAGCGCCGTAAAGGCGAGCACCGCACGGGTTAGACGGTTGGCGAGCGCAACGCGGCCGAGCACACCGGATTCAGGCGTGTCGAGCAGGCGACGGCGCATGCGCGAGCCGACGGAATGGCTGCCGCTGCCGTAGGAAGACGAGGTGGCAAAGCGCGTGCCCGTCGGGGCGGCGGCAGATGCGACCTGATCATCGGTGATGGCGGCCATGGTGCCGGTGCCGGTAAGCTCGGCCTCGCGTCCGGTCGCCTCGTCACCGGCGCGCAGCAGGAGCGCGACGATGATAAAGCTTGCCAGCAGCGAGGAGCCGCCCTGGCTCATAAAGGGCAGGGTGACGCCGGTCAGCGGGATCAGGCGGGTTACGCCGCCAACGATCAAGAAGGCCTGGAAGCTGATGGCTGCCGTAAGACCGGTGGCGCTAAAGGCGGCGAGGTCGGATTTAGCGCGGGCAGCCGTGGTGAGGCCACGCACGGCAAAAAGCATAAACAGGATGAGCACGGCGCCGCCGCCCAAAAGGCCCATCTCCTCGCCGATAGCCGAAAAGATAAAGTCGGACTCGACGACGGGGATGTTGTTGGCCATGCCGTTGCCGATGCCAACACCGACCAGGCCGCCATCGGCAAGCGAGAAGAGCGACTGGACGATCTGGTAGCCCTGGCCCTGGGCGTCCTTAAACGGATCGACCCAAACCTGGAAACGCACCTGAACGTGAGACAGGAACTTGTAGGCGCCCACAGCTCCAACGGCTAAGAGCGCAAGGCCGATAACGACATACGAAAAGCGCCCCGTGGCAACGTAGAGCATCAGCAAGAAGATGGTGTAGAACAGCACGGCCGAACCCAGGTCGCGTTCGAAGACGACGACGAGCAGGCACACACCCCACACGGCAAACAGCGGCAGCAGCAGTCGCAGGCGAGGGATCTTAAAGCCCAGGATCTTGCGGTTGGAGATGGAGAGCAGCTCGCGGTTCTCGGCCAGGTACCCGGCCAGGAACAGCACGATAAAGACCTTGGCGAACTCGCCAGGCTGGATGGTAAAGCCCGCGATGCGAATCCACAGCTTGGAGCCCGAGATCGTGGTGCCGATAAAGATGGGCAGCATCAGCAGGATGATGCCGATGATGCCAAAGGTGTACTTGTAGCGCATGACCACGTCGAGGTTTTTGACCAGTGCGAGCGTTCCCACCATCAGGGCCACCGAGACAAACAGGATGATGAGCTGTGAGATGGCGAGAGCGGGGGCGAGGCGTGTCACGAACGTGATGCCGATGCCCGAAAGTATAAATACGATGGGTAGGATGGCGGGGTCGGCGCCGGGCGCCAAGATGCGCACGGCGATATGTGCCGCGGCGAAGGCGGCAAAGAGGCCGATCGGCACGGCGAGCGTCTCAAAGGAGATGGCGGCGCCCGCGGTGAGCACGTACATCGCATACAGCAGGATGACGGGGAACGCCGAGGCGATGAGCAAGAGCAGTTCGGTGTTGCGGCGACTCATAAGCGGCACTCCCTTTCTAATTCTTATCGGAGGCTTCGGCCTCGGCGGACTGTTCGGCGGTTTTCTCGGAATCTGATTCGGAGGTCGATCTCTGGTCGGTGTTGTCGCGAATCGTTTGCGCGTCGATCACCTGGCGGGTCTGCTCCTCGTCGATCTGGTGGCGGTACTTGGATATCGTGTCCTGCGCATCGTCGACACTTGTTTGCGGAATACCCGCCTTGAGGCGGTTTTGCGTGTCTTCGGGCAGGTCGGACAGCTTGATACTGGTTTCGCTTTCGAGCCAGTGAAGCTTGAGTCCGAGCGGCTTGCCGGGAAGGCCGCGCCAGACGGCGACATTGCCCTGGTAGGTACCCAGGTAGTACGAGCCGGTGACACCCGTGTAGGCCCAGATGGCAGCCGCCAGCACCAAGACGAGACCTAAGACGACGCCGATGGTGACGTTGCGGCGACGCACGCGTTGCGCCTCGCGCATAACGCCATCGTCAACCAGGTCAACGACTACTACGGTCACGTTGTCGTGGCCGCCGGCGGCAAGCGCCGCGTCCACTAGGTTGTCAACGCAGATTTGCGCGGTTGAGGACTGCGTGGCGATGTTCTCGATATCGCTATCGGGAATCATGCTCGAAAGGCCGTCAGAGCACAGTATCAGGCGGTCGCCTTCCTCGATATGCAGAGTGAAGTGGTCGGCATACATGGCGGGGTCTGAGCCCAGCGCACGGGTGATGACCGAACGGTTGGGGTGGACGCGAGCCTCGTCTGCCGTGATCTCGCCGGCGTCCACGAGCTCCTCCACGTAGGAGTGGTCGCGGGTCACGCGGATGAGCGTGCCCTCGTGGAGCAGGTAGGCGCGAGAGTCGCCCACGTGGGCGATGGCGAGCGTGTCGTTTTCGATATAGGCGCAAGTGGCTGTGCAGCCCATGCCGGGCTTGCCTAGGCCGTTCAGGGCCGCCTCGATTACGGCGGCGTTAGCTGCCTCGACGGCTGCCGCCAGGCGTGCTGCGTCGGCGGACTGCGGGGCCGTCTTGGCAATAGTCTCGACGGCGATGGAAGAGGCTACCTCGCCGGCGGCGTGACCGCCCATGCCGTCGCATACGCAAAAGAGCGGCGACTGCACCAGGTAGGAATCCTCATTGTGCGGGCGCACACAGCCAACGTCGGAGCGGGCACCCCACATGAGTTGCGTGGTGGTGCCGGCATCATAGGTCGAGTCGGTCTCGATGCGCTCCTCGGTCAGGGGCTCAAAGCTCATGGTCGAGCCGGGGTCTTTGAGCTTGGCTTCAACGGCGGCTACGTCGATCTCGGCTGTGTCACCGGGAGAGACGGTGTCGGTCTCGGCGTTTGATTCGGAATCGCCGGTGTCCGGGGAGTCGGGCTCCTCGGACACGCGGGCGGTCGACTCGTCGTCTTGCGGGCTGACGTCTATAGGCTCGGGCGCCGGCGTAGACACGGGCGCAACCTCGGATGCCGGGGCTATGGGAAACGCCGGCGCGGCGGGCTCGGGTGCCGCAAACACCGCAGCGCTCTCGTTGATTGCCGCGGCGACAGGCTCTGCAAAGTGAGCTGGCGCCGGGGTTGCTTCGGGCGCTGTGGGCTGTTCCGCGGCATGTGCGCCGATGGGCGCCGCTACGGTATCCTCTTCGTCCTCGTTATCGGCGAGATCCGAAATATCATGCGTTACATGCGAAAGAGGCAGGGAGAACACGGTGTCCTCGGGTTCCACGGGTGCGGAGCCCGCCGGAGCGGCGTGGGCCGGCGCAGCTGTGGCGGCAGCCGGTGCCTCGGTCATAGTCGCGGACTTGTTCTCCTCGTCGATCATCGACGGTTCACCTTCATGACCACGTCGCCAATCTGGACTTCGTCGCCCTCGCGCAGCGTTGCGGGCTCCACAAGCTGGCGGCCGTTGACGAGCGTGCCGTTAAGCGAGTTGAGGTCTTCGATGATGAGCGCCGGGCCCTGCAGCGAAAAGCGCGCATGCGAGGCCGAGACGAACGGTTCGTTGATGCAGATGTCCGAAGATGGCGAGCGACCGACGATGACGGGGCCGAGCATGTCTACGTGGATGCCGCGGATACCGCGCGGACCCTTGTCCACATCGATCGTCCAGATAGCCGAGTCGCGGCGCTGTCCGCGCACAAGTCCCACGCCGGTCTTCATGACGGCGAACAGGAAGATATAGAGCAGGGCGACCAGGACGATGCGGCCTGCAAAAAGGACGATATCGATGTTCATAAGCGACTATCCCCTAAATTCAAAGGTGCTCAGGCCAAACGTCAGCAGATCGCCGTTGCGCAGCGGGCAGCGCGTAATACGGCGGTTGTTGACGAGCGTGCCGTTGGTGGAATTGAGGTCCTCGATCGACCAATCCGAGCCCGTAAAGGTGAGCTGGGCGTGGCGGCGCGACACGTTGGGGTCGCGCAGGGCAATGTCGGAAACTGAGCGCTCGCGACCGATGGTCACCTGTGCGGAGGTGATGCTATGGCTCTCGCCGCTCACGACGTCGACGAGCTGGGCGAGCGGGCGCTGCGGGGCGCGAGTGCTCGCCATGTTGGAGGCGATGCCGGCTGCGGCGCCTAGGCCCACGGCGGCACCGGTCGCGGCGGCTCCGCCCATGCCGGCAAGCGCGTCGCGCGAGACGGTCTGCGGCACCGGGATGGGTGCTGCGGCGGGGTCGGGGACGCTAGGCGCGAAGGGGTCTGCCACGGCAAGCGGGTCGGGAGCGGCGGCGCGAGGCGTCGGCTGCTGCTGGGGCATGGCGGCGGGGCGCTGCTGCTGCGGGGCAGCAAACTGCTGCTGGCCGGCGCGCGGGGCGCTGGCGGCACGGCTTTTCGCCGGGG
>NZ_QSGH01000023.1:10961-23876 GCF_003468085.1 Collinsella sp. AM41-2BH
AGTTGTTTTGGCCCAGACCGTTTTGATAGGCGCGCTCTTCTTCGTACAGGCGGCCGAGCGTGGGGGCATCGACGTTCTCGGCAAAGACCGAGAACTTGCCGGCGCGCAGCTGCGGATCGATCATAAAGCGCACGAGGGGCTCGCCGACAAAGACATAGCGGCGCTTTTCGGCCTGCGCCTTCACAAACTCGCGGACCTCGCGCGAAAGCTCGGGGTAGAACGGGGCGAGCATGGGATCGTCGTCGGCGGCGATCAGGATGGTATAGAGTGCCGGCGCCGTGTTGACGCCGTTGATCACCAGAGTCTGATCCTCCATGTCGCGAGCGGCCTGCTTGGCAAGCTTCTTAAAGGAGAACGGGGCACGGGTGGCACCGAAGATGCCGGCCACGTGGTCCTCGAAGATGTTCAGGAAGTTCACGAAAGATCACTCTCCGTATAGGTTCTTTGGTATCCGAGCAAATATAGGCATATCCCAACGATTATAGAGGATAGGGTTCCCGCAACCGCCGCCTTGGCGACGACCGCGGCTGCAAGGCTGGCAATTTCCATATGGTGTGCAAGACAGGACGCCGCTGCGCAGCCGATGCCGGCGACAGCGATGGCGGCGATTACGGCAAGGTTTGAGCCCTGATCGGCACGCTTGGCATGGGCGTTGAGCAGCGCAGATGACGCCGCGGCAGTTGCCGCTACCAGCACAAAGGCAGCCCAAAGGAGTGGGTCTCCCAGCGCTGCGGCAACGTTACCGAGCCCCAGCACGCCTCCGGCTGAAAGCGCGACCGTGGCCAGACGGGCAAAAAGTGCGCCCATGCCCGTTGCCGCGGCGGCGCTTGCCGGGCCGAGCCAAAATGACGCGACGCCGGCGGTGACCCCAGCTGCCAGGAAGGTATTGCCGGTCAGACAGCCAAGCGCGAGTGCACAGGTGAGTGCGGCGCTCGCGGCAGCCTCGGTGCGACCCCAGGCGATCCACCAACCGGACATGGCGGCGGCAAAGATCACCGCGACGGGCAACATCGACAGGACGCCCTGTGCCTGCATGGTGGCGTTTGCCATGAGCACCAAAAAGCCCACAGCCGAGATGGCCGAGCCAATCTGGGGGGCCAGGCCGGCCGCCGCTCCGATCGCGATAGCCGCAATGACCAGGCCGGGAAGCGCCGCGACGCCGGCCGTCTGCATCAGCAAAAAGCTAAAGGCGCCGCACGTTAGCGCCGAGATAGCGTGCATGGCGTAGTCGCGCGCATGGCTCCAGCGCGTGCCTGCCCAGCCGAGTGCGGGGTCGACTTCGATGGTGTCGTCCTCGTAGTGCGACGGCTCGATATCGTCGAGCTCCTGCTCGTCATCCGAAAGTTCGCCAACCATTTGCTCCAGGCTGCGACGGCCTTCGCGCACGCTGCCCAGACCGGCAAGGAGCTGGTCGCAAAATGCCTCGATGCTGTTGGGGCGGTCCTGCGGCATGGGGGAGAGCGCGCTCATGAGCGCGGCCTCGGCTCCCGGGGGAAAGTGTGGTATCAGCTCGCTGGGATAGGTGGCGCCGCCGATGATGCGGCCGAGCGAGTCGGCGGGCGTGGCCGCCATAAAAGGAGCGCTGCCGCACAGGCCCTCGTAGATCACACAGGCGAGGGCAAAGACATCGGCGCGCTCGTCGACCGTGCCGGTCTCGATATCGAGCTGCTCGGGCGGCATGTAGCCGATGGTGCCGCCGCGTGAGCCGCCAAAGCCACCGGCGGACGACAGCCGCGCCATGCCAAAGTCGGTGAGCTTTACATTGCCCGAGTGGTCGATGAGCACGTTGGCGGGCTTAATGTCCAGGTGGAGTACGCCATTACTGTGGGCGAAGGTGAGCGCCTGGCCCAGGGCATCGGCAATGGCCGCGGCCTCGTCAAAGGTAAGTGAGTGGCCGTCCGCGCGGTGCAAAAACTCGGCCAGCGACATGCCATCGACATATTCCATAACCAGGTAGGCATAGGCTGTGTCGTGCGTAAAGTCGATGACCTGCACGATGTTGGGATGTTGAAGCATGGCGGCAGTGTGCGCCTCGCGCAGGACATCCATGATGTCGCTAGCGGGCATGCCGGCACCGTTGATAAGGGGGATGCGTTTAATGGCGACGCGGCGGCGCAGGTGCGTGTCGCGGCAGATCTCGATGGAGCCAAAACCGCCGGTCGCAAGTGTCTCGAGCGGCTGGTACCGCTTGAGCAGCTCGCGAGAGCTGGTGCCCTCCAAAGGAACGTCCGGCGAGAACCGGGCGGTATGTTGCGAGAAAAGCGGCATGGCCAACCCTCGTGCGTTTAAAGTTCGTTTGCGAGCGGCGGGCGCGGGGCCGAGCCGTTCGCGGTGGCATAGATGCTGCTAGTGTAGCACGCTCGGGCAGATGGCGAGGATAGCGGGATGCGAGGTGGCCCGATCGATTCGGCCCGTTTCGGCTCGTTTGGAAAGCGCATCTCAGTTTTCAGCCAAATTATGGGATGCGCTTTCCAAATGGGGTGGGCTGCGGAAACTGCATCCCAGAATATTGCCCTGGAACGGGATGCGCTTTCCGAACCGGCGTCCAAAAGGAAACCGCATCCCGCTTTGATGTGGGGACTGCGAACAAAAGCCGGACCGTGATCTGGCGCGGATTGGAGTTCGCCTGAATCATTGATGCTGGCTGGTGTGAGAACAGAGATAAACGAGCGGCTCGAGCGATATAATGACACGCTATGGAGGCCGTATGCTCTTTTCCCGCCGTTCTGCTACATTTGCCTGCGCCATTGCGCTTGTCGTAATGGCGGTCACCCCTTATCACCGGTTTTCATCTTCAATCGGCCTAGCGTCAGGTGCAATGACCTGGCTCGTTATCCTGGGCGCATGCCTCGCGGCGTTTGTTCATGGTGCTGCGCTATGCAAGGGGGGAATGAGAAGGCCGAGGCATCTCGGTGCCATCGGTGTTTTCCTTGGTGTTATTGCAACGGTTCCCGAATGGGCCGACCTGGCTTTCTATGCTCGCGGAGACTCTATTCCAATCGTGTTTGCACCGATTTGGTTGTTACATGGCGTTTCGTGTGTCTCGTGCTTTGTTGGGTCGCTGCTTCTCTCATATGTTATTTGGGGCACGGCGGACTCTCCTTTGACGCAGAGGTCGACACGGACTGACGAAAGGGAAACTCGTCACCCGCAGGACGCGATTTTTACAGAAACAATAGCCGTCATGTCTTGCCTGCTGTTTTGCTGTCGAGTTTCATGGAGAGTCGTTCCCGAGCCATGGGGGATGCCCCCTGTAACGGCCGCGTCAATTGGCCTTGCGCTTTTAATTCCGTTGGTCTATCTCGCATTGACTGTGGCCCCGCCGTTTTGCCGCCCTCGTGCCTTTGGCCATGGGCGGCGCGACGTGTTTGCCTGTTCTGTGCTCGTAGCAGTTCCTATTGGTCTTATTCCGGCTGTTGAGGCGGCATACTTCGCAAGCGATGCCGTGGTCATTGCATTGCTGGCGATGGGGTCCGTTATCGCTGCTGCCTTCGTATGCATGTTGCTAAGGGGGAAACGGGACAACAATTCGGATATCG
This sequence comes from Collinsella sp. AM41-2BH, assembly GCF_003468085.1. NCBI lineage: Bacteria > Bacillati > Actinomycetota > Coriobacteriia > Coriobacteriales > Coriobacteriaceae > Collinsella > Collinsella sp. AM41-2BH. Next base: position 14,501 of record NZ_QSGH01000023.1, read on the forward strand.
CCTGTGCGTCCGACACATTCGATGCGGGGGTGTTTTCCCCTGCCCTGTCGCCTAGAGAAGAGCAGTTTGTTCGACTGCTGCTCAAAGGGAAAACGCCGGCGGAAATTGCCAAGGAGACGGATACGAAGCCATCGACGGTGAGAACAACGCTTCACCGAGCATACGGGAAGGCGTCGGTTGCGGGCTCACGCGAGCTCGTGGCGCTGTTTGCGGGTGAGGGCGATACTGTAGGGCATGAGCTACCGCAGCGGCATGCTGACGATATAGTGGCATCAGCTCGAACGCGCCGGCTGTTTCGATACCTGCTCACATTATTCTTTATCCTCCTTGCGGCGGGGCCCTTGGTAATGGCGGATAGCGATTGGGGGTCCGGTGTTTCGCGGGCTGTCGCCTTTTCCCTCTTAAGCTACGCATTGGGTCTCGGACTGCTTCTGTCGCTACGCTACGCGGGTGGAAAAGCGAATCGTGGCGCTGCGCTGGATAGAGCGGGTGAAGCGATTTGGCTCGGAAGCCCGTACGTATGGGCGGTGCTATCTGCTGTGGAATGGTCTTTTATCTATATCGCGGCATTGATGTGCATACGCGTTCCGTTGATGGCTGTGCCGGTCCTGTTTTGCGGCGTGGCGTCTACGGCTTCGCTCGCTGTTGGGCTGCGTCCGTTTAAGGTGCATGCCCATGCTCGGGCTATCGTGCCGTTGGTGTCAATGGGCATGGTTGCCTTAATCTATGCGGTCGCTAGGGGGCGAATCCATGGACTTGCGGTGCTGACGGGGGTGCTGCTCACATATATAGTGATGCGAAGCTGTCCGCAGCGCAAAATGCTTGGGATATGGATGCTTTGCTTCGGGGCGACGGCTCCTGTTTGGGCTGTCTTGCTCAATATGGTGCAGGATCTGACGGTTTTCGAGCCGTTGTTCCTCGCGTCGTTGTTGGGGCAAAGTTCGGCTGTCAATGTCGTCGTGGCAACGGTGATTGTTTGCTGGTCTGTGCCCATGTTCGTTACGCACATCGCGCTCGCCCGCTCGGTTGAGGACGAGAAGGCCGTCTTGGAGTACCGGGCGAACGGGTCCACCGAAACGGCCCGCGTGCGCCAGCTGGCCCTGCTTACGTCGCGCTCCCTTTCTGATGTTCAGTCGCAAATTTTGCTGATGACGGCAGAGGGGGCAACGACAAAGGCCATTGCGGAGGATGTCGGTTACGCTGCATCTACGGTGCAAGCGCTGCGGTCTGCATCTTACCGCCAGTTGAAGATCAAGAATAAGGCGGAGCTAATTTTATTGTTATCGCAGGTAAATAACGTGTAAACGCCTGAGCAATCAACTCAATAGCGGGTGTTTACAGACATCTTTCTCTATTCATGCGAAGGTTGCCGTGCGTCGACGCATTGTTAACCGCTTTTGATTGGAGAAGGCCATGATTAAGCCAAGGAGCGCTATTGCTCGAATCGGAGTCGGCTTGGTGATTGCAGCTGGTCTGTCCCTAGGGGTTCCCGCTGCATCGTTTGCACAAGAGGAGTTTGACACCTCTCAGGTTTCCAGCATTACTCAAAACGCCGATACGGGAATTACGACCTGTACGAACAATGCCGATAAGGCATTTAGTTTTCAATGTGCCGGGACGAGTGCAACTGGCTACCGTCAAAAGGATGATTCCTCATCGCTCTATCTGGATATCCAGGGCCATACGGGAAATCCGCTTCGGTTATATACAGACGGTGCGTATAACACAAGCGGTAGCGGCAGCATGAATTGTACTCAGGGAACGTATCGTTCGAATCACAAGGGACAGTGGGAAATGTATAACCTCGTCCGTGAGAACGGGCGATCTGCGGCGCGACTGACTGCATGGGCGGAGTCTGGCTACGGCACTGTTATTGGTGTATGGAGCCCCGACTGCGTCGGGCATTTCCACAAGCTTCCCGCATAGTTGTTTGAAATGGCTCCCTTCCGGCTTTCTGGGTCGGAAGGGGGAGGAGGACGTATGAACCAAAAGCTCGCAAGATACGAACTGTCGAAAACGATTAGACGTCCAGCTTTTATCCTTGCTCTCTTGATTGCGGTCGCAGTTGCAATAGCTGCCGCGCTGGAGCCGTGGGCAAATTTGGAAAAAGAGCGCCACAACCTTCTTTCTTTTGGTTACGGCGTTGGCGTGCAAGCCGAAAATTATCTCGGTCAAACACGTGAAAGCAGCTTCGGTAACTGGATTGTTGTGAGCGCGAACGCGCCACTGTCTGCGTCGGTGTTTTTCTATGTACTGCCCCTGCTTGCAATGTTGGCTGGATCTTGGTCGTGTCTCTTTGAGCGTTTGAGTGGTTATGACATGCAGATATGCACGCGCGTTTCCAGAAAGGCGTACGTGAACGTAAAGATGCTGTCTGCTTTCCTCTCCGCGTTTACAGTGACTGCCATTCCTCTGCTCGTCAATTTCCTGATCGTCTCGATGCTTTTTCCTGCGTATCTTCCTCGGGTCGATGAGTCGACTTACGTAGGACTTTACCTGCATAGCTACTTCTCCGGTCTATTTTATTCGCATCCTTTGTCATATGTGCTCGCATACACGCTGTTCGATGCTGTCACGCTCGGGACTTTATCCATGGCTGTAACTGGCTTCTCAATTTTGTTTCGTAGCAGAATCAAAGCGATAATTGTCCCGTATCTGCTAATGGTTGCGTGGCATTTTGCAAATGGCTGGATCTTCGGCGTAATGGCTTGTGTGGGGTTTAACTGCAATATCCTCAACAGCATCAGGTCGGAATCGCTGAATAACTGGCCAGACATTCGAGCCGGTTTTGCGGAAATCATATTATTGACCCTTGCTTCGTTGGCTTTTTCTGGGGCGTGGAAAAGACGCGAGGTGGTCTGATGCTGTTTAGGCTGGTCGCCGCGGACCTGAGGACCGTTTTGAAGAAGAACATCATCACTTTTATTGCAATTGCGGCAGTGACCGTTGCGAACTTGGTGTACGCCTACGGATTGTCTTCTGTGTATGGGGTTAGAACGGATACCTTGGGGTTTGCGGATAATCTTGCGCTCGTGTTTGCCGGATCTGCTCCGTTTGAGCCTAGGCCCGGGGTCATGTTTGTGCCTCCGCTAGGATGGCTATTTCTCATTCTGCTTATTCTCTATACAACACTCGACTATCCGGCCGAATCGTTGCACGGGTTTGGTTTGCAAGCGCTTGTTCGATGCCGGGCAAGAACCCTTTGGTGGGTCTCGCGTTTTATCTTGGTGGCGGCAGTAACGGCATTTTCACTGCTCGTGGTGGTTTGCTCTGTTGTGATTTGGAGCTTGGTGGTGAGCTCCTCGTTCAGCGCGGTCATTCATGGTGAGTCGCTTCAACTGGCTAATTTGGCGCCGTGGTTTCTCAAAGCTGCCGAGGCAGATGCGCTGCCGTTTTTCATAGGTCTCTTATTTGCTTTTGAGGCGCTTGCGTTTGCGCAGGCAGCGGTTGGGTTTGTGCTTGGGTCGTCAGTCTCGTTTGTGGTTTTAATGAGCTACCTGATCTGCTCGGCATATGCACGACATTGGGCGCTATTGGGTAACGCCTTGATGCTGTTGCGCTGGGGTGGAATTGTCAAAGAGGGAATCGCGGCGGGCTCGAGTGTCTTGTCATCAATTGGGCTTATGTCGTTATGCCTATCGTTGGGTGGACTGTGGTTTCGAAGGGCCGACCTTATAGAAAAGGGGGACAAGATATGAGTGTGATCGTAAGGGGCGTATCGAAGCGCATGGGTAAAAACGATGTCCTGCGCAACGTGTCCATCGAGGTTGACCCTGGGACTGTGGTCGGGCTTCAGGGGATAAACGGTTCGGGTAAGACCATGCTCATGCGAGCGGTTTGCGGGTTGATCAAGCCTACCGAAGGCGAAATCTCTATCGATGGCCAAAGGCTTGGGGCGGACATCTCGTTCCCGCCGAGTCTGGGGATGTTGATCGAGGCGCCTTCCTTTTTGGGATATCTGTCTGGCTACGACAATCTGAAGCTCATCGCTCAGATCAAGGGCGTTGCCACCCCCGAGGACATTCGCTCTGCCCTGCGGCTCGTGGGGCTCGATGCAGACGAAAAAAAGAAGTTCCGAGCATACTCGCTTGGGATGAAGCAGCGTCTGGGGATAGCTGCGGCAATTATGGAGAAGCCGAAGCTGCTTGTTCTCGATGAGCCAACGAATGCCCTCGACGAAGCGGGCGTTGAAATGCTCAAGCGCGTTGTGGCGATGGCGGCATCAACGGGTCGTGAGGTCCTTCTGTCCAGCCATGACGGAGAGGTGCTCGAGGAACTGGCCGATCGGGTTTACTGCATGCGCGACGGTGCCGTTGTGAAAGTTCGGGAAAGGTCGTGAGCGCGATGAAGAAGACCCTGTGGACGAGAAGATCGGCGCTCGCGCTTTTTTGCTGTGCTGCTGCCGGCCTTGCGGGCATGAGGGTGAGCGTCGTTAACGGGAACCGGACGGTCATTCCTGAGAAATATTACGCGGAGGGCGAATGGCTCTCGATGGATGGAGCGTTTCTGGGGTCGAAGGATGTGGTGACTGATGGGTATTCGTTTTGCATAGACGGGGCAGAGTTGCTCACGCCGCGCGAGTATCTCAAACGAGCACATGACGATTATTCAAAATATGGCACCGTGGATACGAAAACGAGACTGAAGGATGCCGACATCACGTGCGTTATCGCCGTAAAGATGCGTGTCAGAAATAGGGATAATATCGACGGTGGAATCAAAGCGTATGTTTGGCATCTGGTTCCGGAGTCTGCGCCAAACTATGATTTTGTAGTCAATACCGATCTGATAACGCAAGCCATGCCGGTCCTTGGCGGCTCTGCTGCGTTTGCCGTGGAGGTTGGGGCAGAAAACGAGTTGCTCGTCCCATTTATGATGCAGAACACCAACGACTATTTCGAAGGTTACGAGACCGTCCGTTTTGAGAAAGCATTTCCCGGGACTTACACGATGAAGATGACCGATCTGCCGGAGCGGAGGCTCTTAAGGTTTGAAGTGAAATAGCTCGAGAGCAAGGCAAAACGGGTCCATTGGCGGTACGCGCGCCCGATTCCAGGCGCCCCGGCCCGGAATCGGGCGCGGGACGAGGCGCCTTCGGTGTCGGCCGGCCTACCGCTTCTTCTTGCTCTTCTTCTGCTTGCGCTGCTTGCCCTTGGTCTCCTGGGGCTTGTCGCCCTGTTTTGCTTCGGCAGCGGCCTTTTCTGCCTTCATCTTCTTGCGTTTGGTCTCGATGCGGAGTTTTTTGTTGATGCGTGCCTTAAGGAAGGGACCGAACTGCTCGGCATCGCCGCGGACAAAGGTGTCCTTAGGGATCGTCACGCCCTGGTCGGCGAACATGGCCACAAAGATGCGCTCGCCGTCGAGCACGTGGTCGAGCTTTTCAAACGGGAAGAACTGCGACTTGCCGCTCGTGCCCCAAACCATCAGGCCGTCCTCGTTGGCGGCGACGCGGCGATAGCGGCCACCCATGGACTCGTCGGCCTCAACGGCGTCGATAAAGTCGCGGGCGAGGGTGTGGTGCAGGTTTTTGCTCCACCAGGCCAAAAAGGCGCCGAATACGATCAAGACGACGCCAAACTTGATCCAGTTGCCGCCGGCCACCAGCATGCCGATGCCGATGAGCGCGGCAATTGCCGCGGCGACATACAGCGAGCCGCGACGCCTGGGCGAGGCGACCAGGCGGGCGAAGTCGGTGACGAGGTCGTTTTCGTATTGGTACTCGTTGAGGTACAGGATGCCGTCGTCGGCTGCGGCCTGCTCCTCGAGCGCGACCTCGACCTGGTCGGCTGCTTCGGAGGGAACGAGGTTGCTCTCTGCGTCTGCCATGCTCTTTGGACTCCTATCGCGGCGGGCTCGCCGTACGGGTTATTATGGAATGCAGTATGCCGTGCGACCGCATGGCCGCCGCGGCAACAAGACTCAGTATACCCGGGGGAGCACCCATGGAATCGTTGTACCGAAAGTATCGCCCGCTCACCTTTGACTCCGTGGTGGGCCAGCAGCATATCGTCTCGACGCTCGAGCACGCCATCACCGAGGGGCGCCTGTCCCACGCCTACCTGTTCTGCGGACCGCGCGGCACGGGCAAGACCACCATGGCGCGCATTCTGGCCAAGGCGCTGCTGTGCCGCAATGCCGAGGCGGCGCGCGCCGAGGGTGCAAGCGGCTGCATGCCCGACGGTACTTGCGAGGAGTGCGAGCTCATTGCCGAGGGTAACCACCCCGATGTCTACGAGCTCGATGCCGCCTCCCGCACGGGCGTGGACAATGTGCGCGAGGAAATCATCAACTCCGTCAACTTTGCCCCGGTACGCGGCAAGTACAAGATCTATATCATCGACGAGGTCCACATGCTCACGACGGCGGCGTTCAACGCGCTGCTCAAGACGCTCGAGGAGCCGCCGGCGCACGTGATCTTTGTGCTGTGCACCACCGACCCGCAAAAGATTCTGGAGACCATCCTCTCGCGCTGCCAGCGCTTCGATTTCCACCGCATCGGCAACGAGGATATCGAGCGTCGCCTGGCATACGTGTGCGAGCAGGAGGGCTTCGATTACGACGACGAGGCGCTCGCCATCGTGGCGCGCCATGCCAAGGGCGGCATGCGCGACGCGCTCTCCACGCTGGAGCAGCTGAGCGTTTTTGGCAACGGTTCTGTGCATGCGGACGATGCCCGCTCGCTTTTAGGCGAGGTTTCGGACCAGATTCTGGGCGAGTTTTCCCGCGCCATTGCCGATCGCGATGTTGCCGAGCTCTATGGACTGATCCGTGCGCAGGTCGAGGAAGGAAACGACCTGCTGGAGCTGACGCGCGACCTGGTAGCGCATGTGCGTGACGTGTACGTTGCCTGCGTTGCCGGTGCCCGTGCCGAGCTGTTTGAGGGCGGCTCCGAGCAGGCCGAGGCGCTTGCTGCCGAGGCCGCTGCCTTTGGCGAGCATCCTGCCGACCGCCTGGCCCGCGTGCTGACGGTGCTCGACGATGCCGCACTGGAGATGAGGGGCGCGAGCGACGTGCGCCTGGTGCTCGAGATTGCCTGTACGCGTCTGGCACGTCCCGAGGCTGATTTAACGATTGAAGCATTGGCCGAGCGCGTGGCTCGCTTGGAGGCCATGGTTGCCAACGGCGCCGTGCCGGCGAGCGTGGCTGCTGCTCAGGCCGCTGCGCCTGCAGCATCCGTACCCGCTGCTGCCCAACAGCCGACGCTCATTTCGGGCGCTCGTGCTGCCGCTCCGGCGGCATCCGCTGCCCCCGCTGCTACGTCCGCGCGCCAGGGCGGTATGCCTTGGGACCGTGGTGCTGCTGTTCCGGCTGCCCAGCCTGCGTCCCGTTCTGCGTCCGTGTCAGCTTCCAAGCCTGCAGCGCCTGCACCTCAGCCTGCGCCAACTCCGACGCCTCAGCCCGTTGCGGCCCCCGCGCCTGCCACCGCTCCGGCACCTAAGCCCCAGTCCAACAATGCCGCCCAGGTTGCCGCCGCCGGTACTGCCGAGACGCCCGCGGTCGATGATGCCGGAGAGCTGCAGCGCAAATGGGCCGAGGTTGTCGAGCGTGTCAAGGCGCGTCAGGCTTCCTACGCAGGGCTTTTGCTCAACGCCCGCGCCACGGCCGACGACGGCTCCAAGCTCACGGTCTCGTTCCCCGCGGGTTCGACTTTTGCCATTAAGATGCTCGGTCGCGCCGATACGCAGTCGGTGGTCCTGCCGACGGTCTGCGCGGTCTTCGGTCGTCGTACCGTCGACTATGTCCTGGGTGGGGGTGGCACGCCGGCTCCTCAACATGAGGAGCATTCTCCATCTGCACGGGCTGCGGCATCTGCGGACCCGCAACCCGTGTCCTCGGCGGCCCCTGTATCCTCGAGCGCCAGCGCGCCGCAGCAGCAAGCGGCGCCGGTAGCGGCATCGACCCCGTCGGCGCCTAAGCCCGCGGCACCCAAACCGGCTGCTCCGACACCCGCGCCCAAGCCCGTCTCGCCCGCGCCCAAGTCGTCTGACCTGGGCAAAGCCCCCTGGCTACGCTCCGACAACCCCGCCGGCGCTCCTGCCACGGGTAAGCTCCCGACCGAGCCCGCACCCCGTGCGCCCGAGCGCTCGGCTGCCCCGAAGGCTCAGCCTGTCGCGCAGTCCGCGCCGTGGGAATCCGAGCAGGTGCCCTACGACGACGCCATGGTCGGCGGCTTCGCTGGCGATGCGAGCGGGGACGATCTGCCTCCGTTCGACGTGCCGGGTGCGACGCCCGCGCCCAAGCCCGCTGCGGAGGCACCCGCGGCCCCCGCAAGCGACGACGCCCCCGCGGCTCCCTGGGAGTCCAACCCCGGTGCGGGCAGCCCCTTCGGCCATCAGGGCGCAGCCCCGAGCATCCCGCAGACCGAGGACGAGGCCAAAGACCTCATCCGCAGCGTCTTCGGTCAGGCCACCATCTTCAAGCCGGTGGAGTAGCTGCGCAGGCGGGTATACTGCTCAAGAAGAGAACCCTTTGAACGGAGCGAGCTTATGATGTGGGAATATGTCCGCCTCGAGGACGATACGCAGGTTTCGTATTCCGAAGTCCGGGAGGACAACACGGTGAAGGTTGTTGTGGAGCGCCCGCGCGATTGGGGTTTTGACACGGCGGAGTGTATCTTGCCGGCATTCAATTGGGTGTCACACGAGGGCTTTAGCGAAGCGAACCTCAAAGAACTCGATGATTTCGTGCGCAACAATGCCCCGCTCATCCTGCGTTTTGCCTACGAAGGCGGACAAGTCTATGCCTAGTCTCTTCCGACTCGGCCATATATCACTTTCTTTTGTCCGGGCGCATCTGTATTTCGGACATGTGTAGTGTGGTGCCGCGTATATCGCATTCGAGCAGACAAGCGCGTGACGGTCGGCCTAGGATGCTGAGGTCGATACGATACGTCGCATGGCCGTCCGTGTACTCGACTTGCTCGGCGTTGACGGTTGCTCCGATTGTAAATAAAGAGCCCAGTTCGGCATCGACAATCTTGGAGTCCTTTATCTTGACCTTGAACTCTTGGTAGAGGGACGGGCTGTTGTAGTAAATGGTTCGGGTTCCGTCGGTGCATTCATCGGTCGTCTCCCATTTGACGACGGGCTGGTCCGAGCTGGCTATCAGCAGTTCTGCTCCAAAAGCTATGGCATGGGTGATGACAACCAGCAATGCCCAGCCGACAAAGAGATAGAGAACCACATATGCAACGGGGTGTTTTGAGCGGATGTTTTGGAGCGCGTCGGGGGCATTCATGGGGCACCTCCAAATTGCAATCTATGACAATCAAATTATACCCTGCCGCCATGTGCTCCGCCTCGAGCAGCGGTTTGGCATTTAGCTATTTAGTGGCACACCTTGATTATCAACTTTATCCGAACACCTCCCACATTCA
>NZ_QSGH01000024.1:0-20324 GCF_003468085.1 Collinsella sp. AM41-2BH
CGCGTTCTTCTCGGTGGGCGGACTTGCGCACGGCCTCATGACCGGCGAGCTCACCGGTGCCCTGGCGACGCCCCTGAGCTGGGTGCCGCTCGCCTGGCCCGCGCGCCTGGGGTCGCTCGGGGTGGAGGCCTTCATCGACGCCGCACGCGCGGCGGGCCCTCTCCTCACGACTGCGCTCGCTGGCCTCGCGCTCACCCTGGCAGCCGGCGCCGTCCTTCTCGCCTGGTTCTGCCGCTTCGAGGACGGGAGGGCAGATGCGTAGGAGGCCGCTCGCCGCCATGCTCGTCCTCCTCTCCGCAGCGCTCGTCCTGGCCGGGATGCCCTGCTCGACGCCGGCTGGGGGTCGGCGCTGCGCTCGATCGCCGACCGCGTGCTGCCCAACCCTGAGATCGCCATGTGGGCGCCCGCGGTTGCGCGCAGGGCTCTGGACCGCTGAGCGCGGCGCTAGTACAATTCCGACGAGAGTTTCAGGAGGTCGAACATGGCGAGGATACTGGCAGTGGATGATGAACGGGCGATCCTCGACGCGCTCGCGCGCGTCCTCGGCCGCGACGGCCATGAGGTCGTCAGGGCGGCGGACCCGACGGCGGTCCCGGGGATGGACCTCTCGCGCTTCGACCTCGTGCTCTGCGACGTCATGATGCCGGGGCTCGATGGCTTCGAGCTCGTGCGGCAGATCCGCCCGGACTTCGACGGGCCCATCGTCTTCCTGACCGCTCGCGTGGCCGAGGAGGATGCTGTGGCCGGCTACGGCCTGGGCGCCGACGACTACGTCCGCAAGCCCTTCGGGGCCGCGGAGCTGCGCGCCAAGGTCGCGGCCCATCTACGCCGTGAGCGCCGGCCGCGCTCGCACGCCCTCTCCTTCGGGGAGGTGCGGATCGACCTCGGGGCGCGCGGCCTCGCCGTGGGTGGCGAGGCCGTGCCGCTCACGCCCACCGAGTACGCCATCTGCGAGTACCTCGCTCGTCACCCCGGGCAGGTCATGAGCCGCGCGCAGATACGCGAGGCGGTGCTCGGCTGGGAGAGCGACGCCGACGACGCGGCCATATCCATGCAGGTCAGCCGCGCCCGGAGGAAGCTCTCCGAGGCCGGCGCCGATCCGATCGCGACCGTCTGGGGGATGGGGTACAAGTGGCAGCTCTGAGGATCGGGGCGCGAGGTCGCGGGGGCATGCCGCTCTCCTTCGTCATCGCGCGCTACTTCGCCTACGCGTTCGCGGCGGTCGCCACGGCGTGGCTCGCCTCGTTCATGGTGCTCTCCGCGGCGATCAACGCGGGCTTCGTCTACGAGGCAAGCTGGGGGCCGGCCAATGCGCGCGATGTCGCGGAGGGCCTGGCACGCGACGGCGTCTGCGGGCAGCAGGACGTGCCGACGGCGTACCGCTACCTCATCCTGAACAAGGACGGAAACGTGCTGATGACAGACCTCGAGGGTACGCGGCTCGAGGACGCGACGGAAATGGCCCGTACGGCACTCGCCGCGGATCCGGGCACAGTGGAGATCGAGGGCGGGGGTTCGGGCCTCACCTACGCCGCGTTCCCGCTCAAGGGCGGCGGGGCCTGCGCACTCGTCAGCGAGTACCTGCCGCAGTGGGTCTCGCGCGATCTCGCCGGCCTGCTTCCCAACCCGCAGAACCTCATGCTCGTCGGCGCCACGGCGGGAAGCGCGCTCGCGCTCGCGCTCGTGGCGCGCCGCGCGAGCCGCGTGATCTCGCGCAAGATGGCGCCGCTCGCGGAGGCGGCGGGGCGCGTCGGCGCGGGGGAGCTCGACTTCGCGGTCGGCAGCACCAACGTGCGCGAGGTGAACGACGTCCTCGCCGCGATGGACGCCATGCGGACCTCCCTCGCCGAGTCACTCGAGGCCCGCTGGGCCGCGGAGCGGGGGCAGCGCGAGCAGGTGGCGTCGCTCGCCCACGACCTCAAGACGCCGCTCACCGTGCTGCGCGCCAACGCCGACTTCGTGGCGGAGGAGCTGGAAGACGAGAAAGACGCCGACCTCGCGGCCGCCGCGCGCGACATAGCCGGCAGTGTCGAAAGGCTCGACGGCTACGTGCGCCTGCTCATCGAGGCCTCGCGCGGGTCCGGCGGGGCGGAGAGGGCCCCCATGCGGCCGGCCGAGCTCTGCGAGCAAGTCCTCGCCGAGGCCGCCCAGATCGCCCGGGCGCGAGGCGTGGCGCTCGACGCGGCCACGGGCCCTGCTGTCGCGGGCGCGCCCGAGGCCCCGCTCGACCGAACCGCCCTGGCGCGAGCTGCCGCGAACCTCGTGGCCAACGCCGCCGAGCACGCGCGCTCGCGCGTGGCCGTCTCCTGCGACGTCGCGGGCGGGCACCTCGTTATCGAGGTTGCCGACGACGGACCGGGCTTTTCTCCCGCCGCCCTCGAACGCGGCTGCGAGCGCCTCTTCACGGACGACTCCTCCCGCTCCTCGCGTGACGGAGGCCGCCACTACGGGCTCGGCCTCCACGTCGCCTCCGAGGCCGCGAGCGCCCACGGGGGCTCCGTCTCGCTCGCCAACGGCCCCTCGGGCGGTGCAGTGGCCACCATCGCGGTCCCCCTGTGCGGGATCTGACGATTTCCTCGATGTCTACCTCGACTGTGATATGTCGCTCGCCGAGGGCGCGACGAGATGGTGTTGCGTCTGCCCCATTTGGTGCTTCTAGCTCAAATTTGATCTGATGTAAGGCCCGTGCAATCCTGCATGGGCCTTTCTTTTGGCAATTGCTCGACCGATTTGTGGCTTGAAACACAAATAATCGAGTTAAGGAGACATGGGGTCATACAGCGGCTCTCAGGGCGCCCTCCGTACTCCCCCCGCCATTGCCTCTGCGGCGTCCTCGTATAGAGCCCATCCTCCTTGGCGTTTCGTTGCAACACCCCACTCGTCCACCGATTAAGTGAACTGCTGGAATAAAGACAGCGACACGCCTGTTCGTTACAGTTGCTATATCTGTGTAAATCGTCGCGATAAATACAGCCTGTACTCGGCTGTATACCAACTACGCGTATGTAGATTCATATCGCGTTAATAAATCGGCTCAAGCGTGTGCAAAACGCGCAAGTAACCGCAAAAGGCGATTATCGCTCAGGTAGATTTTTGGCACCCTGTTGCTTAATCAAAATTAAGCAATTGCTTAAAACAAAAAAGGTCAGGCACTAGGTGCCTGACCTGCAAACTTCTGGTCGGGACGACTGGATTCGAACCAGCGACCCCTTGACCCCCAGTCAAGTGCGCTACCAAGCTGCGCCACGTCCCGAAGCTTTTGTTTGTTGCTCTGCTCTCGCTCGCAACAGGGAGTATATTAACCCGAAACTTTGTCCTTGTGCAAGAACTTTTTTACAAATTTTGAAGCAAGTCCAAAATTGCATCTGCGAGCTGGGGTTTTGTTAGTACGGGAAGTTCTTGCGTGCCCGCTGTGCTCACGATCCAAGCTTTGTTGGTATCGGTTCCAAAGCCCGAATCGGCGCGCGAAACATCGTTGGCGATAATGGCATCGCAACCCTTACGCGCGAGTTTGCGCTGCGCGTACTCCACGACGTTATCGGTCTCGGCCGCAAAGCCGATCACGCACCGCTCTCCCTTTTGGCGCGAGAGCTCGGCCAAGATATCGACCGTCTCGACCAGTTCGATGCGATCCAGGCGCTCGTTGGCCTTTTTGAGCTTATGGTCCGCCGGGGCCGCCGGCGTGTAGTCGGCGACGGCGGCGGCGCAAATGGCCGCGTCGGCCGTCTGGAAGGCGCTCAGCGCTGCCTTGAGCATTTCCGAGGCGGTCTGTACGTGCACGCACTCCACACCGCGGGGAACGTCGAGCGATGTCGGTCCCAGCACGAGCGTGACGGCGGCACCGCGACGTGCGGCCTCCCCCGCCAGGGCGATACCCATCATGCCCGAAGAACGGTTGCCAATGAATCGCACCGGGTCGATCGGCTCGTGCGTGGGGCCGGCGGTGATGACGATGCGCTTGCCCGTCAGGTCTTGCGGCGCGGGGTTGAGCACCTCGCAGACAACCTCGACGATGTCCTCGGGCTCGCTCATGCGGCCCGTGTCCACGTCGCCGCACGCAAGGTAGCCGCTGCCGGGTCCCACCACGTGAACGCCGCGGTCGCGCAACGTGGCCATGTTGGCCTGCGTCGCCGGCGCCTTCCACATGCCATTGTTCATGGCCGGCGCGATCACGACGGGCCGCGGCGTCGCAAGCAGCGTGGTGGAGATGAGGTCGTCGGCGATGCCGTTGGCCATCTTGGCGATGATATTGGCCGTCGCGGGCGCCACGACCACCAAGTCGGGCTCCTGCGCCAGCGAGATATGGTGGATGGGGTCAGACGGGTCGTCGAATAGCCCAACCGCGACCGGCTCATTGGTGAGCGCACGGAAGGTGAGCGGGCCCACAAACTCGGCAGCATGCTCGCTCATAACGACCTTGACGCGGGCACCACGCTTTTGCAGCAGGCGCACGATATTGCACGACTTATAGGCGGCGATCCCGCCGGTAATACCCAGCAGGATCGTTTTTCCCTCAAGTTGCATTGAATTGTTGGATGCCGCCGTCATCATTTAGGCTTCCTTGCTGGGGAGCACCAGGAGGCGGTGGCAATACGGGCAATGCGTGATCTCGCTGCCGTCGTGGTTGAGGTCGCTCATGGACGATGCCTGCAGCGCGGTGTGGCAGACCGTGGGGATGTTGCCCTGGATGGTCTCGACGGCCAAGCCGCGGAACTGCTTGAGCAGACGCTCGTAGTCGGTGAGCACGTCGGCCGGCAGCGTGGCGGCAAGAGCGGTGCGCTCCTTAGTGGCGGCTTCGATCTGAGCCTGCAGGTCGGCAGCCTTGGCGCGGGCGGCCTTGGTATCGGCCTTCACGCCCTCTTCGAACTTGGCGATGATTGCCTGCGCGCGGGTCTCGCGGTCGAGCGCCTCTTTGTGGGCGACAACGACGTCCTTGCGGGTGTGCTCAATCTTGTCCAGACGCTTGGCCAGGGTGGCGAGCTCGTTCTCCAGGTCCTGAACCTCGCGATAGTCAGAGCCGTCGACGTGACGCTTCTTGGCGGCCTCGATGGCGTTGTTGGTCTGAATCTCGGTGGTGTTGAGATCGTCGAGCTCAATGTCCAGGTCCTTGCGTTGGGCGTAGAGCTTGGTCATCTCGGACTTGAGCTTTACATAGGTCTTGCGCTTGGAAGCGAGCTCCTTGAGCTCCGGCATATTGGCAAGTTCGCTCTTGTTGCGGGCGAGCTCCAAATCGATCTGTTGCAGCTTGAGTAGCGTAGCGCCGGCGCTCATAAGTTCTCTCCTTTTGTCACAGTCCACCATTGGCAAGGGTTCAGTATTTTAATCGCATGACGGGGGTCGGCCCCGGCGTCAACTGCAGAGTTCATCAATATATCAACGAACGGCTCCTCGGAGCGGTCGTGGCCGAGCAAGATCACCGGCAGCCCGCGCAAGGCAAGGTCTTGCGCCACGTGGTAGCCCGCCTCGCCCGTCACGACAACATCTGCGCCCGCGGCGATGGCGAGCTCTCCGAAGTCGCCCAGGGAGCCGCCCAAAATGGCGACGGTGCGGCACGGGCGATCAGCTTTGCCCCACACACGCGGGTCGCTGCCAAAGGCCGTGGCAGCACGGGTGGCAAGATCGCGCAGCGTGCACGGGTCGTTGAGCGTTGCAAGTGCGCCCAGGCCGGTGGCCTCGGGGTCGTCCACGTGCTCCAGTGAGCTCACGGGTGCGGCACCCAGCAGCTTGCTCAGGCAGACACGGGCTTCGTGCGAGCGGTCCAGGTTGGTGTGGAGCGAGATAATGCTCACCCCGCAGCGGGCAGCCTCGTAGAGGGCCGCACTGCACTGGGGTCGTGTGGCATCCGCCGGACAAAAGGCCTCGGGTGCCTTGATGTATATGGGATGATGCGTCAGCAGCACGTTGGCGCTTGCTTCTTGGGCGCGGCGAACATTAGCCTCAGTCGCATCGAGTGCGCAGGCAACACCGGTAATCTCCGCGGCAGGGTCGCCGACGGAGAGTCCTACATGGTCCCAACTCTCGGCATTGGTCTTGGGATAGCGTGCCAGCAGCGCGCGCTCAAGCTCGGCGACGATCATACGGCACCCACGATCGAGAGCAGCGTTTGGGCGAACTCGTCCAGATCGCTCGGATTTACGCGGTCGTCAAAGGAAATGCGCAGTGCGCCCAATGCCTGCTCGCGACCGATGCCCATCGCGCTTAAAACATGGCTCGGGTCCATGCTGCCACTCGAGCATGCCGAGCCTGCCGACACCTCAAAGCCGGCGGCGTCGAGCTTGATGATGAGTTCCTCGGAGTCCATGCCGTCAATGTAGATCGATACCATGCCGGGCAGACGGTCGGCTTGTGCGTAGTCACCCATGGTGGCGTGAATGCGCTGGTGGGCCGTAAGCGTGGCGTAGAGCTTGTCGGAAAGGGCTTGCAGCTTCGCGCGCTCCTGAGCCACATGGGGCGTCAGAGACGAGGCGGCAGCGGCAAAGGCGAGCTGCGTGCGCAGGTCTTGCGTGCCGGCACGACGTCCGGCTTCCTGTCCGCCGCCAAAGATGCGCGGGCGCAGCGGCGTGCGGTTCTTAAGGTAGAGCGCGCCGGATGCCACGGGGCCACCGATCTTGTGGGCTGCGACGGTCATGGCGTCAACTCCCAGCTCGGTGACATCGAGCGGAATATGCAGATACCCCTGGATTGCATCGGTGTGGAACAGGGCGCCAACGGTATGCGTGGCCGCGGCAAGCTCGCGGATGGGCTGCACCACGCCGGTCTCGTTGTTGGCAACCATGATGCTCACGAGCGCCACGTCGTCGCCTAGCAGCTCGACAAGCGTGGCAGGCTCAATGTAGCCCATGCGGCAGGGCTGTACCAGGTCGACGGTAAAGCCGGCGGCACGCAGCAACGGCAGGTTGTCCAGAATCGAATCGTGCTCGATGGCCGAAACGATTACACGATCGCGCTTGCGATCGCGCTGACGAGCGCCCTCGGCAAGACCGAGCAGCGCCAGCTGGTTGGCTTCGGTGCCGCCGTTGGTCAGTACAATCTCGGACGGGCGGACGCGCGTGCCAAAGCTGCGGGCGATCTCGCGACGTGCAACCTCCAGACGCGCGGCAGCCTTGCGGCCGAGCGAATGCAGCGAGTTGGGGTTGACGCCGGCAAGCTCGCTGTCGTCGTACTCGCGCTGCGCAAGGAGCGCCTCGGCGCGCATGGGCGTCGAGGCGGCATAGTCAAGATTCACGGGTATGCGGTTTTGACCTGCGGTCATAAGGGTTTATGCCTCCTGTGCGGCCTCGTTGCCCAGCTTCTGCAGCAGCGCAACCTCGGCAGCGGGATCTTCGGACTTAAATACGGCAGAACCGGCCACGAGCACGTTGGCGCCGGCCTTGACGACCTCGACAATGTTCTTGGAAGAAATGCCACCGTCGACCTCGATGAGGGGCGAAACGCCGTGACGCTCGCACATGGCCCTGAGCTCGTGGAGCTTAGCGATGGTGCCCGGGATAAAGCTCTGACCGCCAAAGCCCGGGTTCACGCTCATGAGCAGCACCATATCGACGACGTCGATGATGCTCTCGAGCACGCACACGGGGGTGGCGGGGTTGAGCACCACGCCGGCCATAACGCCGCGCTGCTGCAGATGGGTGAGCGTGCGGTGCAGGTGTGTGGAGGCCTCGTAGTGTACGGTGATCATATCGGCGCCAGCGTCGGCATACCAATCGACGGTCTCGTCGGGGTTCGACACCATGAGGTGCGCATCGACCGGCACGTCGGTGGAGCGCTTGACGGCCTTGAGGATATCAACGCCAAAGGTGAGGTTGCCGGTAAAGTGACCGTCCATGACGTCGAAGTGCACGTAGTCGGCACCGGCGATCTTATCGAGTTCGCCCTTGAGGTTGGCCATGTCGGCCGAAAGGACAGACGGAGCAATTTTGATGGAACCCATGGTAGAAGCCTTTCTGCGCTAGTCGGTGAGTCCGTAGAACTCTTGGGAGGGTACGCGATCGGTAAGAATCTCGAGCGCCCTATCCAAAGTAACACCGTTGTAGAGCGTTTGCTCCACGGCAAAGGTGAGCGGAATGTCTACGCCCAGTGAACGGGCGAGCTCGCTCACGCTGCGGGCGGCGACGGCGCCCTCGACCACCATATGCGTGCGCGCCTGGTACTCGTCGAGCGACACGCCGTGGGCAAACTCGTAGCCAAAGGTGCGGTTGCGCGAATGCTCCGAGGTACAGGTGGCGATGAGGTCACCCATGCCGGCAAGTCCCATGCAGGTTATGGCCTGCCCGCCGCGGGCGTGCACCAGGCGGCTGATCTCGGCCAGGCCGCGCGTCATGATAAGGGCGAGCGTGTTGTCGCCCGCGCCGGTACCGGCGGAGATGCCGCACACGATGGCGATGACGTTTTTCATAGCGCCGCAAACTTCGACACCGGTCATATCCTGCGACAGGTAGATGCGGAAGGCCGTGGACAGCAGCAGCTCCTTAAAGGTCTCCCCTACCTGCGTATCTTCGCTAGCGATGACGGCGGCAGAAAGCCCGCCGCGGCAAATCTCCTCGGCATGGTTGGGGCCCGAGAGGGCCGCCACACGCCGCTCGTTGCCGATTTCGCTGGCAATGACCTCGCTCATGAGCAGGCCGGACTCGGGCTCAATGCCCTTGGTAAGGCAGAGCACCGGGGTGTCGGCGGCGATGAAGGGCGCTGTCTGATGACATACGCTTCGCAGGTGTGTGGAGGGCACGGCAAAGATGATGGCGTCGGCGTCGTCGAGCGCCTGCGCCAGGTCCGTGGTTGCGACGACGTTGCCGGGCAGCTTGTAGTCCGCCAGATACCTGGGGTTGCGATGCTCGCCGTTAATGCCGGCGGCCGTCTGCTTGCTATGGGCCCACATGGTCACGCGCTCGGCTCGCGCGGCGGCAAGGCCGGCGACGGCGGTTCCCCAGGAGCCGGAGCCAATCAGCGCAACATTCATGACTCTCTCCTACTTATCGTCGGGTTCGGTGACGCGCTTGGTAAACGAGAGCTTGGACTCCTTACCGCACATGAGCTTTTTGATGTTCGCGCGATGGGCCCACACCACGGTGATGCCGATCATCGCCATGCAAAACTTAAGGCCCAGGCTGCTGTACGGAAAGACCGCGCAGGCGGCGATGGGAAGGCCGATGGCCGCGGCAAGCGAGCCCACCGACACAAACTTGGTGATGGCAACGGCCACGATAAACATGCCCAGCAGCGATAGTCCGATGGGCCAGTACCAGGCGAGGATGACACCCAAGCCCACGGCGATACCCTTGCCGCCATGGAAGTTGAGGTAGGGCGAGAAGATATGGCCCCACACCGCTGCCAGGCAAATGACGCCGAGCATCCAATCGCCGGGGGCTCCGGGCGCCATGATGCTTACGGGGAAGCCATAGCCCAAGTCGGCAATGAGCGGACGCGCGATAAGGACGCAGATGGCGCCCTTAAGGCAGTCGAGCAACAACGTGAGCGCGGCCACCTTAGGGCCGGCCACGCGCAGCGCATTGGTTGTGCCGATGTTGCCGGAGCCCGCCTTGCGAATGTCCGTGTGGTTGAACACACGGCCCAAGATCAGGCCAAACGGAATCGCCCCGATGAAGAACGAGACCACGGCGCAGATGGCGGTCAGCAGAATCGGATTATGCATCCTTCTGTTCCTTCTTCCTAAAGAAGAGTCGAATGGGCGTGCCGGCAAAATCGAAGGTCGAGCGCATGCGGTTCTCCACGTAGCGCTGGTAGGTGTCGTTGACCAGGTCGCTGTGGTTGACGAAGAACGTGAACGTCGGCGGGTTGACGCCCGTCTGGGTCACGTAGTGCATGCGCAGGCGACGCTTGCCGTCTACCACGGTGTGGCCAAACTCGCGCAGGTCGGTGAGGAACGTATTGAGGCGCGAAGTGCTGATCTTTTGCGAGCGCGTCTTTTCGGCGGCGTCGACCATCGCCCAGATCTTCTCGACGCTGCGGCCAGTGAGGGCAGAGATGCGCAGGTACTGGGCCCAGGGAGCCATGACGCCCAGACGGCGGTCGATGGTCTCCATGCAGGCCTCGCGCTTACGGTCGTCGTCGAGCAGGTCCCACTTGTTGAGCAGCACCACGATGGCGCAGCCGCGCTCGATGGCAAGACCCATGACCTTCTGGTCCTGTTCGGTAACGCCCACGGAGGCGTCGACGACGAGCAGCGCCACGTCGGCGCGGTCGATGGCGCGCAGGCCGCGGACCATCGAGTAGTACTCGATGTTCTCGTACACGGTGCTCTTCTTGCGGATGCCCGCGGTGTCGACCATGCGGTAGTGCTTGCCGTTGCGCTCCACGACGGTGTCGATGGCGTCGCGCGTCGTGCCGGCAATGTTGGACACGATAGAGCGGTCGGCGCCCAGGATGCGGTTGAACAGCGAGGACTTACCGGCGTTGGGGCGGCCGATGATGGCCACGTTCAGCGCATCGGGGAACTCATCGGCGACCTCGTCCTCCTCCTCGGGCAACAGGGCCACGATGTCGTCGAGCAGGTCGCCCGTGCCGTGGCCATGCAGGGCCGAGAGCGGCGTGGGCTCGCCGATGCCGAGCGAATAGAACTCCCAGATGCTGTCGTTTTCGCGATCGGGGTTGTCGAGCTTGTTCACCAGCAGAAAGACCGGCTTGTCGCAGCGCTTGAGCATGCGGGCGACCGACTCGTCCTCCTCGGTGACGCCGGTGCGGCCATCGACCACAAACAGGATGACGGCGGCTTCCTCGGCGGCGGCAAGGGCCTGGTCACGGATGGACGTGGCGAAGACGTCATCGCTCTTGAGCGGTTCGATGCCGCCCGTGTCGACGATGGTGAACTCGCGGCCGTTCCAATCGGCCGTGTGGTACGAGCGGTCGCGCGTGACGCCGCGGGACTCGTGGACGATGGCGTCCGAGGTCTGGGCCAGGCGGTTAACGAGCGTGGACTTGCCCACGTTGGGGCGTCCGACGACGGCGACGATAGGTTTCATCTGCTCTCCTTTAATGGGTAGGGTCAGTGGAAATGTTAGAGTCCGCGGACACAATGCCAAGGATATGCTCCAGGGTATCGAGCAACTCATGCGGCATGGTCGACACCACATGAACCTCGGCACCGCGACTGGTAAGGCTTGCGAGTAAATCGTCACGATGATACTCGTCAAGCGTCATGCCGTCAGCGTTGAACATGAGCTTAGGCACAAAGAGCATAACCCCCGACAGATCTTGGGGCAGCTGCTCCAGAATGTCACACGCGACGATGAGGCCGGTCACGTCCACGTTGCCGCCGAAGTAGCGGTTCTTGATGGCTGTGACGGTGCCGGCGAGTCCCTGGGGCGACTCCACAAAGCGCGCCACGGTGTCGCGCGCGCTGGCGCCGGAGAGGCACAGAAGGCGCTGGTTGCGCTCGGCGATGCCAGCGCGGACGCGGGCCAGACGCTCGGCGTCGGCGGCAAGCACGTCGTCGGTCTCGTCTAGATACGAGCGGATCATGCCAATGCCGTCGTAGTACTGCGGGTAACCGTCGTAAAAGTCTGCCTCGGGAGGATCGATGCCGGCGTCCAGGTAGAACTCGTCGCTCATCTGGAAGGTGTGGCGGCCAAAGCGTTCGTAGGCACGATCCTGGTAGGGACGGATCATGGCAATGGTCTCGCGCGCCAGTTCGGGCTTGTCGCTGTATGACCAGCTAAAGCGGTTTTGGTGCTTGGTAAAACCGAGCGGCACAATGCCCAGGCTTGTGATTTGCTCGTGCTCCTCGCAAAAGCGCAGGGTCTTTTCCAGCTCCTCGCCGTCGTTCATGCCGGGGCACAACACGATCTGCGCGTGAATCTCGATGCCGGCGGCCATGATGGCCTCGAGCACGTCCATGCCACGCTGGGCGTTGCGGCCCATCATGCGGCGGCGGACATCGGGGCTCACGGCATGGACCGACACGTTCATGGGGCTCATGTTGCGTTGGATGACGTTTTGAACATCTTTGTCGGAGAGGTTCGTGAGCGTGACAAAGTTGCCCTGTAAAAAGCTCAGGCGATAGTCGTCGTCGCGAATGTAGAGCGTGGAGCGGCCGCCCTTGGGCAGCATCGTCATAAAGCAGAACACGCAGGCGTTGACGCAGGTACGCATGCCGTCGAAGATGGGGCCATCGAACTCAAGGCCCCAGTCCTCACCCGGGAAGCGGTCGAGCTCCACGGGGGTGACGCTGTTGTCGCGCGGGTCGAAAACCTCCAGCTCGACGGTGTCGTCGTCGGCCTCCCAGAGCCATACGATCATATCGGTCAGCTGCTCGCCGTTGACCGTGAGCACGCGCATGCCCGGCTCGATACCCACATCCCACGCGGGCGATTCGGGACGCACGCTCTTTACGAGCGCGCCCTCACCCGGCTCGGGGTCGTGGCTGCGCCCGTAATCGGCCACCTCGGCGGCGTATGCGGGTACGGTCTGGTCCATGATTAGCGGCAAAGCTCCTTGATGCGCTCGACGGCGCGCTCGATGTGTTCTTGCGGGGTGGAGGCTCCGGCGGTGATGCCGATGTGGTGAGCGTCGGTAAACCACGCGGCTTGGAGCTCAGAAGCTTCCTCGATGTGATACGTACGCTCGCAGGCGTCTGCGCAAATCTGCGCCAGGCGGCGGGTGTTGCCCGAGTTCTTGCCGCCCACGATGACCATGCAGTCGCAGCGGTTGGCAAGTGTGGCTGCTGCCTGTTGACGCTCACTCGTGGCGGCGCAGATGGTGTTGATCACGCGCAGCTCCTGCACGCGCGGGGTGATAGCAGCCACGACCTCGGCGAGGTTCTGCGCGGTCTGGGTGGTCTGCACGACGAGGCCCACCTTGCCCTTGAGCGACAGCTTGTCGGCGTCGGCGGCACAGCTCACGACCCGCGCATCATTGCCGGCGTGGCCCAGGATGCCCTCGACTTCGGGGTGGCCCGGCTCGCCCACGACGAGCACGCGATAGCCCTCGCGTACCAGGCGCTCGGCGGCCACATGAACTTTCTTCACGTAGGGGCAGGTGGCGTCGACGACGTTAAGGCCACGCTCGCGAGCGGCATCGATGACCTGCGGCACCACGCCATGGGCGCGGATGATCACGGTGCCCGATGCGGCGTCGTCCAAGGTGTCGGCCAGACCGACGCCTGCCTCGGCGAGCTCGCGTACCACGATGGGGTTATGGATGAGCGGACCCAAGGTATGGACCTGAGTGCACTCCCCTGCCTGCGGCGCGGCGGCTAGCGCCATATCGAGCGCACGCTGTACGCCGTAGCAAGTGCCGGCGTGGGCGGCGATCTCGATGGTGGGCGCGCCGTCCTGGTCGTACGTAGTCGCGGTGGTATCCATTAGGCTCTCGCTCATGGCTAGAACCTGCCCGGATGCTCGGCGCACAGCTCGTCGCGCATCTTATAGACGCGGTTCATGGCCTCGGATTCAAACCATGTCAGGCGCTCCGTGCGCTTAAGCCCGGCCGGTGCGTCGGAAAGCGAGACTGCCTTGCCGGCGCGGATCCAGCACTTCTTGGGACGCATGAGCTTTTTGCCTGCAGGCGTGATGTCGGACCAGCCGCAGATGGCGAGCGGGTTGACGGGCGCCTTGCCCATCTGAGCGATGAGCGCAAAACCGCCGTGGACCTCGGGCTTGATCTCGCGCGAGCGGATGCGCGTGCCCTCGGGGAAGATCAGGACGTCCTCGCCGCGTTGCAGCGCATGCTGGGCGGCGCGCAGACACTTCATATCGGCAGTACCACGCTCCACGGGGATGCCGCCAACACGGCTAAAGGCCCAGCGCACAATTTTGCTCTTGGCGAACTCGGACTTAAAGATGGGACGAATGCGGCGGCCCCCAAAGAACAGCGCCGTCTCCACGGCCAAGAGCTCGGCCATCGAGGTGTGGTTGCAGATGACCACGCTGCCGCGGCCTTCCTGGCGCTCAAACAGCAGGTCAGCGTCCTCTACCTTCCAGCGCCACATGAGCTTAGAGAAGGCCCAAAGGATTGCCATGACCACAGCGACGGTGCCACGGATGAGCGCCGGAAACTCGGCGTAGGGGGCGTTGTAGTAATCCTCGGGCGTCTGCTTAAACAGGCGCATGGGCTACCTCCTTTGGTTGATGAGGTCCTCGATAATGTGGACGACCTCGTCGATGGTGTGGGCGGTGGAGTCGACATGCACGGCGTCCTCGGCGGGCACGAGCGGCGCGACCTCGCGGCTGCTGTCAAGCTTGTCGCGCTGCTTAAGGGCGTCGAGAGTCTCGTCGACCTCGGCCTCGAGCTGCTCGGCAGTAAGCGGCTGGGCGTCGTTTTGGTGACGCTGCAGCACGCGGCGGCGGGCGCGCTCGCGCGGGTCAGCGGTCAGGAAGACCTTTACTTGCGCGTTGGGGAATACGACGGTACCGATGTCGCGACCCTCGGCCACGATATCGCGGTCCTCGGCGGCGCGGCGCTGGTGAATGAGCATGGCGGCGCGCACGCCCGGGTAGGCCGAGACCTTGGATACGTTGGCGTCGATCTGCGGGGTACGGATGGCGGCCGAAGCGTCCTGGCCGTCAATGGTCAGGCGCGTGTCCTCGCCGGTGCCGTTGGTAAAGCGAATCTCGATCTGCTCGGCGAGGGCGTCGATGGCCGCCTCGTCGTCCAGGTCGATGCCGCGGTCGAGCGCGGCGAACGTGACGGCGCGATACATGGCGCCCGTGTCGAGCTTGTTAAAGCCCAGCTGGCGGGCGATCTCCTTGGCGATGGTGGATTTGCCGGAACCGGCGGGGCCGTCGATGGCGACGATCATGCAATGCTTCCTTTCGATGGTTGACGTGCTGGTATGGTTCGGGGCGCTGGGGCGCGGCGGGTTGCCTAGCCTGTGTAGCGCTCGCGGTAGGTGTTGCGCTTGGGTGCGGAGCCGTGGCTGCCGTGGTGACGCGTGCGGCTGGCGGGCGTATCTTGGGGCTTGCCGCCGTTGCGCTTGGCGCTCGCCTGCTTGGGCGGGATGCCGCCACTTTTAAGGATCTGCACCTCGCGGTCGGTGAGCTCGCGCCACGAGCCCTTGGCCACGTCCTTGAGCTCCAGGCCGGCAAAGTTGCAGCGATGCAGGCGGATTACCGGATGATGGATCTTGCTCAGCATGCGCTTGACCTGGTTCTTGCGGCCTTCTCGGATGATGACCTCCACGGCGGTGGTGCCGGGCTTGATGCCTTGCGGAGCCACGGCTTCGGCCTCGCGCGCGTTAATGACACGGCAGATTGCCGGCTGGCACAGGCCGTCGTCGAGCTCGATGCCACGGCGGAGCGGCGTGAGATCGCGGTCGGTCAGCTGCCCGTCCACGAGTGCCTGGTAGGTCTTGTAGACGTGCTTGCTGGGGTGCAGCAGATCCTGCGACAGGTCGCCGTCGGTGGTAAAGAGCAAAAGGCCTGTGGTGTCGCGGTCCAGGCGGCCCACCGGAAACAGGCCCGGAAATCGGTCGCGGGGGACCAGATCGGCCACGCAAGGGCGCTCCTGCGGATCGCTCATGGTGGTGAGGTAGCCGGTCGGCTTGTAAAGCATCAGGTACACGGCACCCTGGTTGAGCTTGACGGGCATGCCGTCGACCTCGATATGGTCGCGGTCCACATCGACCTTGGTGCCCAGTTCGGTCGCGACCTGGCCGTTGACGGTCACGCGGCCGGCGGTCATCAGGTCCTCCGAGCCGCGGCGGCTCGCCACGCCCGCACGCGCCAAAAAGCGCTGCAGGCGCATGGTGTGCGGATAGACGGGCTGGGCGTCGGTTGCGGGCACGCCCGTGACGCCGGCGGTGCGCGTCTCCCCTGCTGCGTTAGTCCTCGTCATGCAAATCCTCCGAGGTCTCGTCGACGGCCAGGGTCTCCAAGTCCTCGACTGCCTCAACATCTTCAACATCGGTATCGAGCAGCTCGCGCTCTTCATCCAGGTCCTCGGCCTGCTCCTCGAGCGTGGACTGAATGCTGCGGCCGCTCAGGCGCTCGCGGATAAACTGACGCGACTGCTCGTCGGGGGCAAACTGCTCCAGGTCGGGCAGGTCGCGGGTGGAGCGCAGGCCGAACTTTTCCAAGAAGGCGTTGGTCGTGCCGTAGATAATGGCTTGACCGCGCTGAGGGTCGCGGCCGAGCTCGCGCACCAGACCCTTGTCCACGAGCGACGCGATGACGCCGTCGGAGTTGACGCCGCGGATGCCCTTGACCACCTCGCGCGTCACGGGCTGGTGGTATGCGATGACGGCCAGGGTTTCGAGCGCCGCTTGCGACAGCTTTTGCGTGTCCCAGCTCAACACATAGGCCTCGACTACGTCGTGGAAGGCGGGGTGCGTAAACAGGCGCCAACCGCCGGCGACCTCGCGCAGCTGAAAGCCGCGGTTGGCCTCCTCGTACTCAACCTTGAGCTCGGCGAGCAGCGACGCGCACTCGCCGGGGGCGATATCGAGCGCACCTGCCAGCGCGGGCGCACTCACGGGGTCGCTCGACACCAGCAGCAGCGCCTCAAGGGCGCCTTTGATGCTGTTTGCCTCCAGCGTGGAAAGGGTTGACATGGTTGCGGCTCCTATTCGGTGAGATCGGGGCCCTCGCCGGGCACGTATGCCTCGGCGCCCTCGACTCGGTTGATGCAGATGGTTCCGAAGATCTCGTCCTGGCTCAGCGTGAGCGAGCCGCGCTTGGCGAGCTCGAGCATGGCCAGGAAGGTGACAACGAGCTGCTCGGTGGTGGCATCGCCGTCCAACAGCTCGCGGAAGGTGCAGGTTTGGTGCGCCATGGTAAAGCGGTCGACTGAGGCCACGGTCAGGTCGAGCGGCACGCGATGCGGCGCCACGTGCTCGGCCTCCAGCAAGAAGGTCTGTCGCTTACCGTCCAGGTCGGCACAGATGACGGCAAGACCGCGCAGGGTGATGCCAGCTAGGTAGTCGGGCATGAGGCCCAAAAACTCCGGGTCGGGGCCGGCCACACGCGGGTGCATGCGGCTTTCGGCCTGCATGCGGGCACCGAGGGCCGCAGCCGCGCCCTTAAACTGCTTGTAGGCGATCAGGCGCTGGATCAGGACCTCGCGCAAGGCGTCGCCGTCGAGCGTGCTGAGCTCCTCGAGGTCTTCGTCGAACTCGTCATCGTCGTCATCAGCTTTGCGCGGGGCTTCCTGCGGCACCAGCGAGGCGGCCTTGATGTCCAAAAGGGTTGCCGCGACCAGCAAAAAGTCGCTCGCCACGTCCAGGTCCAACGCCTCGATGCGCTCGGCCTCGGCAAGGTACTGCTCGGCCACCTCGCTGATGGAGATAGCGCCGATATCTACTTTTTGGCGGGTTACCAGCTGCAGCAGCAGGTCGAACGGTCCGCTGTAGACCTGCGTCGACACGCGATACGACATCTTCGACCTCCTTTGACGGCGCCTTCGCGGCGCGGTTTGGGTGCATGTTACGACCGTTTTGCACGGTCGACCTGTAAGTTTACCTTAGATGCCGGCGATTGCGAAGTTGAGCAGCTGCTCAGCAAGCGGATACACGGTAACGTCGAAATAGCGGCTGATTACATCGATGCCGGTCCACATAGGCAGCAGATACAGCACGATGATGAGGATGGGCATGGCGTATTGCTGCAGGCGGTAGTAGTTGGCGAGCGCCTTGCCTTTGAGGAACGGTACGATGATCGACGAGCCATCGAGCGGTGGGATCGGGATGAGGTTGAAGAACGCGAGTGACAGGTTGACAACGATAAACGTGGCGCCGAAGTTCATGATCTGTGACGCCATGGCAAAGAACATGCCGGTATAGAGGCTGCCATATGCCGCGTGCATGAGGGCGGCAGCGAGGCACGCGAGCGCGATGTTCGATGCGGGGCCGGCTGCGCTCACCAGGACCTCGTCACGCTTGGGGTGCTTGAGGTTGTTAAGGTAGACGGGCACGGGTTTGGCGAAGGCGAACACCGGGCCGCCGGCCGCGAGCATGAGCAGCGGCAGGATGATGGTGCCAAACGGGTCGATATGGTTAAGCGGGTTGAGTGACACGCGGCCGCGCGAACGGGCCGTCTTGTCGCCGAGCGCCCAGGCCGCGGCGGCGTGTGCGCTCTCGTGGATCACGATGCCCACGATGACGGCGACGGCGCTGGCGAGCAGGTTCATGAGGTAGCTGCTGGACATAGCGCTCCCCTAGCGGACGCGGCGCGAGGCGCGCGTGAGCAGGTAGTCGATCACAAACAGGATCACGGCGACGATGGCGTAATCCAGGCGGAACACGCCGCCAAAGGGCGACGTGATGACGCCATAGCCGGCGATGGCGCTCGGCAGTGCGCGCGAAAGCTCAACGACAAAGCCTACGATCTGCAGCTTGGCGGTGAGGCCGCTAAAACACAGCAGCACGGTCATCGCGCTCATAAAGATGCCGCAGATGCGACAGGCGACGGCGATGATGCTCATCGCCACGGCAGCGGCCTTACGAGAGTTCACGCGCGGTCTCCTCTTCGATCTGGGTGGAAAGCTCCAGCCATTCGTCCTCGAGCTTGGGCAGCTCTTGCTTAAGGCCGTTATATTCCCCCAGCGCGGCGTTGAACTTGTCTTGATCGGCATAAAGCTCTTCGCTTGCCATCAATTCCATAAGCTCGTCATAGCGGGCGCGCTTTTTGTCGAGCTCGGCCTCGATCTTCTTGAGCTGGTTGCGCACGCCCTTGAGCTTTTTGTTGAGCGCAGCGCGGGCCTGGGCCTCGGCGCGCTTTTGCTCCTTGGTCTTTTTACCCTCGGCCGGCTTGGGGGCGGCGGGCGCATCGGACTGGGCCGCGGTGACCTTAGCGGACTTGGTCGCGGCCGGTGCACTCTCCCCCGCCGCCTCGGCGGCGGCGCGGGCTGCGAGGTCCTCGCGCTTGTAGAGATAGTAGTCGTAGTCGCCGTCATAGACCGTGACCTTGCCGTCGCGGATGTCGATGACGCGGTTGGCAACGGCGCGCACCAGGTGCTCGTCGTGGCTGATCAGCACGATGGTGCCAGGGAAGTTTTGCAGGGCGTTCTCGAGCATGTCCACCGAGTCGATGTCCAGGTGGTTGGTGGGCTCGTCCAGACACAGGAGCGCCTCGGGGGCCACGAGCATCTTGGCCAGGGCCAGACGCGCTTTTTCGCCGCCGGAGAGGACGCGAACCTGCTTCTCGATGGAATCGTTGTCGCTAAACAGGAAGGCGCCCAGTAGGCTGCGCTGCTGCGGCACGGTCCACTTGGGCGTGACGGTGTCGATCTCTTGCAGGACGGTGTTGGACTCGGTCATGCCCTCGAGCGCGTGCTGGGCGTAATAGGCCACGCCCACGTTGGTGCCCAGGTCGCGGGTGCCGGTGGTGGGCGGCTCCAGTCCGGCGATGATCTTCATGAGCGTGGACTTGCCGGCGCCGTTGGGGCCGACGAGTGCCACGTGCTCGCCGCGGTAGAGCTTGAGCTCGATGTCGCTGTAGATGTGCTTGTTGCCGTAGGACTTGGCCACGCCCTCGAGCCCCACGACCATGTCGCCGGAGCGCGGCGGGTCGGGGAACTTAAAGTCGATGTGCTTGTGGCCCTCGGGTAGGATGACAAGCTCCTTTTTGATCTGCTCGATCTTGCGGATGCGCTCCTGAGCCTGGGCAGCCTTGGTGGGCTTGTAGCGGAACTTGTCAACGAAGACCTGCATGTGGGCGATGTCGCGCTCCTGGGCGGCGCGCTTGGCGCGCATCTGCTCCAGGTTGTCCTCGCGCTGCTTGAGGTAGCTACTGTAGTTGCCGGTGTAGGTGGTCACGCGGCGGTTTTCGAGAGCGGCGACATGGTCGACGCAGGCGTCCATGAAAGCGCGGTCGTGGCTGACGATGAGCACGGCGCCATCGTAGTTGGCGATAAAGCCGCGCAGCCACTGGACGCTTTCGAGGTCCAGGTGGTTGGTGGGCTCGTCCAGAAGCAGCAGGTCGGGGTGACGCAGGAAGAGCTTGGCCAGCGCGATGCGCATCTGCCAGCCGCCCGAGAACTCGGAGCACGGGCGCTCAAAGTCGGTGACCTTAAAGCCAAGGCCGGACAGGATCTTGCGGGCGTTGCTCTCGAGCTCGTAGCCGCCCAGGTGCTCAAAGCGGTCCTGGACCTGGCCGTACTCGTTAAGGAGCGCGTCAACGTCCTTGCCCTGTTCGGAGAGCTCAGTGATCTGGGCCTGCAGCTCGTTGGCGCGCTCGCCCATGCGGCGGATTTCCTTGGCGGCGGCCATGACCTCAGCGAGGATGGTGGTGTCCTTTTGTTCCAGATTAGTTTCCTGCTCTAGGTAGCCCACCTGGCAGTCCTTTGCGTACTGGACCTGGCCGGAGTCGGGACTGTCGATGCCCATGATGATTTTGAGCATGGTGGTTTTGCCGGCGCCGTTGGGGCCCACGAGCGCG
>NZ_QSGH01000025.1:0-18954 GCF_003468085.1 Collinsella sp. AM41-2BH
GATGAATGTGGGAGGTGTTCGGATAAAGTTGATAATCAAGGCTAGCCGTCGGAAGACGGGGCAGAAATCATAGATTGCTAGCCCCCGGCGGGCATGGCGCTACAATGGTCACTCACATGAAACGCACTCAACGAAAGGAAGCCCGTGAAGGTCATCATCTATACCGACGGCTCGGCCCGATCAAATCCGGGACGCGGCGGCTACGGCGCCGTGCTCAAATACACCAACCCCGCCGGCAAGACCTTTACCTCCGAGCTTTCGCGCGGCTACGCCAAGACCACCAACAACCGCATGGAGCTCATGGCCGTCATCGTGGCGCTCGAGGCACTCAACCGCCCCTGCGACGTCGAAGTCCATTCCGATTCGCAGTACGTCGTCAACGCCTTTAACAAGCACTGGATCGACGGCTGGAAAAAACGCGGCTGGAAGACCGCCAACAAGCAGCCTGTCAAGAACCGCGATCTGTGGGAGCGCCTGCTCACCGCAAAGAGCAAGCACAAAGTGGAGTTCATCTGGGTTAAGGGCCACGCCGGCCATGAGCTCAACGAGCGCTGCGACGAACTTGCCACCACGGCGGCCGACGGCAGCAACCTCGATATCGACACTGGCTTTAACGAGAGCGACCTGTAACGGCGTTTTCGCACGCTATTTCCTGCCTCCTCGCGCTACACTCATCCTGTAAACCGAACGGCACGAGGGGGATACATGCTGCGCATAGCGACCATCGGCACATCCATGATTACCGACGACTTTATCCAAGTCGTCAACGCCAATGACCAAGCCGCGTTTGTGGGCACGCTCTCGCGCGATGCAGATCGCGGCGCCGCCTTCACCACTAAGCATGGCGGCGAGCGTAACTTCACCGCACTTGACGAGCTTGCGTCCGCCGACGACGTCGACGCCGTCTACATCGGCAGCCCCAATGCGCTCCACTACGAGCAGGCGCTCGCCTGTATCGCCGGCGGCAAGCACGTTATCGTCGAAAAGCCTTTTTGTGCCACCGAGGCGCAAGCGCTCGAGGTCTTTCGCGCAGCCGAGGCGGCGGGCGTCGTAGCCCTCGAGGCCATGCGCCCGCTCCATGACCCTGCTTTCCACGCCGTCGAGGACGCCCTGGGCGAGATCGCCCCCATCCGCCGCGCCTCATTGCGCTTTGGCAAGTATTCTTCGCGCTACAACGAGGTTCTCGCGGGGCGCGCCACCAATATCTTCGACTGCCACATGGCATCGGGTTCCCTCATGGATATCGGCGTCTACACCGTCGAGCCCATGGTCGAGATCTTCGGCATGCCCTCCGGTCTCACCAGCATGACCACGCTGCTCGATCCCTCAACGCAAGAGCTCACGCACGGCCCCATCGACGGCTGCGGCTCCATCCTCGCCAGCTACGGCGGTGGCCGCATTTCCGTCGAGCTTGCGCATTCCAAGATCACCAACGATCTGCTGCCCTCGCAAATCGAAGGTGAGCGCGGCACCATCCAGATTGATCATCTGTCCACGCCCCGCAACGTACGCATCGACTATCGCGGCGATGTCGTACGCGGCTCGGCGACCGAGGCACCGCGTGAACAGGGCGACAACGGCCGCGTGCTCGACCTGCCCAAATCGTGCAACACTATGGAATACGAACTCGCAGACTTTATCACCGCTATCGGCGGCATCGATAACGTTAAGGAAGAGATTTGGGAGACCCCAGCGGGACGCCACGAGCTTGGCCACTACCGCGATGTCACGCTCGTGTCGCTGCGTATCATGGATGCCGTGCGTCAGCAGGCGGGTATCGCCTTCCCGGCCGACGCAGGCAAGCAGGCCTAGCGATGGGTTTTTTCGACAAGCTTTTCTCGGGCGTCGCCAGCGGCAGCCGCGAACCCCAAAAGCCTTCTGGCGTCGAGCTCGAGCTGCGCCGTAGGCTCACCGTGCTCGCAAGTGACGAGGCCACTCAAGACGCCCCGCAGCGCTATTTCCTGCGGTGGGAAGGGCAGGTCCAGGGCGTCGGTTTCCGCTTCACCAACACCAACCTCGCACAGACGCGCTCCCTCACCGGCTGGGTGCGCAATATGGAAGACGGCTCGGTTGAGATGGAGCTACAAGGCACGCCGGCAAACATCCTGTCTCATCTCGAGGCGCTTCATGCCTCCTATGAGCGCATGGGAACGCGTTTTCGCCTCGTAGACGCCCAGTCCCGAGCCCCACTTGCCAATGAAGACGGTTTCATTCCTCGTTATTAGTATTGTGTGCTAAATACGGTATCATTTACCTACGACCGTTGATAGAAAAGAGGCGAGGCGCATGGCGGTGCAAAGAAGGAATACCAAGCAGCGAAAGCTGGTTCTCGATGCCGTGCGCCAAAGCTATAGCCATCCCACCGCCGACGAAATCTACAACGCCGTACGCGAACAGGATGACAAGATCAGCCGCGGCACGGTCTACCGCAACCTCAATCTCTTAGCCGACGCAGGGGAGATTCTCTCTATTAAGACGCCGGGCGGCAGCCGCTTCGATCGCACCATCGAGCCGCACGCACATATCATCTGCACCTCGTGCAGCCGCGTCATCGACGTGCCGCTCCCCTTCGATGCCCAGCTCGACGCCAAGGCGTCCGAGCAAATCGGATGGAGCGTCAGCTCGCACTACACCATCTTTGAGGGACTCTGCCCCGACTGCCGGTAGATGTTTGGGGCATGCCTACTTAGCAAGTAGACGACGCAGTTCTTCTTCGACCGTGCGCACGTAGCGGACGCGGTCGTTGATGCCACGCATAGAGGGATTGCAGCTCTCCATTAGATAGGGATGGCCCACTACGTTGAGCATGTCGCGGTCGTTTTCGTTATCGCCAAACGCCATCATCTCATCAGGCGAAATTCCCAGGGCGCGACCGTAATCGGCAAGCGCGGAACCCTTACCCGAATCAAAGCCGATAAAGTCCGTCCACTCGGTTCCCGACGTCATCACATCGACACGGTCGCTAAAGAGGCGCTCGAAATACTCCAGAGCCGCCGGCTGATCCACCTCGGGCGTCTGGAAGGCAATCTTAATGACGTCCTCGTCGATGTCCTCGGGACGGTGGACCACCGCCACATCGCAGTGGACCTCATAGCGCAAATGGTCGACGAACGCATCGTTGCCGCTCATGGTGTAGAGGTGTCCCTCACACGAAAGGGTCACGTCGGCATGGGGATACGCAACCACGGCATTCGCGATATCCATAGCAAGGCTACGCTCCATGGAACGCTTGACAACGGCACGTCCCTCGCTCATCACCAGGGCTCCGTTTTCGCATACATAGGCGAGCTCATCGGCCACCGGGGCAAACAGATAGCGCAAGCTCGCATATTGACGGCCGCTCGCCGGCATAAACACGATACCGCGACGATGCAGCTCATCGATGAGCTCAAAGGCCTCGGAACGCGGCTCGCGCTCCCCCGGATGCAGCAACGTGCCATCCAAATCGCATGCAATCAGCTTGATTCCCTCAAGACCCATATGCTTTCCCCCACAGCATCTCATCAACAGAAAGACGGGCTTTGAATAGTTGCCTCTCAAAGTCCGTCTTACTCATACGCACGTTAGCCGCGCGCCTTCTTTACGATCGTAAAGTCTGGAGCCATACTCACAACGGCATCCGCCGCACTCGACGCAAAGCGCCGGTCCGCATCGAGTTCACGGGTAACCGTCGAGAGCCGAACGCCCTCGACGCCCCGGAGCATGCGGCCCAAAACAGGCTGCACCGGCGTATACATGCGCACGGTATGCTCGTCCGAGTCGCCTCGGAAAAGCGGTGCGTGCATATTGCCGATCTCCCAGCACGCATGCGCGAGCGCAATCGGGTCCATGCGGTCAACTTCGACCAAATAAACCTCGGCGCTGCGCAGGCGCACGACAACCGCCACGGGCACCATGCCCGAACGGTCAATGGCGAGCACGTCGCCGTCGGCAAGACGACCGCCGTCGGCAGCATCCAACCGAACATCGACCGTGCGCCCCCGCTCCGTCACGCCCGCAAACGCGCATACATCAGCCTGGTCCCAATCGAGCAGCAACTCGTCAATTTCAAAGACGCCGCCTAACTTCCGGCGAAGCAGGAGTTCATAGGACGGATCGTTGAGATTTCCCAAGCATGTCGTCGAAACCAAGCGTTCAGGCATACTCTAACCCTCGACCTCAACGAGCTCGATATCAAAGTTGAGGTCCTTGCCGGCGAGCTCGTGATTGGCGTCGAGCGTCACGGCCTCGGGCGTCACGTCGATGACCACGGCGGGGACGGGCATGCCGCTCGGCGTGGACAGGAAGAGCTTCATGCCCTTCTCGATCTGCTCGATATTGGGAACCTGCTCGGCCGGGAAGGTCAGAACCATCTCGGGATTGTGCTCGCCGTAGGCATCGGCAGCAGGAATGTGCACGGTCTTCTTCTCGCCCACCTGCATGTCGACAACAGCGGCGTCGAAGCCCTTGATCATCTGACCGGCGCCACAGGTGAACTCCAGCGGCTCGCCGCGATCGTAGGAGCTATCGAACTGCGTGCCGTCATCGAGCGTGCCGCGATAATGGGTCTTGACCTTCTTGCCCTGGTTGGACATGGAAACCTCCGTGATAGGGGCGGCGCAAACGCAAGCCGCCGTGAACATATGGCGCTAACTATACCCTAGTCATACAATTCAAAGACAGTTTGCAAAGAAACGCTGCAACCGGAGGAACTATGGCATATCCCGTATTTGACCTACATTGCGACACCGCCGACCGCATCGGCTGGGCCACGCTCGATCTCGACCTGCGCTTTACCGCCGGCACCGACGGTTATTTCCCCGGCGACGAAACCCATCCGCAAGATTTCGACCTCATCGAGGGCAACGCCTGTGCCATCTCGCTCGCAAAGATCGGCAACACGCCGTGGGCACAATGCTTCGCCACGTTTGTCCCCGACGAGATTCCCACCGCTCACGCCGCGCGCTTCCAGGCGCAGATCATGGCGCACATGAGCGGCCAGGCAATGCTCAACCACGACAGCATGGTCAACGTACGCAGCGCCGCTGACATTCGCCCTGCGCTCAAAGACGGCAAGGTCGCCTGCATCCATACCATCGAAAACGCCACGTTCTTTGCCGAGGACCCCGCGCTGATCGAGGTGCTCAAGAGCTTGGGCGTACTCATGTCGTCACTCAGCTGGAACGCGCAGGGGCCGCTCGCAAGCGGACACGATACCCACGCCGGCCTCACCGCCGCCGGCATCGAGGCACTTACGCAGATGGAGCACGCCGGCATGGTACTCGACGTCTCCCACCTCAACGACGAGTGCTTTGACGAGGTTGTCGCCCACGCCACGCGCCCCTTCGTCGCCAGTCACTCCAACTCCCGTGCGGTTTGCGGCGTCAAACGCAACCTCACCGACGACCAGTTCTGTACCATTCGCGACATGGGTGGCATCGTCGGCCTCAACTACTGCAGCGAGTTCCTTTCCAACGACGCAACCGACAAAACCGCCGCAGACGTCACCTTCGACCAGCTAGCGGCACATATCGAGCACTGGCTCGACCTGGGTGGCGAGGACGTCATCGCGCTCGGCGGCGACTGGGACGGCGCAACTGTGCCCGCCTTCCTCTCCGATGCCAGCAAGATGCCCGAGTTCCAGAACATGCTCTCCAAGCACTTCGGCAAGACCGTGATGCAGAAGCTCTGCAGCGACAACGCGCTTGCCTTCTTTGAGCGTTATTAATTTCACATCCCTTGAGCAGGCCGGCATGCCGAACGGTCGACATGCCGGCCCGTCCCCAATCTGAAGGACCGCTTTTGACGCAGCAGTTTACGTTTTCCGTATCCCGACCGGATGGGACACCCATCCCCGTCGTCGTTACCAAAAAGCGCGTCAAGAACTTCAACCTACGTGTCACATCGAGCGGTGAGGTCCACGCCAGCGCACCGCTCGGCGCCAGCCGCGAGCGTATCGAAGCGTTTGTGAAGCGCAACAGTGCCTGGATTATCAGCCGACTTGCCCAGCGCGAGCAACGTCAGGCAACGGCGCGAGAGCCGCTCAGCCCCTCGTCCATCATTGCACTTTGGGGCAAGCCCATCACGGTACAGGATGCACTCGATCACAACTTTGCATCACCCGCACCGCGGCCCAAGCAGGCCACCTTCGCAAGTTTTATGGGTGCCGACGAGCCAAGTGGGCGCGCGCAGGCAAAGCAGTGCACAGCCCTTGACGGCCTAACGCCCAAAGAACTCCAGACCCGCATCGACCAACTCTATGCATCCGAGGTCACCGCAGCGCTACGCGACATCGTGCACGCGTACGAAATCGCAATGGGCGTCACCGTGGCCCGCGTCTCCGTGCGCAGTATGAAAACGCGTTGGGGTTCCTGCACGCCCAAAACCGGCGCCATTCGCATCGCGCGCGAGCTCGCCGCCTACCCCGTCGAATGCCTCGACATGGTTGTCGCCCACGAGCTCGTTCACTTGCTCGAGCCAAGCCACAACCAGCGGTTCCACGCCCTGCTCGACACGTACTGCCCCGACAATAGAGCTCTGTCGCAGCGGCTCAAAAAACCGCCTGCCAACGAGCTGTAGGGCCGGTTAGCGCACGCGCTCGATCTCGACGCCGCAGCTTGCCAGGGGAAGACCGACGGGCGCCCAAGGCTTATCGAGCTTAACGCGCACACCAAGCAGCAGGGGGTAACGACGCAGCAGCATCTGGGCCACACCCTCGGCTGCAGCCTCGATGAGCTTAAACGTGTGCTCGCGCAGATAGCCATCGACATCGTGGCACACCGTGCCATAGTCAATCGAGGCGTCCAGGTTATCGTGCTCCCCCGCTGCGCGCAGGTCGGCATAGAGCACCAGGGACACGATGAACTTCTGGCCCAGCGCGTTCTCTTCGGGATACACGCCGTGGTTGGCAAAGACCTCGAGACCGTCGATAGTAATGCGATCGGCATGGCGAAGATCGTCATAGCTCACGTGGGGTACCGCCGTTGCGGTGGATATTTCGCCCCTTCCACGGCGAGCGAGCTCGGCGCCTTCAGTCCTGGTTGCATTCTCGGGCAGTTTCTTGTTACTCATCGCGATCGTCTCCTTCGTTTAGAACCCCGACCGCGCAAACTAACTACACGCGAATCGACAGGTTCTTTTTATCATCGCTCCAGTTGCAAGCATTGCGCGCGGGGCATGCAAAGCAGGCGCGCGACGCTTTGTCGGCTGCATAGAGCAGGCGCTCAAGCGGTTGGCTGTTCACGCGCAGCTTTCGATGGCCCAGAATGGCCGTCTTAATGGCTGCGGCATCGGCCGGCTCAAACGCCACGTCATCGGGCATGCCGCCGAGAATCGCATCAGCGACGCGTTCGCTTGCAACATCATGGGATATACCCGATTCATACTGTTCATCTTTGCCGATATCGTGGAGAAGTGCCGTGGCATAGATGACCTCGCGGTCAAATTCGAGCTGTTCCTCAAGATTCTTAATCCACATAATGCGCGCGACATCCAGCAGATGGTCAATACCGTGGCGGCAGAAGATGCGCCCCGATTCCAACTGTACGATGTTGCCCAGGTGCCGCCGGAACAGCCCGTTGGCACAAATGTAATCAATGCGAGGCATGGCACCAAAGGGGGCCAGGCCCGAAGCCATAAAGCCGCGACGCGACGTCCCCTCATCGGTCTTCGATGTAAAGTCGTTGACGACTCTCATGGTTAGCGGCCCAGCATCCTAAAGAAACGCTCCTCGAGCGCGGGATCGGTCTCAAAGACGCCGCGGCGAGCAAGCGTCACGGTCTTGGTGCCGGGCTTTTGCACGCCACGCATCGTCATGCACATATGCTCGGCCTCCATCAACACAATCGCTCCCTGGGGAGCGAGATAATCCATGAGGGCATCGGCAACCTGTGCGCACAGTTGCTCCTGCAGCTGAAGACGGCGGGCATAAACCTCAACCGTGCGGGCGAGCTTGGAAAGCCCAGCCACCCGACCGTTAGGGATATAACCAATGGCGGCCTTGCCATAAAACGGCAGCAGATGATGTTCGCACAGCGAGTAGAACGTGATGTCGCGCTCGATAACCAAATCGTTCGAAGCGACGGCAAAGGTTTTGGACAGGTGTTCCTCGGCACTCTGGTCCATACCGCCGGCAATCTCACCATACATACGGGCAACGCGCGCCGGGGTCTCCAGCAGGCCCTCACGAGCTGGATCCTCGCCTATGCCCTCAAGCAACAGCTCAATGGCGGCCTCGACTTTTTCCTGATCGACCATCTGGGCCTCACTTTTCCGATTTCACGTTCGCGCTATGGTACCACGCCCTTCGGCATCGACCACAAGCTACATAGTATGGGTCGAATAGACCGGATCATCACGCCAAAGTTCAACCGCATCACAAAGCGCAACGCCCTCACGCTCAGCACGGGCGCGCGTAGCGTTCATATCGATCACGCGCTGGTTACTCGAGCCCCTAAAACGCAATGAGATATCATACAGATCCTGAACAAACGGGCCATCCACCAACATGTCGAGACAGGCAAGGATACGGTCCGTGACCTCGGTATGGTGGCGGCCTCCCGGCATAAGCTCCTCGAGCACATCGCCGGTGAAGCACCAAATAGTCTTCCCCGACCCCGCTGGATAGGCCGCGCGAACACGCTCGACAAAATCAACGAGTCCCGCCTGATTCTCGGGCTCCATAGGCTCGCCGCCCAGAATCGTCAGGCCGTCAATAAAGGGATGATCGAGGCTCTCGATAATCTTGTCCTCGACGGCACGATCAAACGGCTCGCCCGCGGCAAAGTCCCACGCGACGGAGTTAAAGCAATTCTTGCAGCCACGACGGCACCCGCTCACAAACAGAGAAGTGCGGACGCCTTCTCCATCAGCAATGTCGAAATACTTAATGTTCGCGTAGTTCATAGGTAACTCTCCCGGGAGGCCGGGACATATCATCCCGTCCTCAAACATTCTCGGCCTGCGGCCTGCGAAACTGCGGGCGGGACGATATGTCCCGACCTCATGCAAAGGGTAACTCAATGAACGAAGCGAACATCGAGTATAGGGTTCGTGGTCTAATAAAAACTGAGTTGCGGCTCAACCGCCATCGCAAGTAAATCGCAGCTGCAGCCCGAATTATTTCCGCTAAGAACTTCGAGGAGTGAGCAGACCGCGTACTGCATCTCAGCTACGTCAACTTGGCTGCCCCGTAGCGAGGCCCCGGACCTTTGCTCGATATGAGTTCCACACGAACAGGAGGCGCCAGTGGCGCCTCCGTCGTGAGCCAGGACTGTCCGAAATAGCGAGTAAAGGTCCGGGGCCTCGCTACGGGGCAGCCTGGGATGGTTATTAGAGATGCAGCACGCGGTCGCGGATCTCCTCGGTTCGGCCCTGGTTCCAGAACTGGGTACCGATGTAGCCGCACGTACGACGAGCGACGTTCATCTTCTCCTGGTCTCGGTTGCCGCAGTTGGGGCACTCCCACACCAGCTTGCCATCGTCCTCAACAATCTTGATCTCGCCATCGTAGCCGCACACCTGGCAGTAGTCGCTCTTGGTGTTGAGCTCGGCGTACATGATGTTGTCGTAGATGTACTGCATCACGCGAATGACAGCCTTGAGGTTGTCCTGCATGTTGGGAACCTCAACGTAGGAGATAGCACCGCCCGGCGAAAGCTGCTGGAACATGCCCTCAAACTTAAGCTTGTCGAAAGCATCAATCTCCTCGGACACGTGGACGTGATAGCTGTTGGTAATGTAGCCCTTGTCCGTCACGCCCGGAATAATGCCAAAACGACGCTGCAGGCACTTGGCGAACTTGTAGGTCGTCGACTCCAACGGCGTACCGTACAGCGAGAAATCGATATCGCTTTCGGCCTTCCACTCGGCGCACTTGTCGTTCATGCGCTGCATGACGGCCATGGCAAACGGCGTGCCTTCCTTCTCGGTGTGGCTGTGGCCCGTCATGTACTTGACGCACTCATACAGGCCAGCATAGCCCAGGCTGATGGTAGAGTATCCGCCCACGAGCAGTTTGTCGATCGTCTCGCCCTTCTTCAGGCGGGCGAGGGCACCGTACTGCCAAAGAATCGGTGCGGCATCCGAAAGCGTACCCATCAGGCGC
The DNA here is from genome assembly GCF_003468085.1 of Collinsella sp. AM41-2BH. NCBI lineage: Bacteria > Bacillati > Actinomycetota > Coriobacteriia > Coriobacteriales > Coriobacteriaceae > Collinsella > Collinsella sp. AM41-2BH. The sequence goes on from NZ_QSGH01000025.1 coordinate 10,085, forward strand.
TCATGACGGCACAGCAGGGCACGATGGCACAGCTCAAGGCGCTCATCGAAGATCTTCCAGAACTTGTCCATGTCCTGATGCGAGCTCAGCGCGACATCGGGCAGGTTGATGGTCACAACACCCTGGTTAAAGCGACCATAGTACTTGGGCTTGTTCGGGTCATAGTTCAGCGCGTTGGCCACATTGTTAAATCCGTTACCGGAGCGGTCGGGCGTCAAGAAGCTGCGGCAACCCATGCAGGTGTAGCAATCGCCGTTGCCAGCGGTCTCGCCCTTAGACAGCTTGAGCTCGCGCATCTTCTTCTCGGAGATGTAGTCGGGCACCATGCGCTTGGCGGTGCACTTGGCAGCCAGCTGGGTCAGGTAGAAGTACGGGGAATTCTCGTGAACATTATCGTCCTCGAGTACATAGATAAGCTTGGGGAATGCCGGGGTAATCCACACACCGGCTTCGTTCTTAACGCCCTCATAGCGCTGACGAAGCGTCTCCTCCACGATCATGGCAAGGTCGTGCTTCTCCTGCGCTGAGCGAGCCTCGTTGAGATACATAAAGACCGTCACAAACGGCGCCTGGCCGTTTGTGGTCATAAGGGTCACAACCTGATACTGAATCGTCTGGACGCCGCGACGGATCTCGTCACGCAGACGGTCCTCAACGACCTCACGGACCTTTTCGGCAGATGCCGAAACACCGAGCTCCTCGAGCTCGCGGGCAACCTCGCCGCGAATCTTTTGACGGCTCACCTCAACAAACGGGGCGAGATGGGTCAGTGAAATAGACTGGCCGCCGTACTGGGAGGAAGCAACCTGGGCGATAATCTGCGTCGCGATGTTGCAGGCAGTCGAGAAGCTGTGCGGCTTCTCGATCAGCGTGCCCGAGATAACGGTGCCGTTCTGGAGCATGTCCTCCAGGTTCACCAGGTCGCAGTTATGCATGTGCTGGGCAAAGTAGTCAGAATCGTGGAAGTGGATCAGGCCCTCATTGTGGGCATCCACGATCTCCTGGGGCAGCAGCACACGCTGAGTCAGATCCTTTGAAATCTCGCCGGCCATATAGTCGCGCTGGACGGAATTGACGGTCGGGTTCTTGTTAGAGTTCTCCTGCTTGACCTCTTCGTTATTGCACTCGATCAGCGACAGAATCTTGTCGTCGGTCGTGTTCTTCTGGCGCTTCAGGCTCTGAACATAGCGATAGATGATGTAGTGGCGGGCGACCTCGTAGCAGTCGAGACGCATGATCTCGTCCTCGACCAAATCCTGGATCTCCTCGACCGAAACGGTGTGGCCCGCGTTCTCGCATGCCTCGGCGACGTTTTGCGCCGCATAAACCACCTGGCGGTCGGTAAGACGAGAGCTCTCCTCGACCTCCAAGTTTGCGGCGCGGATGGCATTGACGATCTTATCGATGTCAAAGACAACCTCGGTGCCGCTGCGCTTGATGATCTTCATCCTCTTGCCTCTTTCGCGTCGTAGCCTCATTGCGCTTCAGAGCCAAACGATGCCCGGCAGGGCCTGCCCCTGCCTTGCGGCGCCGTCGCGCAATCTGTGTTCTCGATAAACCATAAGCCTCCATGCGGACATTCCCTAGAGCCAATCAAGCGGTTCAAGGACACGTTCAAAAGAGGCAGTTAAGGTCTTCGTTCTCTGTCCGCCATCTATCATACGACAAAGAAGCATCTATATCCTGTATTCTTTTTTTAGGTCAAACACAACATATAGTGTTTCAGCAGGTCAAAGCAATTGGTCATTTTGCAGACGCATTAAAAATGAGGGGTATTTGACAAGTCGGTAAAACGTTACCAACACGGCTACCTGCATGGCAGTTATAAAACCCCCTTAGTCAAGCCGCTGACAAATCCTACCAAAACCAAGCCGCTCACGCCAAAAGAATCCAAAAGATTATGCTTGACCAACATGTTGCGGTCGTGCCTTGCCGAGCTCCATGCAACCGCGGCACGAATCCTTGAAAGATATGTGCATGCAAACGGAGAAGATGGGAGTTTTCTCGGATGACTACTGAGAAGCATTCCGGAAGATCAAAAACTCGATATTTGGTGACGTATTTGGCGACCCATTTGGCGACGTAAAACAAAATAGCCCAGAGGCGATGCCTCTGGGCTGCGAACATTTGGTGGGCGTTAGAAGATTTGAACTTCTGACCTCTTCCGTGTCAGGGAAGCGCTCTCCCCCTGAGCTAAACGCCCAAATGGAGCGGACAACGGGGCTCGAACCCGCGACCCCAACCTTGGCAAGGTTGTGCTCTACCAACTGAGCCATGTCCGCCTGCGAGGATTTAATATACGGGATGATCCACCCAAATGCAAGAACTTTTTTTGAAAAGTTTTGCGACGCCCTCGCGAACCTCGCGAAGACATCAGCCACCACGGAAGGTGTAGGCAAACGCAAGCTCGCCGCAAGAGGCCCCCTACAACTCAGCGAGCATGATCCAGGCAGAGCTGTCCTGCGCGAGCCTGCCATCTGCAAGCGGTGATGAGGTGAGCAGGACCCTACCCGCCGGCAGCTCCACGGGTGCTGCACCGAAGTTCGTCACACACGCCCAGCCGTTGTCGCGGCGATAGGCGATGACGCCGCCCTCAGCGCCCTCGGCACCATCCGCAAGGCCGGTGCACCCGTCAAGATCGAGCCACGCAAGATCGTTGGCGCACCCGCGCAGCTTGCGCCGCAGCCAGAGGGCGTCGCGATAGAACGCAAGCATCGATGCCGGGTCCGCTTCTTCCCTATCGGCAGCGTAATCGGAAAACCATGCAGGCTGTGGCAGATGGGGCGCCGCATCGGCGTCCGCCGGTGAAAACCCAAACGATCCGCCCTGCGCGGGATCGTCCGCTGCCACCCACGGCAGGGGCACACGACAGCCGTCGCGCCCCTTCTCGCGCTTCGGTCCGTGCGTATTGGTCGCAGTGGGATCTTCGAGTGCAGCCCACGGGATGTCAGCCACCTCAAAAAGGCCGAGCTCCTCACCCTGATACACGTATGCCGAGCCCGGAAGCGCCAACTCAAGCAAAAGGGCTGCCCGCGCGCGGCGCTCGCCGAGTTCACGGTCCTCGTCATAAGACGACCCGTCGCGTAAGAGCCAGTCGAGCGCAATCTGATGGTAGCGCGTCGCCTTGATTTGCGGCAGGGCATAGCGTGTCGCCACGCGCGGCACGTCGTGGTTGGAGAGTACCCAGGTCGAGGCGGAACCGGATTCGATGGCCGCCTTCAAGCCCTTCTCGATTGCAGCGTGCATGTCATCATAGGTCCAAGTGGCCTTGGCGAACTCAAAGTTGAATGTCTGGCCAAGCTCGCTGGGGCGTGCGTAGAGATACTGGCGCTCGGGCAGAACCCACGCCTCGGCAACGGCGCTGCGCGGCGGATCATAACGGTCGAACACGCGGCGCCACTCGCGATAGATCTCATGGACCTCGTTGCGGTCCCACAGCGGATGGGTGCCGTCCTCAACCATGTCATCGCCCTCGGCGAGATGCCACTGGTCGAGGTCATCGCGGTCGAGATCCTTGGCGAGACCGTGCGCCACATCAATGCGAAAGCCATCGACGCCTCGATCGCTCCAAAACGCCAGGACGTCGCAAAAGAACGCATGAACCTCGGGACACGACCAGTCAAAGTCCGGCTGCTCGGGCGTAAACATGTGCAGATACCACTGACCGTCCGCGACGCGCGTCCAGGCGGGGCCGCCAAAGTTGGCATTCCAATTGGTGGGAGGCAGCTCGCCGTGCTCGCCGCGACCATCGCGGAAGATATAACGGGCGCGCTCGGGTGATCCGGGGCCGGCGGCAAGAGCGGCTTTGAACCAGGGGTGCTGGTTGGACGAATGGTTGGGCACGATGTCGACGATGACCTTGATGCCGTGCGCATGAGCCGCAGCGATCATGTCATCGAAGTCGTCAAGCGAGCCGAGACGTGGGTCGACATCGCAGTAGTCCGCCACATCATAGCCGCCATCGACAAGAGGCGATGGGTAAAACGGGCTCAGCCAGATGGCCTCGATGCCCAGCTGCTCAAGATAGTCCATCTGCTGGGTAATGCCCGCGATATCGCCCAGACCCGAACCAGTCGAATCCTTAAACGAGCGCGGATAGATCTGATAGATCGCGGCATCGGACATCCATGGGCGCGACGAGGACTTTTCTGTAGCCATGGGATGAGTCTCCCTTGCAACGAGGTTTTGCGAGATGCCCACGATGATACGCCCAAAGCGGACATTCGCGGCAAACAACGCCACAGCCACGCCCCAAACGCTCGCTCCCTCTCGGGTTCGAGTCTCCTGGGACGAATCGATCGATCAGTGAAAAGAACGGAAGGCCCACTCCTCCGGCCACGACAGCGAGCGGGCTCCGGGTGCCCCAAGTTGCCGCGAAAGAGGAGGGAAGCGTACTTTATGTACGCGACCGACGATTGAGGGGCAAGATGGGGTGCCCGAGGCTCGCGCAGCGTCAACAAAAAACGCGGTTCGCTAGAACCGCGTAAGATAGTTGGAGCGGACAACGGGGCGTCTGCGTATTCGCTTCGCGGATCCGCACCGGCTTCGGCCGCCTGCCGGCGTCCTCGCCAGCTCGCTACAAACGCTCCGCGTTTGCTTAACGCTCGCTCCCTCTCGGGTTCGAGTCCAAGCGATGGGTACGAAAAAGCCCGGCTACCGTAGTAGTCGGGCTGCTGCGTTTGGAGCGGACAACGGGGCTCGAACCCGCGACCCCAACCTTGGCAAGGTTGTGCTCTACCAACTGAGCCATGTCCGCATATGTAAAACAAAACGGGCGCCGGAGCGCCCGGATGTTGCCTGGAGGCGAAGCCCGGATTCGAACCGGGGGTAAAGGCTTTGCAGGCCTCTGCCTTACCACTTGGCCACTTCGCCGAAAAAGGACCGCCTAAACGGTCCGGAAATGCAATGGAGCGGACAACGGGGCTCGAACCCGCGACCCCAACCTTGGCAAGGTTGTGCTCTACCAACTGAGCCATGTCCGCTTGCGGGTTATTAATTTACGCGAGTTGTCCAAAAGACGCAAGTACTTTTTTCAAAAAACTTGTCTGCCGCATGTTCTTAGTAGCTAAACGCGCTAAAGCGATTGGCTAGGCACACGACTCCAGCGCTCCGCTAAACAGCTTCACCATCTGCACGCGCGTACCGACGCCGTCCGTACGACGAGCAACCTCCACGTTATCGACGAGCATACGCATAAGCTTGATACCACGGCCGCGCTCCTCTGATGCGACCGGTTCGCTCGTTTCATCGATAGAATAGCCGGCACCTCGATCAAGCACCTCAACCACAACGCGATCGCCATAGGCCTGAACCGTCAGGACGCACCCGATACCGCCCGCATGGTCATAGGCATTACCCAGCGCCTCCCCCGACGCCAACGCGACATCGTAGCGCTCGTCACGGCGCAACGGAAGCGATTCAAGGAGTTCGGCGATGCGATGTCGGTAGTATGGAAGATTCTCGATACCCTGACGGACCTCGACGCTCTTACTCCAGCGAGGCAGCTCCCCCACCGGAATGGCGGGAATAGACTCCCGTGCCGGCCCCGCGACATGAAGAATATCGACAAGACGGGCAATCTCCAAAAAGCGAACAACTTCACCTGATGCATTGACGAGCGAAAGCAGGCCTTCTCGCCTCATGAGCTCACGAGCGCGCGTAAGCAGGAATGCCAAGCCCGTCGAATCGATAAAGCTAACAGCCTGGCAGTTGATGACGACACGACGCACGCCGCGGCCAATCAAAGCATCCAACCGCCGACGCAGCGCAGGCACCGTGGCGATGTCGATATCGCCTGGTGGCGTCAAAACCGCTATGTCATTCCACTCATTCATACGACCATGGTTCCCCAAAAAAGCCCACTCGATGCATTCGTTTCCCCAACCGTACGGATTCAGCCCACCCAGCGCCGTCTATGAACGACCCCGTAAAAACTCAAGGGACACCAATGCAATGTCATCGTCCAGCGCCGATTCGGTAAATCGGTCGAGCTCGCCCAAGACCTTGCCGCAGATTCCCGATACGCCCTCACCCGAGACAGAGAGCAGAAGGTCACGAAGGCGCTGCTCGCCAAAGAAAGCACCCGAGCGGTCACGTGCTTCGATTGTTCCGTCGGTGTACATAAATAGCATGTCACCAGGAGCGAACGTAAACACGCCTGTCTCGTACACCATGTTCTCAAAGGCACCGATTACCCCCGATTGGCATCCAAGCAGCTCAACCTCTCCCCCACGAACCTCGCCGCCACCCAGCGGCATCGACTCTGGCCTGATGACCATGGTCGGAGGATGGCCCGCCGAACAATACGTTGCACGTCCAGCTTTAAGGTCAATCTTGGCGATAAAGGCCGTCACGAACGTCTCGACCCTTGAAAAGCCCATGAGCATGCTGTTAAGGGAGCGTGCCATGCGGGCCGGCCCAGCGCCCTCCCAGGCATATGCCGTCAGGGCCGTCTTGACGAGCGCGGACATCGATGCAGCCTCAATGCCTTTGCCAGACACATCGCCCAGAATCATGACGGCGCAATCGTCGGGAAGACGGATGAGCGTATAGAAATCGCCGCCGACCAACGCCGAGTTCGTGGCCGACAGGTACACCGAATCGGCGGCGATTCCCGGAACATCCCCCAGTGAATTTCTCATGCCAATCTGAAGGGTCTGAGCGATATGGCGCTCCTCACGCTTTTGAGATTCGCCTTCATAGATCAGTTCAAAGTCATGAGCCAAGTGCACCAAGTAGTCATATTCAAGGTCATCAATCGGCTCTTGGCTACCATCACGAAGCAGCAGCGCGCGCGTCGTCGGGCCCTTCGCAACAGAAGCAGGAACGATCGCGTCGTTACTGTGCTTGCCATCGCCCTCAGAGCGCGGGCGCCCCGCCTCGATGCCGGCGTCGACGTAGAGACCCTGGCAAGGCAGGCCATGCGCCCTAAGCCAGCCTCCCATAGGCATCGATTCGTCAACGCGAGTTATACGGACGTGTTTAAGGTCCTCGGCGCTCGTGCCGCCCAAAACAGATGCCTCAAAGCCATCAGGGCCAGCCCCCAGACGTGCCGCTGGCGCCGTCGTGGAAAAGAAAAGCTTCTCGGGATCGTCCGGCAAAGCAACGCGACTGCCGCCTTCAAAATCTATGACGTAGGAATCCAGACTGGCGTCATACTCAATAGGACAAAAATGGCAGTTGAGCATATTGCAGATCTCGGACGATACCGCCTGGGTAGCCGCGGCGGAATCGTCTAGAAAGGTAAACAACTCGTCACGCAAGACATTGAGCGAGCGGCCAAGCTCGGCCGTGCGACGGGAGCGAAGGCTCGATGCCATGCCGACCAGCTGGATAGACAGGTAATCGCAAATGACCTCGAGCACATTAACGTCATAGGCGAGCGGTGCCTGAGGGCGTTTCCAACCAACTTCCAGCACGCCAAGGATCTGCGTACCGTAAAAAACGGGAAGACAGATCTCGCTGCGGTACGGAGGCATATCCTGCATGCGCAACAGGTGCTTAGAACGATTGTCCAGATCCATGAACATACCGGAGGCGACCTTATCACCCTCAAGGTCCTGTTGAATCGACAAGCGACAGGCACGCGACTCACGAAGAACATACGTCGGAATGCCAGCGCCATACGGCAAAAACTCGGGCAGGTAGCTGTCGAGCAGCTCCTTGGAAACACCGCGGAGCTTAAAACCACCGCTCTCAGAAAAATAGATAGCGGCACCCGAAGCATCGAGCGTTCCTACAAGCTGGTTCAAAACGGTATCAAGTAGGCTGGGCAGCTCATCGGAGCCCACGGTACTCATAATGACCGAGAGCGTGCCAGAGAGGCGCTTGTTCGCCACTCTAAGCTCCGAAAGCGCACGCTTGAGTTGCCGGTCGTGAGAATACTGTTCCTCGATACTGTGAAGCGCCACCAGGACACGTGGTGCGCGGCGCCCAAAGATGTGTGGAGGCGTTACGGAGCCCGCACGAACCAAGACGGGAATAAAAGAGCCGTCACTCAGCTTGAGCATCAGTTCGTTCTCGGAGCCATCAGTTTCAAATGGCAGACGATGTTCCGTCGCACGTTCAAAAGCGGACGAGTACAGGACGTCTTTAACATCTCCGCCGATGACGTCGGCGCGTTCCTCGCACATCAAACCAAGTAAGCGATTATTCACATGCAGAATGGTTCCGTCGAGCTCGCAGATGATGACAGCATCGCTCGTGATCTCGACTAGTTGGGCAACGTCTGCCCACTCGTTGCGTTCAAGCGTTTCCATCGTGGACCTCACCGTCTATCGGTAACAAAAAAGCCTCCGAAGAGGCTTCTCAAATGCGATGGTGTCGGAGGCGGGACTTGAACCCGCATGACCAAAAAGCGGTCACTAGCACCTCAAGCTAGCGCGTCTGCCAATTCCGCCACTCCGACATGCTATGTTGTTGATTCGCGGTTCGTTTTGTTGGACCCGCGCGTTCAACGAGGAAGATAATAACCTATGATTCGAGAACTGTGCAAGCACTTTTTTCAAAAAAGTTTACGAATTTGTAAATGCGCAGGTAGACCGACCTGTTCGGGCAGGAATGAGGTCGCTTTCCAACGCGTCCTCGGGCATGCGGCATTATTTTGATCCGCGCTTCGCGCTACAAAATAATGCCGCCCCCTGCGGAATGCGTTGGAAAGCGACCTCATTCCGGCCCTAGGAGTATGTACTCCGGGAACAGTTCTCAAATATGTTCTGGGGCTGATATAAATTTAGTGGCTCGGCTTTGCCGAGCCCTTATATAAGGAGGCCGGAGCTTTTGCTCCGGCCTCACTAACTATCCCATTAGATTAAGTGAGCGATCAAGGAATCGCCCCATTACAGTCTGAAGTGGGCCACCGATAAATTTCG
>NZ_QSGH01000026.1:0-18489 GCF_003468085.1 Collinsella sp. AM41-2BH
ATACGTTGGTGAAAATGGTGAAAAATATATTGACGCTAACAGGGGGGCGCTCGGGTTCCTGACGCCGGCGCGCGTGCTGCGGATGGCCCTCGGCGAGGACGCCTCCGCCCTCATGGACGCGTTCGGGATAGAGGAGCTGGCGCCCGGCGAGCTCGACCTCACGCCCGGCTGCATCGACAGGGCCAGGGCCGCGAGGGGCGAGGGGCCGCTGGCGGGATAGGCGGCGGGCCGGGACATGGGCCGGAGGGCCCGTTGCGCTGAGTCCGGAACGGCTGCGCGGCGGGCCGGCGGAGCATGCGGCGGCGGCATGGTGGCACCGGCCTCCACAGCCTCTCCACCTGCGGAAACGAGGCGACGGCCAGGTGCCGGGAGCTATTCCCGCGTTGCGCTAGCTGCGGAAACGCGGGACCCGTTCAGGCTGTTGCGTTGAGATTGAAAATCAACCCTAACTGATTGAATTGTGTAGACATATCCAAGAAGAAAGGGGAACAGTAAAATGTAAGAGGGTGAATAACTATGGCAAAAAGACCAGTACCACGATACGACTTCAAGGCTTTTGGGGCAGCGATAAAGGCAGCGCGTGAAGGACGCAAAGAGAGCCGCAAGAAAGTAGGCGACGAAATGTTTATCTCGCCGCGTTACCTTGCGAACATTGAGAACAAGGGGCAGCACCCAAGTTTACAGATATTCTTTGAGCTGATACAGCGTTACCATATATCCGTAGACCAATTCCTGTTAGACACGCCCGCCGCAAAGGACACGCAGCGGCGGCAGCTTGACGCGCTCCTTGACGATATGAGCGATACGGGCATACGGATTGTGACCGCAACGGCAAAAGAGATTTCCGAAGTCGAAAAAGAGGGCGAATAGGAATGTCCGGCTTAAAACTGAACAGGATTTAGAAAGCGTTGTAATCTTTTTTTGAGATTGCAGCGTTTTTCTTTTGCGGAAGTTTGGCAAAATCGCTTTTTCTCCGTAGTAAGGGATAAGAGCCTAAAAGATAAAAACATTCGTAGCAAGCATAGGAAGCGGGTACCCACTTCCGTATTTTCGCCCTCCCGCGCTGCGGCGCGTCGGTTGAAAATTGCTTGTTGGGAAGTGTCCCAAACCCTCGGAACGGAAAGGAAAGGAGCGAACACATGGACGGACGCAAAAGGACGGTGCAAATCAAATTCAGAGTGACGGAAGCGGAACGGGATTTAATACTGGAAAAAATGAAGCTCGTACCCACCCGGAACATGGCGGCATATCTGCGGAAGATTGCCATTGACGGGTATATCATTCAGATAGACCACGCCGACATAAAGGCAATGACCGCAGAGATACAGAAAATCGGTGTCAACGTCAACCAGATAGCACGCCGCGTAAACGCGACGGGGAACGCATACCAAGAGGACATAGAGGAAATAAAGGGGGTGCTTGCGGAGATATGGCGGTTACAAAGATTAAGCCTATTAAAAGCACTCTAAGCAAAGCCCTTGACTATATCGAAAACCCGGACAAGACGGACGGGAAAATGCTTGTGTCATCTTTCGGCTGCTCCTATGAAACGGCAGATATTGAGTTTGAATATACCCTGTCGCAAGCACTCCAAAAGGGGAACAATTTAGCCTTTCATCTGATACAGTCCTTTGAGCCGGGGGAAGTCGATTATCAGAAAGCCCACGAAATCGGGAAGCAGCTTGCCGACGCGGTAACAAAGGGGCAGCATGAGTATGTACTCACGACGCACATTGACAAAGGACACGTCCACAATCACATTATTTTCTGCGCCGTAAACTTCGTAGACCACCACAAATACAATTCCAACAAAAGGAGCTATTACGGCATACGGAACATGAGCGACAAGTTGTGCCGGGAGAATGGCTTGTCCGTCGTCGTTCCCGGCAAGGGCAGCAAGGGAAAGAGTTATGCAGAGTACCAAGCAGAAAAGACGGGTACAAGTTAGGTGGCCCGGCGTTCGCCCCGTTTTGCTGGGGATGTCTGTCGTTCAGTGCTCTTACTGGCCAATCCAGTGTTGCGCATAGCTCTTAATGTCCTCGGTAAAACCGTCAAGGTCGTCAAGGGTGATCACGCTGTCGATAAGCAAATTGGCTATCTCGCGGTGCATTGTGCTGCGGCGAATGTCGTTTGCAATTACGCCTGAGGACAGCTTGTCTCTATTGAGGCGCTCTTCTAGTGTCCAAAATCTACTGGACGCTTCGCTGTCGCCGTTCAGCATCTCAACGTACTGGGCGATGAGCTTTTCCATATAACGTTCTTGCCATTGAGGAAGCATTTTCTTAAATAGCTTCCAGTCGCTTTCGGCTACGTCGCGCATATGTCCTCCGCTCGTCAAACGGGCTTTCCATTTGCCTTTCATTCTATTTGGTTTTCGCTCACAGGCGTGGATGAGAGGCTCTCTTTAGCCTTCGAGATTGGGCTTGTATGGGTCGTATGCCACAAAATGGGCCTATCTACTACGTTTGCTACCACACCCTCGACCGTGACAAAGATTATGAAATTAAAACCGCAGGTAGAGGGCTTGCCAATTTTCGGAAAAGGCGGGTATGGTCGGCCCTCTCGAGTTAAACGTAGTAAATAGGCCCTTTTCTTGGCGCGCGGTCAGCTCAATGCTAATCTCCGTGCCGGAACTGACCCAGTTGTTTGTAAGTTGCGGTGATATACGGACTGTTTGGCGCTTTGGAGCTTCAAAACAGTCCCTATCTCACCGCAACTTGGAAGGGGCAGGCGGTGTCGGATGAGTGGCGCTGGCTGGTTGGGGTGGTTTAGGCCTGTTTGCGGCACTTCCATTGTTTACGGCACCAACGCATGAGTGCTTTTACGACCGGGATGGTGATGAGTATTACCCAGGCGGGATGGGGTTGCCCCAGGCAGAGCCACATGTAGAGGAACCATGTCTCGGCACTGACTGAATAGACGACATCGATCAGCTTAGATAAGCGGCGTTGATCGATAAAGTCGCCAAGCGCGTAATAGACGGGAATCAAAAAGACGAGGAAGAGGCCCGTAGCCCATGTGCTGTAGACAATGCCGAGCACCAGATAGGCGAGAGCGACAAGTGCGGGGAAGGGGAATTTGTTCCATGCACGTCCGACCTTGGTGTGGAAATGCTTGCCATGATGGTCGAGCTTGTCGTGCGCCTCCTTCCAGCTGGAAAACGTCTCGCCGTCGATGGTGACGGTGCCATCGTCATTGGTATGCACGCTATGCCCATCGTCCTCAAGCGTATCGATATACAATCCGTCTGGCCCCACATGGACTTCTTCACCCTTGCGCTCGTTGGTCACATGGATGCCGCTCCAACCAACATGAACCTCTTCGCCTTTGTTGGGGTCAATAACGTGGATGCCGCGCGCGAGGGAAATATCGACAAGTGGCTTATCGCTGCAATCAGCGTGTTCAGTAGAAGCCTCAGCCTCCTCAGCCTTATCTGAAGCTTTGGTGCCGGCGTTGCTGTTCTGCGCCTCATCATCAGCCTGCGAGTCGTCAGTGCTATCCACCGCCTCCCCATACAGCAGCTCATCCAGCGACACGCCATACAGCGCGGCGAGCGCAATAAGGTTATCGGTATCGGGAGAGGATTCGCTGCGCTCCCATTTACTGACAGCCTGACGACTCACACCCAGCTGGGCGGCAAGCGCCTCCTGAGAAAGCCCAGCAGCCTTGCGGCGATCGACGAGCCGCTGTGCCATCGCAAGATCCATGACAGTTCCTTTCATGTGGTGACCGTAATCGAATGAGCCGAGTATGCCGAGAACAACCGGTAGCGACCACCATTTCTAGTTAGAATCTGCCCCAACCCTACCGCAACTACCGGTAGCAACCCCTAACGACCAGCCATTTCAGGACAAATGTCAGTGCTACTCTCAGCTAAGAGCCTGCAACATCCCAAAATCTCAGCCCACGCACCCGCAGCAAGAAGACGAATAGCCTCGGCCTCCCTAGTTACCGCAGGAGGCCTCAGGGCTTACATCCCAAATCTTTCCGCAGGACGGAAGGACCCCGCCGCGCGAAGCGCACGGCGGGGTCCTGACATGTCCGAGGACGATTTGGGATGTAAGCCCTGGGGTCTCCGATGAGAGCAGTTTCGGCCGAGGCTATTCGTCGCCGAAGCTGATGCCCAGCGCCTTGGCCTCGCGCACCAGGTCGCTCTGGGGGTCGACAAACTTGAGCTTGCCGGCGACCTCCTCGAGCGGCATGTGGCACATCTTGCCGTCACGCAGGGCAATCATGTAGCCAAACTCGCCGCGTAGGCACCCCAGTGCCGCCTCGACGCCGCACTGGGTCGCAAAGATGCGGTCCTGGGCGTCGGGTTGGCCGCCGCGCTGCGTGTGGCCGGGGATGGCGACGCGGGTCTCGCGACCAGTCTTGGCCTCGATCTCCTTGGCGATGTCGTAGACGATCGACGGACTCGTGCGCTCGGCGAGCTTTTTCTTGTACTCCTTCTTGGGCAGCGCTGCGTCCTCCTTGGAGATAGCGCCCTCGGCGACGGCTACGATGGTAAAGCGGCTGCCGGTCTCCATGCGATGCTCGATGGTCTTGATGACGTTGTCCATGTCGTAGGGGATCTCGGGAATCAAGATGACGTCCGCGCCGCCCGCGACGCCGGCATACAGCGGAATCCAACCGACCTTGTGGCCCATGATCTCGATGACAAACACGCGGCCGTGACTCGAGGCAGTGGTGTGGATGTCGTCGATGCACTTGGTGGCGACGTCGATGGCGCTCGTAAAGCCAAACGTCAACTCGGTGCCCCAGGTGTCGTTATCGATGGTCTTGGGCAGGGCGATAACGTTGAGGCCTTCTTCGCGCAGGCGGTTGGCGGTCTTGGTGGATCCGTTGCCGCCCAGCATAAACAGGCAGTCGAGCTGCAGTTTATGATAGGTGTGGACCATTGCGGGCACCTTCTCGACGCCGTCGGCCTCGGGAATGTCCAGGCGCTTGAACGGCGTGCGGCTCGTGCCCAGGATGGTGCCGCCGCGGGTGAGGATGCCGCTAAAATCGGCGGGCGTCATGACGCGGAACCTGCTGTAGATAAGGCCCTGGTAGCCATCCTCAAAACCATAGATTTCGATAGGCTCTTTGCTATTGGTCATAAGCGTTTTGACAATGCCGCGCATGGTGGCGTTGAGCGCCTGGCAGTCGCCGCCACTGGTAAGAAGACCGATCCTGAGCATGATGAATCCTTCCGGGCAAGTTATAACATGCGCATAAGTTTACCCCCGCACACTGTTGATGCGGGGGTAAAACGTGTTAGCTCAAGCGTATAGAAATGTAAGCAACGTCAGGCGAGCGTAAGGACGACGGTGCCAGCTCCTTACAGCGCGAAGGCGTCGACGTCGCCCCAGTGGCGGCGCAGCGTGATGGCGGCAGCGGGCTCGGTGTTGTCGAAGACGACCGACCACTGCGTGTTGCTGGTGATGTCTTCCGGATTGGGCTCTTGCGCCGCAGCGCGTAGGGCCTTCCAAGCGACTGCCTCGTCTTGGGCGCCGGTATGGGCGTCGAGGACATCGGCGATGGCGATGGCGCGCTCCTTGCCATGGCCCAGCTCGCCATTCTTTTGGTTGGGCAGCACTTCGTCGCCATAGCAGGCGTAGAAGTTCGTGACCTGGCGTACGGGCGTCGCCTTGCATGCACGGTCGGGATCGCGCGGATCCCACTCCACCACCCGCGCGTCACCGGCGGCGTCGTTGATAAAGAAGTGATAGTCGCGTCCGGCCATGGCGTGCATGTCGTAGGCAGAAAGCAGGTCGACGGCCTCCTGCGTGGTGGCCGCGCGGTCGAGCACCAGACGGATGGCGAGCGAAGTGTTGATGACGGGGCGTTGCGTGTCCTGGTCACAGGGCTTGGAATCCAGAGTGAGTACGGCAATGGACACGCCGCATTTGTTAACACCGTCGAGCTGGGTAAACGGGCCCATGAGTGCGGCGGCACGTCCGGCGACGGAGTCAAGCGGAGTGTTATCGCCCAGGTTGTTAAGGGCGGCAAACCCGATGGAGGCATAGCCGCCGCGTGGGTGATTGCGCACCAGCAGCACCGAGGTGTCGTCCTTAAAGTCGTAATTGCGACCGGTGCGCACGCGGCCTTCGGCATCTACGGCGGCAAAAGCGCTGCAGGCAAACTGGGGCGCCTGGACATGTGCCGGCGCACCGGGCAGCACCTGCGCCACCACGGCATCGATGTAGGCCTGATCGTCGCACACGCCAGCGGCGATGATGCGATCAAGATCGTAGCCGTAGGCGATGTCGATTGCGTACAGGTCATAGCCATCCGCATAGTCGGTCAAGCGTTTGAGCGACGCGACGGACTTGATTTGCTTGCGGTAAACGATGCCGGTGGCAGCGGCAAGGCCGACGGCGGCTCCCGCGACACCGCAGGCGATGGCAATGTTACGTGGCTTCATGACGGCTCCTCTCGTCCTGTTGGCGCAATTGTCGCAAAAGGAGCGCGGGCATGATGGCTCAACTTGGTGAGCGGTGCGGAATTAAGCACGGAATGAAGAGTGCGGCACTGGCGTGGCGGGGTATGCTGGAGGGGACCATCAACCCAGCGAAAGGGGAGAGCATGACGGATCAGGAAACGCCCGAGCGCGTGCATGTGACGGCCGACGATATCGAGGCCGCCAACGACCTTATCGACTTTATCGAGGCATGCCCCAGCATGTTCCATACGGCGGCGACCATTATGGCCGAGCTCGACGAGGCGGGCTTTACCTACCTGCCCGAGAATGCGGCGTGGGATATCGAACCGGGCGGGCGTTATTACACGCAGCGCAACACCTCGAGCGTCGTTGCCTTTAAGGTGGGCGAGGACCTGGCCGCGACGTGGGGCGAGGACGGCGTTGCCGGCGACTATCATTTTCAACTCACGGCGTCACACAGCGATTCGCCGACGTTTAAGGTTAAGGCCGTGCCCGAGCTCGACGGCGCGGGCGAGACGCTGCGCCTGAACACCGAGGCCTACGGCGGCATGATCGACTACACCTGGTTCGATCGCCCGCTGGCACTTGCGGGCCGCGTGCTGGTGCGCGAGGGCGACCGTATCGAGAGCCGCTTGCTCGCTACCGAGCGCGAAGTTGCCATTATCCCGAGCCTTGCCATCCATATGAATCGTGGCGTTAACGAGGGCTTTGCGCCCAACCGAGCTGTCGACCTGTGCCCGCTCATCAGCGCCGGCGAGCTTAAGCAGGGTGACTTCGATGCCCTGATCGCCGAAGAGCTGGACGTTGAGCCCGAGCAGATTCTGGGCCGCGATCTGTTCCTGGTCAATCGTCAGGATGCGCGCATTTGGGGCTGGGCCGACGAGTTTATCTCGACGCCCAAGCTCGACGACCTGGCCTGCACCTACACCTCGCTGCAGGCATTTTTGGGTGCCGAGAATGCGCACGACGTTTCGGTCTTCTGCTGCTTCGATAACGAGGAGGTTGGCTCCGAGACCAAGCAGGGCGCCATGTCGACGTTCTTGGCCGACGCGCTGCGCCGCATCAACGGATCGCTGGGCTTTGACGATGAGTCGTACCACCGTGCGCTTGCCGCTTCGATGCTCGTGAGCTGCGACAACGCGCATGCCGTGCACCCCAACCACGCCGAGAAGTGCGACGCCCGCAACCAGGTTGTGCTCAACGGCGGCATCGTCATCAAGGAAGCCGCCAACCAGCACTACTGCACCGATGCCTTTAGCCGCGCGGTGTTCCAGGCCATCTGCGATGACGCCGACGTGCCCACGCAGGCCTTCGCCAACAAGAGCGACATGGCCGGCGGCTCCACGCTCGGCAATCTGTCCAATATGCAGGCGAGCATGCATGCCGTGGACGTGGGCCTGCCTCAGCTGGCCATGCATTCTAGCTACGAGACCGGTGGCGTGCGCGACGTGGTATACGCCATCCGCGCCCTCACGGCCTTCTACGAGCGTGACCTGAACATCAACGGCGCCGAAAGCGTTGAGCTCTAAAACCTACCAAAAAGGGATGTTAATTTTGGCAGGTTTTATCTGGGCAAATGCAAAGGGTAAAACCGAACTACATCGGTGATGCGTAGCCGCCGAGGTGCAGTGCGCCTCGGCGGCTTTTGGTGCGCAGGATACGGCTATGCTTCAAAATGCTATACATGCTTTACGTATTTAACATAGTGTTTTATGATGATTTTGGAGTGGTAAGGAGGGATCATGACTACAACGGCCGCTCAGATCAACGTGCGTCTCGATGCCGATCTTAAAAGGAGCGGCGACGCTGCTCTCTCCAAGGCCGGTATGACGCCGAGCCAAGCGGTGCGAGCGCTCTGGCAGCTTGCAGCGTCGCTGGCCGATCGCCCCGGTGCGCTCGAGGATATCCTGCTGCCCAGTCGTGCCCGGGCGGAACAGCGCGAGCGCGAAAAGGCCGCCAAACGTAAGCTCGAGCTCATGGATCAGGGGTCGAAGCTGTTCGCTGCCGCTTGCTGTGAGTCGGGAATCGATATGGTCAAGGCTCAGCCATCGGACGACGAAGAGCTCAAACGGAATGCCTATGCGGATCGCTATGGCGAGGAGATGAGCTGGCTCTATGAGTGAGACTCCAAAGCGCATCTTGGTTGACGCCAACGTGTGGCTCGATTACTTCATTCCCTCACGACGTGGTCGTTCGGTGGCGATTGAGTTTTTACGCGATGCATGCACGGCACAGGTTGATTTGCTGTACGCGGCGACATCGTCCAAAGACCTGTTCTATTTGATTTCAAGTGAACATAAGGCATGGTATCGGCGAGAGCACGGTTCGCTTTCCCAGTATGCCGCTACGGTAGCGACTTCGCTTGCATGGGATTGTCTTAGCGTGCTGTCGCAGCTTGCCACGCCAGTGCCCTGTGACCTGAGCGACATCTGGATGGCGAGCAGACAGCGTGAGCTCCATAGCGATTACGAAGACGATTTAATCATTGCGGCAGCGATACGCGCTCAAGCAGATTTACTGGTCACCAACGATGTCAAGCTCTGTTCGCATGCTCCCGTCCCAGCAATGAACGTCGAAAACGCAAGAAACTATCTAACAACGCTTAAATAGCGCTAGACCCCTCTGGTCGAATAATGGTCAGCGAGAGTCCACAGGTAGGGCCGCGCCAGCAAAGCGCCGCAGGTTGAGCAAACGTCAGCGAGCGGTGTCCAGGGCGAACAAGTTGGCATGAAAAAGGCAAGGCATAGACCTTCTGGTCATGCCTTGCCTTTTGAATGACAAATTGTCGCCCTGGGCGGCGCGCAGCGTCGGCCGGTCCGCCGTTCGTTAGAACGGCGGAACCCTAATGTTCGATCCAGCAGCGCAGGGTCTCGCCGGCTTGCAGATGACGCAGGTTCTCCGCGGCGATGTCGACGACGTTGTTGAGCGTGGCGGCTAGGTGGAACCAGCCCGAGACGTGCGGCGTGATGAGCATGTTGGGCGCATCCCACAGGGGGCTTGTCTCAGGCAGCGGCTCGGGGTCGGTGACGTCGACCGCGGCGCCGGCGAGATGTCCCGATTCCAGAGCGGCAACCAAGTCGTCGGCGACCACAAGATCGCCGCGGCCGCCGTTGGCAAAGAAGGCACCCGGTTTCATCGCGGCGAAGAACTCGGCGTTCGCCAGGCCGCGGGTCTCGGGTGTGCTCGGCATAAAGGATGCAACGATGTCAGCCTCGGCCAGGCGCTCGGGCAGGGCATCCATGCCGTCCATGTCCTCAAACACAATGGGGTAGACGAGCGGATGGCGCTTGATGCCGCGGACGTGCGCGCCCATGCTGCGGCAGAGCGTGGCGAAGTGGCCACCGACATCGCCCGCGCCCAGCACCAGCACATTGGCGTTTTTGAGCGAGGTGACCGGCCCCAAATCCTCCCAGCGATGCTCGCGCTGCAAGTCGTGATAGCCGGGCAGGCGCTTCATCATGGAAAGGACCATGGCAAACATGTGCTCGCTCACAGCCTGACCGTAGGCGCCCACCGAGCAAGACAGTTTGGCGTCGGCCGGCACGGTGCCGGCGGCAAGGTAGTCGTCATAGCCGGCGGTCTGCAATTGCAGCAGCTGGAGATGCTCGCATGCCGTGAGCATGTCAGAGTCGATGTTGCCCAAGATCACGTCGGCGTCGGCGACCTGCTCGCGCGTGATGGCGTCGGCGCTCGTGTAGATAAAGTCCTCGCCCGGAGCGCTCGACTCAAGAATTGCGCGATGGCGGTCATTGACGGGCAGCAAAACCAGGATGTTCACAAACAGTCCTCTCCGCTCGACCTGCCAAAAAGGGACAGGTTTATTTTGGCAGGTTTTACCAGGTAAAACGCTAAAAAACGCCGGGCTTCGTGATGGTTAACATATCCATCGCGTAGCCCGGCGCATCCACGGCTACCAGCTGAGCAGTTCGTAGCCGTCCTCGGTCACCACGAGCTGTACCTCGCACTGGGCCGAATCGCTGCCGTCCTTGGTGCGCACGCACCAGCCGTCGCCCTTGCTAATCTTGATGTCGGGCGCTCCGGCATTGACCATAGGCTCGATGGTAAAGACCATGCCCGGGGCCATGATGGTATCCACATCGGGCGCCTCGGTGGTAAAGCCCACAAATGGGTCTTCGTGGAACTCCTTACCGATGCCGTGTCCGCCGTACTCGCGCACCACGCTAAAACCGGCGTCCTCGACGGTCTTTTGCACGGCCTCGGCCATAACGGACAGTGGCAGCCATGGCTTGACGGCCGCCAGACCCGCTTCCACGCTGGCGCGGGTGACATCGACCAGGCGCTGGCGCTCGGCCGAGACCTCGCCGATGCAGAACATGCGGCTCGAGTCGCTAAAGTAGCCGTCTAGGATCGTGGAACAGTCCACGTTGATGATGTCGCCCTCGTGCAGCACGTCCGTATCGCAGGGGATGCCGTGACAGACCACGTCGTTGATCGAGGTGCACACGCTCTTGGGGTAGCCCTCATAGTTGAGGTCAGCCGGCGTGCCACCGTGTTCGATGGTGTAGTCGTAGATCATCTGGTCGATCTGGTTGGTGGTCATGCCCGCGGCGATGTGCTCGCCTACGTAGTCGAGCACGCCCACGTTGATGGCGGCCGAGCGCTTGATGCCCTCGATGTCGGCGGGTGTCTTGTAGAGCGTGCGGGGCAGAACCTCCCAGCCCTCTTCCCACAAGCGCTCGAGGCGCTCATCAAAGGCGCTATGGCATTTCTTGTATTTCTTGCCGCTGCCGCACCAGCAAGCGTCGTTGCGGCCGGGCACGGGTCCATTGTCAAACATGGCTAACTTCCTTTCATTCGCAGCTAGTATAGCCCACTCACAGGGCAGCTGCGCGCTAGTAGCTCACCTGGCAGGGAATGCCGAGGGCTTGGACGCGCGCGGCAATGGCGTCGAGCACCTCGGGCGCCGCTTTAGCAAGGCCGGCGACCGGTGTCTCGCGCGCCACCGTGTAGATGGTCGCTTCTTGCGGGCGAATGCGCTCAAGCGCCACGAGCCAGGGGGCAACGTACTCCTCGCCGGTGTTGTCGATGGGCTTGCCCTGATACTCACCGGTCAAAAAGATCGTCTGGATAATAACGTGACCGTCAAAGCTTTCGAACGTCTCAATCTGGTGCTCGACGTCGTAGGGGCCAACAGGCTGGTCGAGCAGCTGGATAAACGCCGGGTCGACGGTATCGAGCTTAAGAATGTTGTCGTCGACCATCATGAGCGCATCGTGTACCTGGGGACGGTCGGCGCGTGTGCCGTTGGAGAGCACGGCGATCTTGGAGTTTGGGGCAAGCTCGTCGCGCAGCGCGACGGCGCCGGCGATGGCCTGCGGAAACTCCGGCGCGGCGGTGGGCTCGCCGTTGCCTGCGAAGGTGATCACATCGGGGAGCTCGCCCTCGGCTGCCATCTCGCGCAGCTTTGCCTCGAGCGCTTCGAGTACCACGGCAGCCGTGTTATACGGCTCATGGCAGGGGCGCTCGGCGTTGAGGCCGTTCTCGCAGTAGATGCAGTCGAACGTGCAGATTTTGCCGCTGGCCGGCATCATGTTGACGCCGAGCGAGAGACCAAGGCGACGGCTGCGAACGGGCCCAAAGATGGGGCTGGCATTCAAAAACGTAGACATAGGCATATGCTCCTCAAGACAATTGTGCCTAAGCATAGCATCGGCTCCAAAGCAAGGTGTGGGCTCTTGCTTTACAAGTTTCGTTTTTTCACGTCGCTCATGATGCCGTGCCATGAAAAGCCTCGGGTCGGGTACAGTTAATCTGTTAACAAGGCGTAAAGCAATGCGGGTCCATCCAACCGTGCTGACGTGCAACTGGATGAGCATTGATGATGGGGGCACAACATGGATTTTACGGTCGAGAATGCGGGCACCACGATTGCCTGTCGCGAATATGCCGGCCCGGATGTGTCGCCTGATACTCCTGCCTTGGTGTGCGTGCACGGCGCTTGTGTTGACGGCGTCTTTTTTGACGGTATCGCCCGCGAGCTCGCCTGTGACTACCGCGTCATTGCCTACGACCGCCGCGGCTGTGGTGGCAGCAGCGAAGCGGCAGACGGCAGCTATGATCTTGCCGCTCAGGCCGCCGACCTGCAGGCCGTGATCGAACACGTTGGCGCTCCGACAAATGTGCTTGCGCACAGCGCCGGTACGTTGGTGGCGCTGGAGCTTCTTCGCACTGAACCCCATCTCGTCGCCCGTGCGATTCTGCATGAGCCGGCTGTGTCGGCCGAAGGCGTCGGCATGGGCGCAGCTCCGGTTTTGCTCGATATGATTGCGGCTGGAAAGGTTTCAAGGGCGCTCCGGCTTTTCTTGGGAGCCCTCGGCGACTTGGACCCCGAGGCTCCTGGAACGACCGAGGCAGAAGCCAAGCATGCCCTGCGCAACGGCCGCAGTTTCATGGCAAACGAATACGGGATTACTATGACCTGCGTTCCCGATTGGGATAGCGTTCGCGCGTCGAAAACGGTGGCCGCCGTGCTCCTAGGCGAGCTCTCGATTGGCACGCCCCGCGAGGCTGGCACGCGAGCGGCTGCCGAATATCTCGATTGCCCTCTCGTGACGATCCCGGGCGCGCATAACGGTCTGCGCGATCGCCCGGCAGCGGCTGCCCGGGCTGTCCGTGGCATCCTGGGGCTCTAGCATCCGCAATAGCCAAAGCAGGCTTCATCCGCAAACGTTTCGGCCGTATTAACAAACGTGCTCAAAACCTCGCGTCTGCGGCTTCAATCGCGCCGTCTGCCAACTCATAAGAATGTGGCAGCATTCACGTGCTTACCTGCATCGGCAAGGTGTTACCCTTGTAACATTTGGAACCCACCGCTACCATGCGAAACTATCGAAAGGGCCCCATATGCTCAATAATCACGAGGTCAATCTAACCGACGAGGAGGCTGCCGCCGAGGTCGCCCGTGTCGCGAAGACCTACCCCGTGGTGCGTTTGCTGTCGGCCGATCAGATTAAGAGTGAGCCTAACTGCCTGCTCGCCGGTGATCGGTGTCCTTGTCTGCGTCAGTCAAGTCTTGAGGCTTTGGCAGACTCCGATGAGGTGTCGGAGCAACTGCTCAATGATGGCACTGAGTACCGCGCCCGTCTACGCCCTTTGAAGGTCGAGGGCGAGCCTCACGTCTTGCTGATGGTGCGTCCGATCGATGAGCAAGAGGCCGCAGAAGAGGACCTTGTCTACACCGACGTGCTGACGAATGTGCGCAATCGCCGATATTACGAGGAAAAGCTCCGTAGCACCCGCGTGAATGCCGGCGTTGCGGTGATCGACCTTGATGATTTTAGGGTCTTCAACGATACGTGTGGCCGTCATGCCGGCGACCTTGCGCTCGGTGCTGTGGCGACAGCCATACGCAGCGGAATCCGTTCGACTGACGAGCTTGTGCGCTATGGCTGCGACAAGTTTGTGGTTGTCATGCCCAATATTCCCTCCGATGACTTCACCCGTCGCC
This sequence comes from Collinsella sp. AM41-2BH, assembly GCF_003468085.1. Classification (NCBI taxonomy): domain Bacteria; kingdom Bacillati; phylum Actinomycetota; class Coriobacteriia; order Coriobacteriales; family Coriobacteriaceae; genus Collinsella; species Collinsella sp. AM41-2BH. The sequence continues at coordinate 13,893 of NZ_QSGH01000026.1, forward strand.
TGCATCAGGTGTCCGATGCCGTTCATTCCACGATTATTCCGGGCCATGAGTACGTGAGCTTGACGGCATGTGTTGGTGGCGTTCGCATTCATGGCGAGACGGTCGATGAGGGCGTTGGCCGCGCTGCTCAGTTACTGAGCCGCGCTAAGGCAAAAGCCGGTACGGTCGTGACCGATGCCGATTCCATCGAGGCCTTCCAAAGCGAAAAGCCTTTGGTGCTTATCGCCGATGACTCCGAGATGAACCGAGCCATTCTCAGCGAGATGCTCAAGGACGAGCATTGCATCCTCGAGGCCGATAACGGTCGTGCGGCGCTCGACATGGTCGACCGCTATGGCGATGAGTTGTCGCTCGTGCTGCTGGACATTGTGATGCCGGGCATAAGCGGCTTTGAGGTGCTGGCCGATCTGTCGCGCCGATCGGGTATCGATAATCTGCCTGTCATCATGATTTCGAGCGAAGATTCCGATGATGCGGTTCTGCGCGCGTACGAGCTGGGCGCCTCGGACTATATCAACCGCCCGTTTGACTCCCGTGTCGTGCGCCGCCGCGTAAGCAACACCATCCGCCTGTACGCCAAACAGCGCCGCCTGACGAACCTGCTGTCCCAACAGTACAACGAGCGCGTCAAGAACAGTCGCATGCTCATCGACATCATGGCCGGCGTCATGGAGCTTCGCAACGGCGAGAGCGGTAGGCACGTTACGAACATCGAAAAGCTGACCGAGCTGCTGCTTGGCTATCTGGTCCAGCGTAGCGGCACGATCTCCCTCGACAATGAGGAACGCTCCACGATCGCCCTGGCTTCGGCGCTGCACGATATCGGCAAGATGTCGATTGACGATGCGATCCTCAACAAGCCCGGGCGCCTCACGCCCGAGGAATTCGAGATTATGAAGACGCATACCACGATTGGCGCCAACATGCTGCTCGAGCTGGGCAGCCATCACGCCGGCAATGCGCTTATGGAATATGCGTACCAGATTGCGCGTTGGCATCACGAGCGCTGGGACGGCAAGGGTTATCCCGATGGCCTTAAGGGCGACGAAATTCCCATCGCCGCGCAGGTGGTTTCGGTGGCTGACGTGTACGATGCACTGACGAGCGTGCGCGTGTACAAGGACGCTATCCCGCACGAGGAGGCGATCCAGATGATCCTGGACGGTAAGTGCGGCACCTTTAACCCGCTGCTGCTCGATTGCCTGCTCGAGGTGCAAGACCAAATTGCCGAGACGTTGGCACGCCCCGCCGACGTCGTCGCGTTTCCCACGATTTAGTTTGACCAAAGGAGTTTTTAATCCATGATTTCCATGCGTGAGGCGTATGAGAAGATCGGCGCTAATTATGACGACGCGTGCGCTCGGCTGATGGGCGGGGAAATGCTTGCCCGCTTTGCCCTCAAGTTTTTGGATGACGAGAGCATGGACAAGCTGGAGGCTGCCATGGCGGCAGGAGACGCCGAGAGTGCGTTTATGGCAGCGCACACGCTCAAGGGCGTGAGCCAGAACCTGGGATTCGATAATCTGTACGAGCCGGCGGTCGTGGTAACCGAAGCGCTGCGCGGCGCTGATGCCGTTGACGGCGCCCGCGAGGGGATGCATGCGTTGCAGCAGCAATATGCGGCTACGATGTCGGCTCTGCGCGAGGCGGCCGAGTAAGAGGCTGTGAGCCTTGATGACTATGAGCGTGGATAATCTCCCGTTTTAGGCCCGGTGGCGGCCTCAAAGTGGGAGATTATCCACGCTCGTTCGATACGTGTCCAAAAATCCACGCTCACCTCTTCTGATTAGTGAATTGCCTATGCACACTGTCGGGGCTTTCCGCATGCAATCCATATCGTTGTTCGATAAACCGTTCGAATAACGATAGAGTCGATGAGGGTGAGTGTATGTCCAACAGCGTTCAGCGTATGGCCAAGGCGGGCGAAAATATCAGGAAGCTCGGTTTTTGCATGGCAGCCGTTTTTGCAGGGATGCTCGTCGCTTTTGCCGTGTTGGTTGTTTACGTGATCTGGTATGCGGTTGCAAACGTTGCTTCTGTCGATTCTTTCGGTGTCGTGACGCTTCTCGATGGCGGGTGCATCGTTATCCCAAGCGGACTGTGCATGGCGCTTGTTATGGGTATTTCGCTTGTCGTTCTGTGCGGGATCAGCCGTAACATCTCGCGAGGCGTCTCGCCCTTTACCAAGACGCATGTGCGGCTTATCCGTGTTCTCGCGCTTGCCTTTGCTGTTAACGCCGCGGTTTCGCTTGTTGGTGCCTATGGATCGGTCAATCTCACCATTGGCGGACTGGAGCTTTACATCGTGCCTCATTCCTTCGTTATTGAGATTTGCCAAGGCGCTACCTTTGATGCGGGGTCGTTTATCGGCGCAGTTGTCTGTTTATTTATCTCGGCGATCTGGAGTTATGCCTCGCTGCTCCAAGAGCAGTCTGACGAGCTTGTGTAGGAGGAAACATGAGCTATCTCATCATCGAGCTTGAGACGCAGCTGCTTAAGACCGGAAAGACCAGTGCTGATCTGATTCGGGCGACGGGGCATACTCCGGCTAATATTTCAAAGCTTAGAAACGGAAAGATAAAAGCTATTCGCCTAAAGACGCTCCTCGATATCTGTGATGAGCTTGATTGTCAACCGGGAGATATTATTCAGCGCGTGAGTGAGAAAGAGCTTGAGGAGCTTATTGTTGAGCGTGCAAAAAACGTTGTGAGGCAGATGCGGGACGGCGGAGGCAATGAGGCGTCGCTTCCGACATCAGTCTTTGCTGTCGATTTGAGCGACGAGTAGCTTAAGGCGAACAACTAAAACGAAATATCAGCGTGAAGGGACCCGTGTCTAACACGGGTTCTTTCTTTTAGATTATCTTGGCAAATATGAGTTATCGAAAAACAATAACAACTATGGAAAACGATAAAGGATGGAAGGAACGATATGAGCTGTTTTGCTATCAAGTGGAACAGGAGGACAATGAACGCATCAGCGATAAAGCTATCAAAAGTTTCAAAACGCTACGGGAAACGGCACGTTTTGCATGACGTTTCCTTCGAGGTGGATCAGTCTGAGCTTTGCGCCCTTGTTGGTGCAAACGGGGCGGGCAAAAGCACGCTTATTAAAATAGTGCTGGGCCTCTGTGAGCCATCGTCGGGGAGCGTGGAGCTCTTTGGAGGCAAGTCGAAAAAAGAGCTGAGCTTGATGCGGACGCGTGTCGGCTATGTGCCAGATTCCTGCGGAGCATACCAATCCCTCAGTGCGGCTGAGAATCTTCGGATCCGATGTGCGGAATGGGGACTCGATGAGAAACGTGAGGTTCCTCGCGTCTTGGGCCTAGTCGGGCTGGACGTCGATGAGAAAAAGAGCGTGAGCAGTTTTTCTCTGGGAATGAAACGGCGACTGGATATAGCTACGGCTTTATTGGGCGACACCGACGTACTAATTTTCGATGAGCCGGCAAATGGATTGGATCCGTTGGGCATCGAGAGTATATGGGCCCTTATCGGTCGATTGAATCGGGAGCAGGGCAAAACCATGCTTATCTCTAGCCACGACTTGGATGAGCTGGCATCGGTTGCAACAAGCTGCCTGTTTCTTCATGACGGTGAACTGCTGAAAAAGGAATCGATGGATGTCATAAGGGATGAGGCGTCGTCCCTAAAAGAGTATTACAGGCGCTTGATGAAGGCGGTCTCGCTATGAAGCGGGCGATTCATCCCATAAAGGCAGATATGATGCGTTTGCACAGGATGTTTCCGGCGATGTTTGGTCTTGCGCTTATGCTGGCGTTCGGCCTTCTCTTCGGTGTCTTTCTAAAAAACGGAACAACGTTGCTCGCCTTTGGCAATAGCGTTTTTGGGGAGGATATTGGTTTCTTCTGGAATGTAATCGATCTTTCTGCACCCGATGAGTCCCTTGTGCGCAGTGCTTTTGCCGGCACCTCTCTGTTCGTTCCACTCATCGTTTGCCTGGCGATTTTACAGGAGCGCAGCTATGAAGAGGGCTGCCGAATTTCTTTGGCAAGAGGTCTTAACCGCTTTCATGGGGCTCTAGCCCATGCATTTTCGTCTGCTTTAATAATTGGCGCAGCATATAGTGCGCTTTGCCTTCTTTTGTTTGCAATAGCCATAGCACGTGGAGGGCAAAACTACGCGCACGACATGCTGGCTTCATTTTTGCCTGCAATGATAGTCAACGCCGTATTGGTGATATCGGTTGCGCTGGAGACGGTGACCATCTATCGGATTACAGGCAGCGCTGTATTGAGCGGGGCTGCAATAATAATTGGATTTGTCATGAGCCTGACGCTCTACGGAGCCTTCCTTCAGGTGCCTACACCATCCTTGCGATGGATCTTCCTCCTTCCGGGGCCGTACCTTGGAGCCGGATGTGCCCTTGGGTATAGCGATATGGGGCAGCTGACGCTTCTGGGATATGGCGTGGCAGCTGGCTGTCTATCGGTATTGATTTACGCTCTCGTGACCTGTCGTGTCGGAGGTGTGCTCAATGGCTCGTCAGATTAAAAGACTTCTCCAGTCAGAATTGAAGCATGTGAGCAAATGGGCGGGTTGATTTCCGATCTCAACCGAACACATTGAGCTGATGG
>NZ_QSGH01000027.1:0-18207 GCF_003468085.1 Collinsella sp. AM41-2BH
CCTATCTTTTTAGTGCCCTCGGATTGGGTCATAGTGTCTGTTGGTGACGCTTGGCGGTTCCGACTCCGCCCTCAAACCCGTCATGCTCATGGGTCACATGGACGTGGTCCCCGTGGTGCCGGGTACTGAGGCCGATTGGACGCACGCCCCCTTTAGCGGACATGTGGACGACGCCTACATTTGGGGCCGCGGTGCCATCGACATGAAAGACCAGGTCGCAGGTATTCTCGAGGCGGTTGAGTATGCGCTGGCGCACGGTTGGCAGCACGAGCGCACGCTGCTCCTGGCCTTTGGTCAGGACGAGGAGACGACGCAGTACGGCGCAGGCGCCATCGGCCGCGCGCTCGAGGAGCGCGGCATTGAGCTTGAGTACCTGATCGACGAGGGCGACTACCGCATCGTTCCGGCTGCCGAGTACAGCGCGGGCGAGGGTTGGCTCATGCACGCCGACCTGGCTGAGAAAGGTTATGCCGACATTGTGCTCAAGACAAAGAGCGCGGGTGGACATTCTTCCAACCCCTACGGCGGCACGTCGCTCGAGGTGCTCTGCCGTGCCATCACCGCAATCTGCGATATCGAGTGGCCGACGCGCGTGACCGATTTGCTTGCCGCCCAGCTTGTCGAGTTGGGGCTCTACACCGCCGATGAAATTGCCGCCAACGGGGATGCCATTGTCCGCGATTGCCTCGCCAGCAAAAAGCTCTATCCGCTGGTGACGACCACCTGCGCGCCCACGCAGATCGAGGGCGGCAGCACCGGTGCCAACGTAATGCCGCAGGATATGTGGGCCAACATTAACTTCCGCATGCTCGAGGGCATGAGCGTGGCCGACGTTGTGGCGCGCTGCCGTGGGGCGGTTGCCGGGGCGGACCTTGACGGGCGTGTCGAAGTGGAGCTGGGCCCCGGCAGCTCCGAACCCTCTCCGTCCCCGCGCATCGGTGGTTCCGGCCTCGAGACGGTTCGCTCCATCGCCGCCCGCTATTTCCGTGATCCAGAGGGGACGGAGGAAAACGGATCATTCGAGCCAGTGGCAATTGTGCCCTCGACCGTGATCGGTGCGACCGACGCCGCCAACTACCAGCACATTTGCCCTGAGTGCATTCGCTTCTCGGCCTTTGTGGTTGATGACGACGAGTGCGATCGCGGCGTCCACGGCACCAACGAGCGCATCACCCGCCGCGCCTACCTCCAGGGCATCCGCTTCCTCATCGCCCTGCTTCAAACGCTCTAGAATCTGGCAAAGCGACAGTCCCTTTGTTAGCCGTTGGGGACGCTCTTAAACGACTAGTCGTTAAGGAACGTACCCAACGGCTACGTCCACTCATTCCGTGCGGGTTATATGCAGGTTTGTCTGCGCACGCTATCATGTATGGGTTAGACCGCAACTATGTACCCCACACGCGAAGGGATGCGCATGTATCTGAAGATCGACATGTTCTAGCTGGGCTTACCCCCGCAGTGGCGCCATGCGCCCCATCAATTCTGCCGATTTTCACCTTCACGCATATAAAGGAGTCCCGTCATGCGCGACAAGCTCGAAAAGATCATCAAGGCCTACGAGGAGCTCGAGAAGAAGCTTTCCGACCCGGCCGTTGCCTCCGACATCAAGGAGTTCACGCGTCTCAACAAGGAGTACGCGCACCAGTCCGACCTCATTGCCGCTTCGCGCGAGTACATCGGCGCGCTCGATGACATCGAGGCTGCCAAGGAAATGCTCCGCGACACGACCGACGCGGACGAGAAGGAGATGCTCCAGATGGACATCTCCGAGAACGAGGAGAAGCTTCCCCAGCTCGAGGAAGACATCAAGTACATGCTCATCCCGAGCGACCCCAACGACGACAAGAACACTATCGTCGAGATCCGCTCCGCCGCCGGTGGCGACGAGGCCGCCATCTTCGCCGGCGACCTGTACAAGATGTACCAGCGCTTCTGCGAGTCGCGCGGCTGGAAGACCACCGTGCTCGACTCCAGCCCTAGCGAGGCCGGCGGCTTTAAGTCCATCGAGTTCAAGGTCGAGGGCGACCGCGTCTACTCCGTCATGAAGTTCGAGTCCGGCGTGCACCGCGTCCAGCGCGTTCCCAAGACCGAGTCCCAGGGCCGTATCCAGACCTCCACGGCGACCGTCGCCGTACTTCCCGAGGCCGAGGAAATCGACGTCCAGATCAACCAGTCCGACCTGCGCATCGACACCTACTGCGCCTCCGGCCCTGGTGGTCAGTGCGTTAACACCACTTATTCCGCCGTGCGCATCACCCACCTGCCCACCAACACCGTGGTGCAGTCGCAGGAGCAGCGTTCCCAGATCCAGAACCGCGAGGTCTGCATGCAGATGCTGCGTGCCCGTCTGTACGAGATGGAGCTCGAGAAGCAGCAGGCAGAGCTCGGTGCCGAGCGCCAGAGCCAGATCGGCCACGGCAACCGTTCCGAGAAGATCCGTACCTACAACCAGCCCCAGGACCGCGTGACCGATCACCGCATCGGTTTCAACTCCACCTACAACGGCGTCCTTCTGGGCGACCAGCTCGGCACCGTGATCGAGGCGCTCGCCGCCGCCGAGCGTGCCGAGAAGCTGGCACAGGCTGTTTAAGTTACGGCGTTTTACCAAACGCCGTAACTGCTCGACGCTGCGCGCCGCCCAGAGCGACAATTTGTCATTCAAAAGGCAAGGCATGACCAGAAGGTCTATGCCTTGCCTTTTTCATGCCAACTTGTTCGCTCTGGACGTCGCTCGCTGACATTGCCAAAACATCGGCGTTTCCTTGGTTGTCAAATGATCCGTAGGGAGTCATTGGTGACATTGCCTTGATATTTTATTCAGTCGGCTGTGATGTCATTTGAGCTGCTTACCTGCTTAAGGTAATTGACGGCATAAGTCCGCTATCGAAAATATTGCTCAAAATATCGTTCAAGAAGTCGCGGAGCGATTTTTGATGGGTCGCGCGTCAAGTGATTTGGCAAGTTCTTGGTTAGATATTGGTCAGTTTTGGGGCAACCTTGCCAAAAACTTGACGGATGCAGATTTAGACGTCAACGAATGAACACTCTAGGCAGGCTCCAAGCAAAATTCTGGGCTGATTCTCGATAATCGCCTTCAATCGTCCCTTGCCAAGCGCTGGCCTCGCTTACAATCTGCTCCGACATTCGCGCGCCGTCCGGCGCTTAAGAGGGGAGGGCCCCATGGCAAACGAGATTTGGACCATCAAGCGTTGTCTCGAGTGGACCAAGGAGTACCTGGCCGAGCGCGGCGAGGAGCACCCCCGTCTTTCTGCCGAGTGGCTGCTGTGCGCCGCCACGGGCCTGGCGCGCATTGACCTATATATGCGTATGGACGAGACGCTTAACGCGGCCCAGCTCGAGACCATGCATGCGGCCGTCGTTCGTCGCGCTAAGGGCGAGCCGCTGCAATACATCACGGGCAGCACGCAGTTTCGCATGATCGATGTCGCGTGCGCCCCCGGTGTGCTCATTCCGCGTCCCGAGACCGAGATGCTCGTCGAGGAAGTCCTCAATTATCTGGATGCCGAGGTGCTGAGCCCCGAGGCTGCTGCCCGCCAGCGTGTTGAGCTGCCTTGGAACGATGAGGTCGAAGAGGCCCGCAAAGCCGAGGCCGCGCTGGCAGACGAGCGAGCGACCGCCGAGCGCCGTGCCGCTAACCTGACGGCTGCCGATGAGGCGGCGCTAGGCAGCGACGTGCTGGGTAGCCGTGCCTATGCCGAGGAACTGGCCGACCGCGAGGCCGAGGAAGCCGCCGCACAGGCAGCGGAAGCCGAGACTGCGGAAGCTGCTGAGCCCGAGCTCGACGAATACGGCATCGCCATCGAGGGTGCCGACCAGGAGACGGTTTCAGCTCAGGATGCCGCTGCGCCTGCCCCAGCCGAGCCCCGCACTGCTCGCGTTCTCGAGGTCGGCTGCGGCACGGGCTGCATCTCGCTCTCTCTTGCTTGGGAGCGCCGCGGCCACGTTACCTGCACCGCTACCGATATTGAGCCGCGTGCTATCGATCTGGCCACCAAAAACCGCGACGCGCTCGGCCTCACGGCAGATGAGGTTGCCTTCAGCCTCACCAACCTGGTGAGCTCCATTCCCCACGACGAGTGGGGCACCTTCGACGTGCTCGTCTCCAACCCGCCTTACATCCCGACCGACGTTATGCGCTCGCTGCCGCACGAGGTCAAGGACTTCGAGCCCGATTTGGCGCTCGAGGGCGGTGCCGATGGCCTGGATATCTTCCGCCGCCTGCTCAATGCGGCACCCTATATGCTGCGCGCCGGCGGCCTGTTTGCCTGCGAGCTCTACGAGGGTGCCCTCGACGCCGCCGCCGAGCTCTGCCGCCAGGCGGGTCTATCGGATGTGCGCATCGTCCGCGACCTCACCGATCGCCCCCGCATCGTTCGGGCCGTCGTCACCGAGCCCAAGCAACGCCAGTAATATTTATTAACTGGTTAGCAAAAATTATAAAGTAGTTTATAATTAGGACGGCTGAAAGAGGTCGGCCCATGCAACCTCCTACCTTTCGGGAAATCATTGCCCTACTCAAGCACGATGGATTCGTGAAGGTCGCGCAAGTCGGTAGTCATGCTAAGTATGTTTCTGGTGACCGCGTTGTCACCGTGAACGGCTCTGGTGGTGATCGACCAAAGAAGGGCGCGTGGGCAAGTATTCGTCGCCAAGCTGGATGGTAGTTGGAGGCAAAATGAGGCAGCGATTTACCTATGACTGCGTTCTCATAAAAGAAGACGATGGTTACTGCGCTAGCTTCCCGCAGATTCCCGGCGCCTTTGCCGATGGCGATGCGCGCGAAGAAGCGATTGCCCATGCCACCGAGGCACTGATGGCGTTTTTGGCCGACGACCTCAACAACGGTTTGACTCCGGCAGGGTACGAACGCTCGGCCGAGGTCGTGGCCCTTTCAGTCGAAATCGACAACGAGGACGCTCGGGAAGCGGCGTGCCGAACATTTAAAGACGCAGCGCTGGACCTCAAAGTCTCCGCTCCGCGGATTACCGCGCTGGTCAAAGCCGGAAAGCTCGATGTTGAACTCGTCGACGGCCGTCGGATGATAACGATAGACAGTATCGAGCGTTACGCCGCCCAAGAACGTCACGCCGGCAGGCCAAAGAAGTTCGTCGCAGTCCAATAACCCCCTCACTTTCACCGACTACTAGAGCCGCTCACCAAACCAACATGCGCTCTGGGCAAATAGGTTGAACGTTTCGTGCGAGAATGCCCCACAGTAAACAAACTTGCACCAGAACGTAAGGGGCTGGCATACACATGCAGACGGTCTATCGGGTATACGAGGGAACGCGCGAGCCGCATCGGCTTGCCGTCGAGCGCACGGCCGAGGTGCTCGGCCGCGGCGGCCTGGCTTTGATCCCGACCGAGACCGTCTACGGTGTCGCCGTGGCAGTCAACGCCTTCTCGGACGCCGTGCCCCAAGATACAAGCGAATTCCCATCGTGGCCGCGCGATCCGCAGGCTGCCGTCAATGGCGCCGCAGTTCCTGCGCTCGGCACCGGCTATCGCCGTATCTTCACTCTCAAGCAGCGCGAGCTCACCCAAACGGTTGCCTGGCTGGTCGATGATGCCGAGGCACTCGACCGCTATGGCGTGGATATCCCTAACGAGGCCCGCGTGCTCGCCCGACGATGCTGGCCGGGCACCCTGACTATCGTGGTCAAGGCAGCCCCCTGCGTGCCGACCTTTATGCGCGCTGCCGACGACACGGTGGCACTTCGCGCTTCGGCCTCGCCCGTGGTGCAGGCGCTCATTCGCGCCTGTGGCAGCCCCCTTGCCTGCACCAGCGCCAACACGCATGGCGCGCCCGCGCCGGCAAGTTTTATCACGGTGGAGGGTCGCATCCTGGAGGGGGTCGATGTTGCCGTCGACGCCGGTGAGACCCCGTGTCGCGACGCCTCGACCATCGTGTCGTTTCAGCACGGCGAGCTCCAGATCCTGCGCCAAGGCGCACTTCCCGCATCAGAGATCGAACGGGTCCTGTCCGACCCGATGCAATAGAAAGGTTTAAGCGATGTCGTTGAATCTGGGCAGCCTGGGCATGGAAGATGCCTCGTTTGACTTTGGCGGTTCCTACATCATGGCGCTCGACTGCGGCACCACCTCGGTACTTGCGACCATCGTCGACGAGTACGGCTGCATCGTCGCGCAGGCACGTCGCAGCGTCAAAACCAGCTTCCCGCGTCCCGGTTGGGTAGAGCAAGACCCCATGGCGGTCCTTGCTAGCCAGATCGCCGTCATGATGGAAGTCCAGTTTAAGAGCGGTATCCACTCCGACCGCATTGCCGCCATCGGCATCTCCAACCAGCGCGAGACCACGGTGGTCTGGGATCGCGTGAGCGGTCAGCCGATCTATAACGCTATCGTATGGCAGTGCCGCCGTACCGCACCTCTGATCGACGAGCTTGTCGAGCAGGGCGCAGAAGGGCTGGTGCGCTCCCGCACGGGACTCACGCTCGACCCGTATTTCTCGGCCTCCAAGGTGCAGTGGATTCTCGACAACGTCGACGGCGCACGCGAAAGCGCGGCGGCGGGCGACCTCATGTTTGGCACCATCGACACCTGGCTCATCTACAACCTCACCGGCGGCCAGGTCTTTGCCACCGACTACACCAATGCCAGCCGCACGGCACTCTTTAATATCCATACGCTCGATTGGGACGACGACCTGCTGGCACTCTTTGACGTTCCACGTTCCATGATGCCCGAGGTTCGCTGGAGCTCGGGCGACTACGGCCGCGTCGCGAGCGACATCATGACCAACATGCCGCCCATCATGGGCGTGGCGGGTGACCAACAGGCGTCGCTGTTCGGCCACTGCTGTTTCCGTCCCGGCCAGACCAAAAACACCTATGGCACGGGTTGCTTTATGCTCATGAACACCGGCGACGAGATCGTCGAATCCAAGAATGGCCTGGTCTCCACCATCGGTATCGCTGCGGACGGCAAAGTCAGCTATGCGCTCGAGGGCTCTATTTTTGCCGCCGGCTCAACGATGAACTGGCTTCGCAACAACATGGGCATCATCTCGAGCGTGAGCGAGTCGGCACAACTCGCCGCTTCGATTAGCGACAACGAGGGCTGCTACTTCGTTCCGGCCTTTGCGGGTTTGGGTGCTCCCTGGTGGGACCCGCATGCTCGCGGTATCGTGTGCGGTCTGACCGGCGCCTCGAGCCGTGCGACCATCGTACGTGCCGCCTGCGAATCCATGGCATATCAGAGCTACGACGTGCTGCGCGCCATGGAGCAGGACGTGGGGCTTTCGATTGAGCGCCTGTCTGTCGATGGCGGTGCCTCGCGCAACGAGTTCATCATGCAATTCCAGGCCGACCTGCTGGATATCCCCGTGCTGCAATGCGAGACGGTGGAGACCACGGCAATCGGTGCCGCGTACTTGGCGGGTCTTGCCGTCGGCTATTGGGAAGACCTGGAAGAGCTGGAGCAAAATGCCCAGATCGTTAGGACCTTCCTTCCCCACATGTCCGCCGAGCGCCGCGAGCAAAACCTTGCGGGCTGGCGTGATGCAGTCAGGCGCTCGCTCAGCACCTCACAGTAGGGCTGCGATGGGCTGCTCGATACAACAAACCGCTAAACTAATGCATGGCGTGCGGCGGCAACATTGCTGCGCGCCTTGTCAGCAAGGCCGTTTTGCGGCCGCAACGAAAGGGGCAATCAACCCATGACCGTCACCTACGATGCGTCCCGTGTGACGCTTGTCGATCACCCGCTCGTCCAGCACAAGCTGTCGATCCTGCGCGACAAAAACACCGGCACCAACCAGTTCCGTCAGCTCGTGCGCGAACTCGCGCTTTTTGACGGCTACGAGGCCATGCGCGACCTGCCTATGGAAGACGTCGAGGTCGAGACCCCTATCACCACCGCAACGTTTAAGCAGCTCGCCGGCAAGAAACTCGCCATCGTGCCCATCCTGCGTGCGGGCCTTGGCATGGTCGACGGCATCCTCGACCTGGTGCCCTCCGCTCGCGTGGGCCACATCGGCATGGAGCGCGACGAGGTCACCCACGAGCCGCACGAGTATTACTGCAAGATGCCCAAGGATATCGACCAGCGCATCTGCCTGGTCGTCGACCCCATGCTCGCCACGGGCGGTTCGGCCGAGATGGCCATCAGCTACCTGCGCGAGCGTGGTGTCAAGGACATCCGCATGCTGTGCATCGTCGCGGCCCCCGAGGGCCTCAAGTCGCTGACCGAGAAGGATCCCGATGTACATATCTATACCTGCGCCATCGACGACCATCTCAACGAGGCTGCCTACATCGTTCCCGGCCTCGGCGACGCCGGCGACCGCATCTACGGCACGCTCTAGTCGCTGGGCTAAACGGCCGCGGCTGCAAATACGAAGAAACGGTGCGCGCGGACGAACAAAAGGCGACCGCGCGCACTCCTGTTAACGGACGTTTTGCCCTGCAGGGTTCGAGAAAAACGTATTACCGTACCTGCGGCATAAAGAAGGTCTTAAGAAAACGAACAGGTGCGTATTAACCGATGCTTTTTCGGTTGTACTTTAGCGATTGGCTCGTACAATAGTCACCAATGTTTGGCGGGAACTGTTCTGTGAAGCGTTAAAAAGGAAAGTGAGGACGCCAGTGTTTCAGATAGCCGATCTGCTCGCTATCGTTGCAGGCGCCATCGCGGGCGCAATTGCCTTCCTTCCCTTTGTCTTTACGCTCAAGCCGGTTCTTGACGATAAACAGAATGCGGACATGCTCAAGGGTATGGTGAGTCTGGCGGTCTCGGCAATCGCCCTGCTCGTCTTTACCTTGGTTGTGTTTGTGTTGTTCGGAGAGGCATTTCGCATGTTCCTCCTGGGCGAGGCGATCGGCTTCGTGGCCTTTATGGCTGCCTGCACGGTTCGTGTCGTCAAGGCGCTGCGAGATCCTCATGAGGTCGAAAGGTAAGTCGTGGAAATTTTTGAAAAGCTGCCTGATGAGATTAATCATCTGGTCAGCGAGTTCAGCTCCACCCCTGTCGTGGGCGATCTGAGCTGCGGCATCACGCAGTACTCGTTTTGGCTGATCGTCTCCACGATCGTGCTCCTGATCGTCCTGGCCGTGTTCAAGAAGAAGCAGACCCTGGTCCCCAAGGGCTTCTTCGTCAACGGTTTCGAGTACATCATTGAGTACGTCGAGAACGATATCGGCAAGGGCGTCGTGGGTGAGAACTGGAAGAAGCACTTCCCGTTCCTGTGCTCGCTTTTCCTGTTCATCCTGATCAATAACATGATCGGCCTGATCCCGGGAATGAAGCCCGGCACCGGTGCAATCGGCTCCACCGCCGCGCTCGCCATCTTCGCCTTCGTGTACTTCATCTACTACGGATGCAAGGCTCACGGCGTGATCGGCTACATCAAGAGCCTCGCCCCGCAGGGCGTGAGCTTCCCGATGAACGTGCTTGTGTGGGTCGTCGAGCTTTTCTCGACCTTCCTGCGCCTCATCACGCTTGCCGTCCGTCTGTTCTGCAACATGTTCGCAGGACACGTGGTCATGGGCTCGTTCGCCATCATGGCGAGCATGTTCATGCAGCCGCTGCTTCAGCAGGTTTCCGCGGCCCACGCCGTCGGCGCCCTGCCTTCGCTGGCCTGGCTTGCCATCCTCATCCTGATCTATGCGATCGAGCTTGTGGTCGGCGCCATCCAGGCTTACGTCTTCACGGTCCTTACCGCCGTGTATGTCTCCGAGGCAGAGGAGGTCGCGGAGGAGGAGTAGTCTTCCGTTCGCGCCTTAATGGTAAGGCAATTCGTTAAACCGCCGGTGCCCGTACCCATGGAGCCCGGCAGTTATAAAAAGGTTATCCTGCGTGAAATAAGACACGCACGACAAAGGAGGAATCGTGGGAGTTATCGGTTACGGTCTCGGTGTTATCGGCGCTGGTCTTGCTATCGGCCTGTCTGCTCTGGGTGCTACGGGTGCTATGGCCCGTCAGCCTGAGGTCCAGGGCCGCGTGTTCACCGTCTTCATCATGGGCTCCGCCTTCGGCGAGGCTCTGGCTCTGATCGGCTTCGTTGTCGCGCTGATCGTTAAATAGCACGGAGCGTCAAGTATGAATCTTTCATCCCAGAAGAGCGCGATCGCACTCTCCGCGTCCGCGGCCGCGCTGCTCATGCCGGTTTCCGCGTTCGCTGAGGACGGCGCTGCCGGTGCGGACATCCTCATCCCTAAGATGGCGGAGTTCATCCCGGCGCTTATCGCCTTCCTGATTATCTGGATCGTGCTGGCCAAGGTCGCCCTGCCGGGCATCATGAAAACCATGGAGGAGCGCGGCAAGAAGATCGAGGAGAGCCTCGACGAGGCCGAGAAGACCAAGCAGGAGGCTATCGCCAAGCGCGCTGAGTCCGACTCGATCGTCACCGACGCCCGTCGTCAGGCTGCCGACATTGTTCTCGAGGCCCGTAAGGACGCCGAGTCCGAGCGCGCCCGTATCATCGAGGCTGCTCACAAGGAGGCCGAGGAGATCATCGCCAAGGCCCATACGACCGTCGAGGACGAGCGCAAGTCCATCTACGCCGGTGCCGCGAGCTCCATCGCCGACCTGTCCGTTGCCGTCGCCACCAAGATCGTGGGCGAGGCACTCGAGGACGAGGCCGAGCAGAAGAAGCTCATCGAGCGCTACATCCAGGAAGCAGGTAGCCTGAATGCCGACTAGCCGCTATCAGGACAAGGTGCTCGAGACCTACGCGCGCTCCCTTCTGGAAGCCGCTAAGGCCGAGAACCATGTGTTCGAGGACCTCGAGATGATCGAGCGCCTGGCTTCTGCCAGCCCCGAGATCATCGCCGTGCTCGACACCATGTCCAAGCGCGACCAGCTCGACCTTCTTCCCAAGGTGGCAGCTGCCTTTAAGTATGTTGCCGAGGAAGACGAGGATGTAGTGGGCGTGACCGTCACCACGGCGATCCCGCTCGACGACGAGCTGCGTCAAACCATCACTAAGAAATGCGAGCAGGACTTCGGCCGCAAGGTATTCCTTATCGAGCAGGTCGACCCGTCTATCGTGGGCGGCCTGGTGCTCGAGGCCCGCGGCGAGCGTCGTGACATTTCCGTCAAGACGCAGCTGCGCATCGCACAGGAGACCCTCGCAAACTCTGCTAATTCGTACGGAGGTGAAGCCTAATGTCCGAAACCCTCAATGCCCAGGATATCGCCAAGAAACTGCAGGAGCAGCTCACGAGCCTCTCCGCGACGGTCGATACGCATGAGGTTTCAACGGTCGACGAGGTAGGCGACGGCATCGCGCGCGTTTCCGGCCTCAAGAGCGCCATGGCAGGCGAGCTTCTGGAGTTCAAGAGCTCCGATACCGGTGAGACCGTCTTCGGCCTTGCCCAGAACCTTGACCGTGACGAGGTCGGCGCCGTTCTGTTCGGTGCCGTCGACTCCATCAAGGAAGGCGACGAGTGCCGCACCACTGGCCGCATTATGGATATCCCCGTGAGCCGCGCCATGCTCGGCCGCGTCGTCAATCCGCTCGGCCAGCCCATCGACGGCCTGGGCGACATCGTCGCCACGCACCGTCGCCCCATCGAGTTCAAGGCCCCCGGCGTCATCGACCGTACCCCGGTGTGTGAGCCGGTTCAGACCGGTCTGCTCGCTATTGACTCCATGGTGCCTATTGGCCGCGGTCAGCGTGAGCTCATCATCGGCGACCGTAAGACCGGTAAGACCGCCATCGCCATCGACGCTATCCTCAACCAGCGCGGCAAGGGCATGGTCTGCATCTATGTCGCCATCGGCCAGAAGGCCTCCACGGTTGCCAACATCCGCGAGACCCTCGCTCAGCACGGTGCGCTCGACTACACCATCATCGTTTCGGCCACCGCTGCCGATTCCGCCCCTATGCAGTACATCGCGCCTATGGCCGGTGCCGCTATCGGCGAGTTCTTCATGTACAACGGCGAGGACGGTAAGCCCGCCAGCGAGACCAACCCCGGCGGCCACGTGCTCGTCATCTACGACGACCTGTCCAAGCAGGCTGTGGCCTACCGTCAGATGTCGCTGACGCTGCATCGTCCGCCCGGACGCGAGGCCTATCCTGGCGACATCTTCTACCTGCACTCTCGTCTGCTCGAGCGTGCAGTCAAGATGTCCAAGAAGAACGGTTATGGCTCCATGACGGCTCTTCCGATCATCGAGACCCAGGACGGCGACGTCTCGGCCTACATTCCGACCAACGTCATTTCCATTACCGATGGTCAGATCTACCTGCAGTCCGAGCTCTTCTTCCAGGGCCAGCGCCCGGCAGTCGACGTGGGCATTTCCGTGTCCCGCGTCGGTGGCGACGCACAGACCAAGGCCATGAAGCAGGTCGCTGGCAACCTCCGTCTGGACCTTGCTTCGTACCAGGAGCTCGCCGGCTTCACGCAGTTCGGCTCCGACCTTGACGAGGCCACGCAAAAGCAGCTTACCCACGGCGCTCGCATGACTGAGCTCCTTAAGCAGCCGCGTTACAAGCCGTTTGAGGTTGGCGAGCAGATCGTTACGCTGTTCGCTGGCAACGAGGGCTTCCTGGATGACCTGGAGATCGCCGACGTGCTGCCTTTCCGTGCCGAGCTCATCGAGTACATGGACAATGGCTTTGGCTCGCTGCTCGACAAGGTTCGCGCCAAGAAGATCGATGATGACACCAAGGCTGAGCTCTTGCGCGTCATCGGCGACTTCAAGCAGCAGTTCATGGCCAAGCACCATTCGGATGTTTCTGGATCAGAGGAGAACTAAGCCCCATGGCCAACCTTCGCGACATTAAGAAGCGAATCTCCTCGGTTACCACGACCAAGCAGATCACGCGCACGATGGAGATGGTCTCTACGGCCAAGATCCGTCGTGCCCTCGATCGCTCCAAGCAGGCCGAGCCCTATAAGGAGGCGCTGACCGACGTCATGTTGACGGTTGCCGGCGACGCCTCCTGTTCGGGCACCGATCCCATGCTGCAGAAGCATGAGAGCGTCAAGCATGGCCTGATTGTCGTTATTGCCTCGGACCGCGGCCTTGCCGGCGGTTACAATACGACGGTGGAGCGCACGGCCGAAAAGCTCGCCGCTTCTTGGGCGAACGACGGCATCGAGTGCGAGATCATCGCGTGTGGGCGCAAACCGGCCACGTATTTCCGTGACCGCGCAAACGTCGTCATGCACTTTGAGGGCAACTCCTCTGAGCCCGATTTCAATCAGGCCCGCATGATCTCCTCTCATATCTGCGATGCGTATCGTGCCGGTGAGCTTGACCGTGTCGAGCTTGTCTACCACCACGCCAAGAACCGCGTGGATCAGGAGCTTCGCGTCGAGCATCTGTTGCCGCTCGACCCCGAGATGATCGCTATGGCCCACGGTCCGCGTAAGAACGAGACCGACGCCCCTAAGCGCATCTCGTCCACGTTCGAGTTCGTGCCCTCTCCCGAGCATGTTCTCGGCAAGCTTGTGCCGTCTTATATCCTGACGGTCATCTACCAGGCCCTGATCGATTCGGCGGCTGCCGAGCAGGGTGCACGCCGCAAGGCCATGCACTCCGCGACGGAAAACGCCACCGCGATCATCTCGACCCTTACCCGCACGTATAGTCGCGTGCGCCAGGCTTCGATCACGACCGAGATTAACGAGATCGTCGGCGGAGCCTCAGCATTGGAGGAACAGTAATGGCTAATAACACCGTAAAGCTTGCGGTCGAGGAAGCCACCAAGAAGACGACCGCCGGTGATGGTCGCATCGTGCGAATCATCGGCCCTGTCGTCGACGTCAAGTTTGACGGCGCGGTGCCCCCGATCTACAACGCGCTCACGGTCGAGGCCGAGACCCCGATCGGTCACCTGAGCACGATCCTCGAGGTCGAGAGCCAGCTTCCGGGCGGCGTCGTTCGCACGGTCGCCATGTCCTCGACCGACGGCCTGCAGCGCGGCCTCATCGCCACCGATACCGGTGAGCCCATGAAGATGCCGGTCGGCCCCAAGACGCTTGGCCGCATTTGGAACGTCATGGGCAAGCCCGTCGACGGCAAGCCCATGCCCGAGGTGGAGGAGTTCTACCCCATCCACCATGCCGCGCCCCGTTTCGACGAGCTCACCACCAAGACCGAGATCTTCGAGACCGGCATCAAGGCCGTCGACCTGCTCGAGCCCTACATCCGTGGCGGCAAGACAGGCCTGTTCGGCGGCGCCGGCGTCGGCAAGACCGTTCTGATTCAGGAGCTCATCAACAACCTCGCCCAGGAGCACGGTGGCACCTCGGTGTTCACCGGCGTCGGCGAGCGTACCCGCGAGGGCACCGACCTATTCCTCGAGATGAGCGAGTCTGGCGTTATCGACAAGACCTGCTTGGTCTATGGCCAGATGAACGAGCCGCCCGGAGCGCGTCTGCGCATCGGTCTGGCCGGCCTTACCACCGCTGAGTACTTCCGCGATCGCGGCCAGGACGTTCTGCTGTTCATCGACAACATCTTCCGCTTCTCCCAGGCAGGTTCCGAGGTTTCCGCATTGCTGGGCCGTATGCCGTCCGCCGTTGGTTACCAGCCCACGCTGGCAACCGAGATGGGCGACCTCCAGGAGCGCATTACCTCGACCAAGACGGGCTCCATTACCTCCGTCCAGGCTGTCTACGTCCCCGCAGACGACCTGACCGACCCGGCGCCTGCCACGACGTTTACGCACCTCGACGCCACCACGGTTCTTTCGCGTAGCATTTCGTCGCTCGGCCTGTTCCCGGCTATCGACCCGCTCGCATCTTCCTCCGACGCTCTCGATCCCTCGATCGTCGGCGAGGAGCACTACCGTGTCGCCGTCAAGGTCCAGGAGCTCCTGCAGGAGTACTCCGACCTTCAGGACATCATCGCCATTCTGGGTATGGACGAGCTGTCCGAGGAGCAGCGCCTTACGGTCAACCGTGCCCGTAAGATTCAGCAGTTCCTCTCGCAGTCCTTCCACGTCGCCGAGAAGTTCACCGGCAATCCCGGTGTCTACGTTCGCGTCGAGGATACCGTCCGCTCCTTCGCCGAGATTGTCGACGGCAAGGCCGATGACCTGCCCGAGCAGGCTTTCCGCTATGCTTCCACGATTGAGGACGTGCGCGAGCGCGCCCGCAAGATGGGGGAGAAGTAGGTTATGCGTATCCGCATCGTGTGCCCCGTGAGCTGCGCCTATGAGGGCGACGCTGCGTTTGTGTCGATTCCGTCCACGGATGGCGAGTTTGGCGTTCTGCCTGCTCACTCCAGCGAGATCTGCACGATCGACCGCGGTTACGTTCGCGTTTCCGATAAGGCCATGGGCACTGTCGACCACACGTTTGCCGTGGCCGGCGGCTATGCCCAGGTTGCGGACGATGTCGTGACCGTTCTCGCCGAGCGCGCTTGCGATTTGGCGACCGTCGATGCCGACAAGCTTAAAGCTGATATTCAAGGTTTTGAAGAGAAGCTGGGTAATTTGTCGGAGGATGATGCACGCCGCGCCTACCTCTATAATGAAATCGCATGGTGTAAGCTCAAGCTTGCCCAATAGTCAAACGATTTAGCGTTCGACCATTTGCGAACACATCATGCCCGGGATGGCCCAGCCATCCCGGGCATGCTTTTTGAAAGGGTAGACCTTGGATATTATCCGCGTTGAGGGTGGCCACGCCATCGGAGGCTCCGTGCCCGTCTCGGGTGCCAAGAACTCCGCACTCAAACTCATGGCGGCAACGCTTCTGGCGCCGGGCAAGACGACGCTGCAGAACGTGCCCGATATTTCCGATGTCCACGTGATGGGCAAGGTGCTCAAGGGCATGGGCGCTACGATCGATGTTCTCGACGAGCACACGCTCGAGATTGATACCTCTCAGGTCGATTCTTGGGAGGCCCCCTACGAGCTCGTTGCCAAGATGCGTGCTTCCACCGCCGTGATGGGACCACTGCTGGGTCGCTTCCATCGCGCCAAGATCGCCATGCCGGGCGGCTGCAACCTGGGTGCTCGCAAGATCGATATGCACATTCTTGGTCTTGAGGCCCTGGGCGTTGAGTTCGATACCGCCCACGGTTACATCAACGCTAATGCGCCCCAAGGTCTGCGCGGTACCACCGTCACGCTCGAGTTCGCCAGTGTCGGTGCGACCGAGAACCTCATTATGGCATCCGTGCGCGCGCAGGGCACCACGGTTATCGACAATGCCGCCCGCGAGCCCGAGATCGTCGATCTCGCCAACATGCTCAACGAGATGGGCGCCAAGATTGTTGGCGCCGGTACGCCTGTCGTGACCATCGAGGGCGTGGAAGAGCTGCATCCTGTTACCCATCGCGTAGTGGGCGACCGCATCGAGGCTGGTACCTTTATCGTCGCCGGTGCGTTGATGGCCGACGATCGCGGTGTCGATATCACGGGCTTTTGCCCCATTCACTTGGGCATGGTGCTCAAGAAGATGGAGCTCATGGGTATCGACTGCGAGCGCGTCGAGGATGGCGTCCATGTGAACCGTGTCGAGCGTATCAAGCCGGTCGACATCCAGACGCTTCCGTTCCCCGGCTTCCCGACGGACATGCAGGCGCAGATTATGGTACTCTCCGCCCTTGCCGACGGCAGTTCCGTTATTACCGAGAACATCTTCGAGAATCGCTTTATGTTTGCCTCTGAGCTGGTGCGCATGGGTGCCGACATTCGTATCGAGAGCCATCATGCCATGATTCATGGCGTCAAGGGCTTCTCGGGCGCACAGGTTACCTCGCCCGATCTGCGTGGCGGAGCGGCCCTCGTCGTAGCGGGCTTGATCGCCGACGGGACGACCGAGGTTTCGGCTATCCATCACATCAAGCGCGGCTACGAGCAGTTTGTCGAAAAGCTGCAGGCGCTCGGCGCGCATGTCGAGCATGCCACCGTCCCCGATCCCGTCATCTACTAATTACAGGTTGCCTATGTTTAATAAAAAGCCCCTCGCGGATACCACCGCCCGAAGACCCTCAACTGGTGCGCAGGCCAAGATCTACAGTCGCGATAACGTGGCTCGCTATTCCGAGCGCGCTCGTCAACGTCGTCGTAGCCACACGATTCGTCACGTCGCGCTCATTGTCGTGCTTGGCGTGCTACTGAGTGCCACTACCGCTGCCGGCCTGTGGTTTGCCACCATTATGGGCAAGTTCGGCGATTCTAATGTCATTACCGACAATCTGCGTCGGGTTCTGGTTGACACCGATGAGGCAAAGGATCCGTTCTATGTGCTGCTTCTTGGCACCGACGGCCGTCCGGGCGAGGATACGTATCGTGCCGACTCGATTATCCTGGCACGCATCGACCCCACGCAAAAGCAGGCGACGCTCATTTCCGTTCCGCGCGACACCAAGGTCGAGTACAAGGGCGAGACCATGAAGATCAACGCCTGCCATACCGTTGGCGGCGCCGAGGCCATGGTCGAGGCGGTCAACGAGCTGTGCGGTGTTCAGATTTCCCACTATGCCGAGGTCAGCTTCGACGGTATGCAGGCGCTGATTGATTCGGTTGGCGGTATCGACATTAACGCAACCGATGATGTTGACGACCCCGAGCACCTGGATATTAAGATTATCGCTGGCCAGCAGCATATGGACGGTGCCACCGCCCTTACCTATGCCCGCTGCCGCTACACCTATGCCGACGGCGATTACACGCGCATGCGCCACCAGCGTCAGGTGCTTGGCGCCCTTGCCAACCAGATTCTCAATAACTTCGATGCCACGAAGATCTTTGGCCTGGTTAATTCGCTGTCCGATATGCTCGTAACCGATATGAGCGTTCAGGATATCGTGGCTACGGTCAACGCCATGCGCGGTATGGATGTCGACGGTATCTACTCGGCCAACCTGCCCTCGTACGCCGACGACAGCACCATGATCGACGGTGTGAGCTACGTCTTTGTCTACGAGGACGAGCTCAAGGAAATGATGGAGCGCGTCGATGCTGGCAAGGATCCCAAGGGTCCCAACACCATGGGTCTTTCCGACGGTTCCAGCTCTACGATCGGCGACCTGAACAACAACACGTCTGACGATTACGCAAACGGTACCGCAACCTCATCGGTCAGCTCTGACGATTCCGATGACTCAAGCGATTCGAGCGATTCGGACTACTACGAAGAGCCCACCGGCGACGGCAACGGCTACGAAGCCAATTATTAGGGTTACGCGGGCTTACCAGCCTGCGTAACCAGTTGACGCTGCAAACCCGCCAGAGCGGCAATCTGCCTTTCAACT
>NZ_QSGH01000028.1:0-17282 GCF_003468085.1 Collinsella sp. AM41-2BH
TGCAGACCTTTCGTCATGGCCTCCTACCTTTCTTTCGGGCCTTTCGGCCGAATCTCTCAGCACCCTTCCGTAACGGGTGCTGCTTGCTGACAGCTCTAGTTATATCCAAATTCCAACCGCAATTCCACCTCGCCCCCGAACGGTCAACAAAGTTCGATGAACGGTATATCGAATATGATTCTCCCATAATGCACTTCGGCGTTCTAAAGTAGCTTTTCTAAGGTAAATGCTCTTTTTTCTTAAAAATCATTCGCAATTACAACTCCAATCTTTCGATTAAGAATTGCATATCTAAAACGGTTTTATGTATATAAATGACGCTTGTTCGTGTTTCTGTCTGTATTCGATGATATTCAGCTACCTATCATTCTTATTCACACATACTCACCAGTTGAGTGAGGATATAGACCGTTTTTCACAACGCGAAGGGCGTCAGCTCTATGGCTTGTCAGCGTAAGAAGTAGGTAAAGATACCGTTCACGCGATACGTCCGTGCCATAGGCCGACTAAATTGAGACAATAGTGAATAGTGTTAGGCAACCGTCCCCCACGGGGACTGAACGGACAGATGCATATGCCGAGCAAAATCGAAAAAAAGCAAGCCGCTGCAAAGCTGCGTAAGCCGCCGCGCGACTTCTCGTACACGCAGAACCGAGAGCTCAGCTGGCTGCGCTTTGACAACCGTGTGCTTGACGAAGCCTTCGACGAGACCGTTCCGCTGTTCGAGCGGCTAAAGTTCGTGTCGA
Source organism: Collinsella sp. AM41-2BH (assembly GCF_003468085.1). Lineage (NCBI taxonomy): Bacteria > Bacillati > Actinomycetota > Coriobacteriia > Coriobacteriales > Coriobacteriaceae > Collinsella > Collinsella sp. AM41-2BH. The sequence continues at coordinate 747 of NZ_QSGH01000028.1, forward strand.
TTTTCGAGTCTAACCTCGATGAGTTTCTCATGGTGCGCGTGGGCGGCCTGTCCGATCTGGCAGAGCTCAAAAAACAGCCTGTCGACAACAAGAGCAATATGACCGCCTCCGAACAAGTCGATGCTGTCATGGCCGAAATGCCCGGGCTCCTTACCCGATGGGAGTCCATCTTTAAGAGCATCGAGGGCAAGCTCGACACCCTGGGCGTTCACCGCGCCCGCATCGATTCGCTTACGCCCGAGGAGCGCACCTTTGTAACCCGTTACTTCCAGGCCTACGTGTCGCCGGTCATCTCACCGCTGGTGATTGACCCGCGCCACCCCTTCCCCAACCTGCGCAACGGCGCACTCTACCTGGCCTGCGGCCTGGACGGCGTCACCGACGAGGAGAGTCTGCTGGGCCTTATCGAGATTCCCACCTCGATGAACCGCGTGGTCGAGATCCCCTCGCCCACCGGCATCTACTCCTACATCTTGCTCGAGGACGTCATCCTCGCCTGCCTGGACAGCTGCTTTGGCTCCTATAAGCCGCTCGACCGCGCGCTCATCCGCGTCACCCGCAACGCCGACATCGACCCGGACGGCGAGGGCGTCGAGGAGGAAGAGGATTACCGTCAGCACATGAAGCGCATCCTCAAGAAACGCTTGCGCCTGCAGCCGGTGGTGCTCGCGGTCTCGGGGTCGCTCGAGAAGGCGACGCTCAAGACCATCCGCAAGGCGCTCGAGCTTTCGCGCCGCTCTGTCTTTACCTGCGATATCCCGCTCGACCTAGGCTACGTCTTTGGCATTGAGGGCAAGATTCCCGAGCACCTGCGCAACGAGCTGCTCTTTACACCGTTTAAGCCGCAGCCCAACCCCACCATCGATATGACCCGCTCCATCCGCGAGCAGGTACTTCAGCACGACAAGCTGCTCTTTTATCCCTATGAGGCCATGAACCCCTTCCTGGATCTGGTGCACGAGGCCGCCTACGACCCCGAGTGCATCTCACTGCGCATCACGCTCTACCGCGTGGCCAAGCAGAGCCGCCTGTGCGAGTCACTGATCGATGCCGCCGAGAACGGCAAAGAGGTCACGGTGCTCATGGAGCTCCGCGCGCGCTTTGACGAGCAGAACAACATCGAGTGGGCCGAGCGCCTGGAAGAGGCCGGCTGCACCGTCATCTACGGCTCCGAGGGCTTTAAGTGCCACTCCAAGATCTGCCAGCTCACCTATCGCGAGGGCATGGCGCTAACGCGCCTGACGCTGCTGGGCACCGGCAACTTTAACGAGAAGACGGCCAAACTCTACAGCGACTTTATGCTCATGACCGCTCACCCCGGCATCGGCGAGGACGCCAACCTGTTCTTCCGCAACCTGTCGCTGGGCAACCTGCGCGGCGATTACCGCTTCCTGGGTGTGGCGCCCGTCGGACTGAAACCGCTCATCATGCGCGGGCTTGACCGCGAGATCCAGCGCGCCCTCGCCGGCGAGCCCGCCCGCGTGTTCTTTAAACTCAACTCGCTCACCGACCGCGAGGTCATCGACAAGATCGCCGAGGCATCGTGCGCAGGAGTCCGCGTGGACATGATCATCCGCGGCATCTCGTGCCTCAAGCCGGGCGTTCCTGGCAAGACCGAGAACGTGCATGTCCGTTCTATCGTCGGACGCTTTTTGGAGCATGCGCGCGTTTACGCCTTTGGCGTGGACTCGGACATGATCTATCTGAGCTCGGCCGACATGATGACACGCAACACCGAGCACCGCGTGGAGATCGCCTTCCCCGTGCTCGACCCCACCTGCCGCGCCCTGGTGCACGAGTACATGAGCATGCAGCTGCGCGACAACGTGAAGGCCCGCAGCCTCACGAGCGACGGCACCTGGGTCCCCGTGGAGCGCGCAGAGGGTGAGAAACCCTTCAACTCGCAGGAAGCCCTGCTGGAGCGTGCCTACCGCAACGCCGAGGCCGCGCCCGAACCCGTCATTGAGGCAAAGCCCGCCCCTGCTCCTAAGCCGCAGCCGGCCACACCCGAGGTTCAGAAGGTCCAGGCGACCGTCATTGAGCCCGAGCCCGCACCTGCACCTCAGCCCGAGCCGCAGGCAGCTAAGCCCGCACCCGAGACGAGCGCCCGTCGCGATAAGCCCGCCGGCAAGACCAAGGCCATCGAGCGCCATCGCCCCGGTCGTGTGCGCATGGGCCTGGGCCTGATCGGCCTGGGTCTTAAGACGCTCATTACCGGCAAGACGAAATAGTCGTTTGTAGAAGCAGTTTGTAGAAGCGCCCCGCATTTGAGGAAAGCCTCGGATGCGGGGCGCTTTTCCCTGCTACCATGGTGCGAGCAACAACACGAATGACAGGCAGGGATATGAAGCTCACTATAGAATCGATGACCTACGGCGCCGACGGGCTGGCGCACGCCGACAACGGCAAAGCCGTCTTTGTGCAGGGTGCCGTGGCAGGCGACACCGTCGAGGCCGAGGTCGTACAGGACGGCAAGTCGTTCATGCGCGCCCGCACCACCGAGATTCTGGAGCCGAGCCCCGATCGCATTCAGCCCCCCTGCCCCTACGTGGGCATCTGCGGCGGCTGCTCGTGGGGCAATCTCTCACGCACGGCACAGCTCGCCGCCAAGGAGCAAAACCTGCGCTCCACGCTCGAGCGCATCGGCAAGTTCGCTCCTGAGCAGGTCGATGAGTTGGTGCAGCCCATCTGCCACACCAAGGACGACTGGGGCTACCGCAATAAAATCGAGCTCGAACCGACCGTCGTCAACGGTCGCGTGCGCCTTGGCATGCACGGTGTCGACCCCAGCAAAATCGTGACCGTCGATGCGTGTCCGCTGTTCGATAAACGTTTTCCCAAGGCGCTCAAATCGGTCGTCGGCGCACTCAACTATCTAAGCGGCAGCCATGACTTAGGGCTCGAACGCGTGGGCATTCGCGCATCGCGCCGCACCAAGGCGCTCGAGGTTGCACTCTGGACGCCCACGGGCTCTTTTCCGCGCTCGCAAGTCTCCCGCGTGCTGGCGGTCGCCGCTCATCCCACGAGCATCGTGCGTGTGATGAGCAAGGGCGAAAAGAAGGCCCGCCGTGTCTCCAAGGTCGAAATGCTCGCCGGAGAGGGCTCATGGACCGAGAATATCGCCGAGGGTCAGATGCGCTTGTCTGCCCCGTCTTTTTTCCAAGTCAACACCAAGGGTGCTGAGATTTTGATCGAGCTTGTCATGGAAGCGCTCGACCCGCAAGAAGACGAGCTTGCCGTGGACCTGTACTGCGGCGCCGGAACCTTTACCCTGCCGCTCGCCCGCCGCTGCGACTTCGTCGCCGCCGTCGAGGCCTACGGCCCGGCCGTGCGCGACCTGCGCCGTAACCTGGAAATCAACAAGCTTGATAACGTCGACGTCATTGGCGGAGACGCGGTGCGCGAGTTCCCCGACCAGGATGCCGACGTCTTGGTGGTCGACCCGCCGCGCGCAGGCCTCGCCCCCGAGGCGATCGACCTTATCGCCAGCACGAGCGCTCGCGATGTCGTCTACGTGAGCTGCGACCCCGCCACCCTGGCACGCGACCTTAAGCGCTTTGTCGAGGAAGGTACCTTCTCCCCCGTCAAGATCACGCCGGTCGATCTGTTCCCGCAAACCTTCCACTGCGAAACCGTCGTCCACCTCAAGCGCAACTAGACTGTTTGCCCCAGACCACGCCCGATGATTTTTCTGGCACGGGGATAAAAATAGATTTGCTCCGAATGATTATTTAATCCCCGTCCCGAAATTGAACCGCCCCTCATTTCTTGAACATTAGAAATGGGGGCTTCTTTATGGACGGGAGAGTCAGGCACGACGCCACGCTGAGGACTCTTGCAGCAGAGCTTTGCGACAGGGGGTGCGGGCGCGCCGAAGGCCAGCGGGAGGCCGAAGGGTGCCCGGACCCGGCCGGGGCCGGCGGCGTGCGAGGGCAAGCTCATGCGACGGAGCTGCTGCCCGGGCGCCTGAAGGACGAATTCTACAGGAGCCGGACGTGGCGGAGCTTCGAGGAGTTCAAGCGGGACCTCGAAGCCTATACCGTTCACTGGAACAAGAGGAGGCGGGTTAAGCAAAAGGGACTGACCCCGGAGGAGTTCCGAAATCAGTCCCCATGTGCGGCATAGGCCGCTAATTGACCCGTCCAAGTATCGGGGCGCAGTTCATTTCAGCGCCGCCCGAGAAAGCTAAACGCCTTCTGGCAGGTTGTCCCGGGCCGAGGGCGGCCACCTTGATCGCCCTCGGCCCTCACCCACCTCAACTGCCCCTCAATTACATAGAGCTGATTGAGGAGGGCGCAGGCTAGCGGGTGCCTTCCTCATCGTCGTTGGGCCGGTAGGTGATGAACTCGATAACAAAGGCCAGGACGGCAGAGACGAGCGAGGCGATGATCGCGAAGATCATGTGGGAGATCCCGGCGCCACCAGGGGTCCCGTCGATAAAGTTGAGCAGGTTGAAGACGCCGAGGCCGCCCGAGATGTACATGAGAGCGCCAGTCATTCCCACGATGGCGCCGCCCACGGCGGAGCTCAGGCATGCCACGACGAACGCGCGCTTGTTGGGGAGGGCGATGCCGTAGATGCCCGGCTCGGTGACGCCGAAGAAGAAGGCGGAGATCATCGCGGGAAGGGCGATGCCGCGGAAGCGCTCGTCCTTGTTTCTGAGGTACATGGCAAAGATGACCGCTCCGAGCGCGAACCCGTGGCCGATGGTGGCGGCGAGCACGCTGTCGTGGCCGAGGGTGTTCAGATTCATGATGGAGATGGGGATGAGGCTCCAGTGGAAGCCAAAGATGACGAGGCACATCCACAGTCCGCCAACCAGGGCGCTGCCCAGGACGGAACCAACCACGGGGAGCTGGAAGATGAACGAGAATGCCGCGCTCAGCAGGTTGGTGATGAGGGTGGCCACCGGGCCGATGATGAGGTAGCCCAAGACGATGGAGACCGTCATCGTGGCGAGCGGGACAAGGAACATCTTGAGCGCAGCCGGCATCCAGCTCTTGAGCCAGCGCTCAAGGATAGAGCCGAACCACACCATGAGAAGGACGGGGATCACCGAGCTCACGTAGCCGGACACGGGCATGATGATGGGGATCCCGAGGGCGGTGGCGTACCACGAGAACGTGCCGGCCACGCCGAGGTCGATGCTGCCGAGCGCCTCGCCCGAGGTCAGGGCGACCATCGTCGGGTAGAGGAGCGCCACGCCGATTGCCACACCGGTGAACTCGTTCATGCGGAACTTGCGCGCGGCACTGAACGCCAGGGCGACGGGAAGGAAGTAGAAGAAGCCGTCAGCCACGGTGTAGAGCAGCGTGTAGAGGCCGTCGTTTGCAAAGTCCGGGACGAAGTAGGTGATGAGGGCAAGCAGTCCCTTCATGATGCCTGCGGCGGCAAGCGGTCCCAGGATGGGCTGGAAGATGCCAGAGATGAGGTCGATGATGGCGGAGGCAACGGTCTTATCGCCCTGGGGCTCGTCGTCGGCGCTTGCGCCGCCCGAGAAGTTGCCGGCCTCCAGGACCGCGTCGTAGACGTCCTCGACGATGTTGCCCACGACCACCTGGTACTGGCCGTTGGCCTGGATGACCTGGATGACGCCCTTGAGGGCCTCGATCTTGGCCGTGTTGGCGCGGGACTCGTCCTTGAGTTTGAAGCGCACGCGCGTGATGCAGTGCGCGACGCTGGCGACGTTCTCGGCGCCGCCTACGTTCTCGAGTATGGATCTGGCCAGGTCGTCGTATTTTTCTGCCATTATTTTCTCCTTAGTGATATTGCCCGGGTGGTTAGCCCAGGTCGCCTCCGTTGGTGGCGATGGCCTGTTGATACCAGTAGAAGCTCTTCTTGCGCCTGCGCTCGAGCGTGCCGTTGCCCAGGTTGTCGCGGTCCACGTAGATGAAGCCGTAGCGCTTCTCCATCTCGCCGGAGCCCGCGCTCACGAGGTCGATCGGCCCCCAGGTGGTGTAGCCGAGCATCTCGACGCCGTCCTGCTCGATAGCGTCGCGCATGGCCTCGATGTGCTCGCGCAGGTAGGCGATGCGGTAGTCATCCTCGATCGTGCCGTCGGGAAGCACCTCGTCATAGGCGCCGAGGCCGTTCTCCACCACAAAGAGCGGCTTCTGGTAGCGGTCCCAGAGGTCGTTGATCGTGATGCGGAACCCCAGCGGGTCGATGACCCAGCCCCAGTCGCTCGTGCGCACGTAGGGGTTCTCTACGCCGGCGAAGGCGTTGCCCTCGGCGACGCCGCCCACGGAATCGGGGTCGCCCGCGGTACAGCGCGAGGAGTAGTAGCTAAACGAGATGAAGTCGACGGTGTTCTCCGCAAGGATGCGCTCGTCCTCGGCGGTCATACCCACGTCGATGCCCTCGCGCTCGAGCATCTTGAGCGCGTAGCCGGGGTAGTGCCCGCGTGCCTGCACGTCCACGAAGAAGAGGTCCTCCTGGTTCTTGACCTGCGCTGCACGGACGTCCTCGGGACGACAGGAGTAGGGGTAGTAGCTTCCCGCGGCGAGCATGCAGCCAACCTTGTTCTCCGGGTCGACCTCGTGGGCGATCTTGGTGGCCCAGGCGCTCGCCACGAGCTCGTTGTGCGCGGCGCGGTACTCGGCCTCGCGGGCATTCTCCCCGGGCTCGAGGACGATGCCGGCACCCATGAAGGGACGGTGCAAGATCATGTTCATCTCGTTGAACGTGATCCACCAATGCACGAGGCCGCGGTAGCGGTTGAAGAGCACCTTCACCAGCCGCTTGTAGAGCTCGATGAGGGCGCGGTTTCGCCAGGCGCCGTACTTCTTGACGAGGTGGATGGGGCAGTCGAAGTGCGTGATGGTCACGAGGGGCTCGATCCTGTGCTCGCGGCAGCAGCGGAACACGTCCTCGTAGAAGGCGAGCCCGGCCTCGTTGGGCTCCTCCTCGTCGCCATTGGGGAAGATGCGGCTCCAGGCGATGGAGAGGCGAAAGACCTTAAAGCCCATCTCCGCGAAGAGGGCTATGTCCTCGCGGTAGTGGTGGTAGAAGTCGATGCCCGTCTGGGCCGGGTAGTAGTACCCGGGCTCAAAGTCGAGCATGCGCCTCAGGCCGCGACTTACGTCGTTGCGCTCCGACCCGTGTGGGATGACGTCGACATTGGCAAGACCGCGGCCGCCCTCGTCATAACCTCCCTCGCATTGGTTAGCAGCGGTGGCTCCTCCCCAAAGGAACCCTTTTGGAAATGGCATGGTGCCTCCTTCTCTCTGGCGCCCCCACCTCTGCGGGGACGCTTTATAACGTCCTTGCGACCTCACGCGCCGGGCCCGTGGCCCTTTCCCTGATGCGCGCGGGCCGCCCGTGAAGGGGTGACTAGCTGATGGCTTGTCCTGCGGCGGCGCGACGTGCCTCCCGACCTCCAAGCAGGGAGGGGACCTGTGCCAGGCACACGCCGGCGAGGATGATGGCAACGCCCAGCCACTCGACGACGCCGAGCGGCTCGCCGAGGACGATCATGGCGATGAGCAGGCCGGCGGGGAGTTCCGCGGCGGCCATGACAGTGGAGAGACCCGCGGGCAGGTGCGGAGAGCCCATGCCGAAGAGCAAGACCGGGCAGAGCATGCCAAAGAAGCCGGCGATGACGGCAAAGGGCAGGATGCCCTGGGCGAGAACGCCCGAGACAACGTAGTCCGGGCACACCGTGAGCGACATGACCACGGAGCCCGCGCACACGATGACGCCACGCTGCTCGGACGAGCAGGGGGCCTCGACCTTGCCGGAGAGGGTGACAAAGAGGGAGCAGGACACGGCCGCCCCCAGCGCGCAGAGCAGGGCCACGGGGTCGTACCCGGTGATGCCGGTCTTGTAGACGCCGCTGGCGAACACCGTTCCGAAGACGATGACCAGGGCGGAGGCCACTTGGAGGAGCCTCGGCGGCCGGCGCGTCATGACGGTCTGCCACACGAGCCCCAGCCACGTGAACTGGAAGAGGAGCGTGAGTGCCACCGGGGCGGGCAGCACGCTCATGGCGTAGCAGTAGAGGATTGAGGTGAGGCAGGTGAGGGCTCCCAGGCCCATGAGCTTGAGGGCGAGCTTCCAGCCCACGCGCTGCCAGCGGTGCCCGAGTGCGTGCCCTGCGAGCGTGGCGAGGGCGAAGAAGAGGCAGCCGAACCACGCCTGGCTCGCCACCACCTGCGCTGAGGTGAAGCCCGCGGCGTAGGCGAGCTTGTAGGTCGTGGCCATCGCGCCGTAGCAGGCGCCGCCCGCAAAGACCTGGAGCGCCGCCTTGACCTGCCCCGTGCCCGCGGCTCCCGCCTCGGCGGTCTGTTGCTTGATTGTGTTTGTTTCTGCCATTAGGCTCCCTTCCGTCTGCTGTCTTGCAGATGCGCGTCTCGTGCGTCTGTTCCCTGCAGTCGGAAGGTGGGCTCGTGCGGTCTTCTGGCGGTGCATGTGGTACCTGCTGCCAAGACGAAAAAAGCCACGCAACCGACTGCTCGGTTGCGTGGCAAAAAGGTGGCTAGCGCCCAGAAAAGTCCACGCGTTTTTAGACTGGGACAAAGTACTACAACAGGTGAGATTCCGTCAAGAAAAACCGAAGAAAAAAGTGAGCCTCTGCCCGCCGTACCTGTAGCGGTCGTTTCCCCGAACGGGGCGGTGCTGTTGGGGACTGTCTCGATCTGTAACAGTTGGGGCTAGTTTTGGTCGATGGATGTTACAGATTGAGATTGTTGAGGATGGGTGGGGTAGCTAATTCGGACGGGGCTATTTTAAACATTGGGAAATCGAGCGTGGCAAGCGGAGGTCTTCGGGGTATAAGACGGCTAATTGTATGCCGCCCATGAAAGGAGCCCTCATGCCCAGCGTTGCCGTTCTCGCCGCCGATGGCTTTGAAACTATTGAATGCTTGACCATGGTCGATGTCATGCGTCGCGGCGGCGTGCGTGCCACGCTCGTCTCGATCATGCCCACGCGTGAGGTCGTAAGCTCGCTGCAGATCCCCGTGACCTGCGATGCGCTCTTTGATGAGATCAACTTTGACGAGTACGACTGCGTCGTGCTGCCCGGCGGCCTGCCCGGTGCCACCAACCTGCGCGCCGATCAGCGCGTCTGCGACGTGGTCTGCGAGTTCGCCGCGACCAAGCACGTTGCCGCCATCTGCGCCGCCCCGTTTATCCTGGGCGAGCTCGACCTACTCGAGGGGCGCCAGGCCACGTGCTTCCCTGGCTTTGAGAAAAGCTTCCCCGAAGGCGCCTATACCGGCGAGAAGGTTACGCAAGACGGCAACATCATCACCGCCAGCGGCATGGCCCAGTCGCTCCCCTTTGCGCTTGAGCTGCTGCGCACACTCGCCGGCGACAAGGCCGTCGAGAAGGTCGCCGAGGGCATTCAGCTATGATTTTGGCTTCGCAATCACCGCGCCGCATCGAGTTGATGCGCGAGGCGGGCTATGACATTCACGTGATTCCCGCAGATATCGACGAAACGCCTTTTGATGGCGAGGCCCCGCTTACGCTCGTTGAACGCTTAGCACGCGCCAAAGCCGCCTCCGTTGCCGCCGAGCATGCCGAGCCCAACGAACTGACCGTCGCGGCCGATACTATTGTCACCTTCGATGGCAAGATTCTGGGCAAGCCGGCAACCGAGGACGAGGCGCGCACCATGCTCCGCGAGCTTTCGGGCCGCACGCACCAGGTCGCAACCGGCGTCTGCATCGTTAAGGCAGGCGACACGGCCGCTCCGCATGCCGCCGAGAGCCTGTCGTTTGTCGATGTGACCGACGTGACGTTCTATGAGCTCACCGACGAGCAGATTGAGCGCTACGTCGCCTCGGGCGAGCCCATGGACAAAGCCGGCGCCTACGGCATCCAGGGCACAGGCGGGCGCATGCTCGTGCATGATATTTCGGGCGACTTCTACAACGTGGTGGGCCTGCCCATCGCTCGCGTCGCGCGTGCGATTCAAAAACTATCGTAATTGCATCTGGCGCTGGGTATCCCCCAGCGCCTACAATTTCGGCGTACCGTACGGATCCCGACCGGGCATAAGGCCCGGCGGAAAACCGATAGGAGTAAAACATGGATACACTGCTTGAGGCCATTGACGTTTGCGATGTCGATGGCTTTTGCTTTGGCAACTACACGGACGAGGAGGCCGGCACCGGTTGCACCGTAATCGTGGCACCCGAGGGCGCCACCGGCGGCGTTGACGTTCGCGGCGGTGCCCCGGCATCGCGCGAAACCGACCTGCTGCGTCCCGAGAACACCGTCGACAAGGTCCACGCCGTCTGCCTTTCGGGCGGATCGGCCTTTGGCCTGGAGGCCGCAAGCGGCGTCGCTCGCGAGCTTGAGAGCCGCGGCATCGGCCTTCCCGTCGGCCCCACGCAGGTGCCTATCGTGTGCTCCAGCTGCATCTTCGACCTCGCCTTTGGCGACCCCGCCGTACGCCCCGACATTGAGGCTGGCATCTCCGCCGTGCGCGAGGCGCTCGACAACACCCCCACCACGCTCGAGCAGGGCAATGTAGGTGCCGGCACCGGTGCCACCGTGGGCAAGCTCATGGGCCCCGCCACCTGCATGAAGGCCGGCCTAGGCGCTGCCGCCGTGGCACTCGGCCCTGTTAAGGTGGGTGCCGTGGTCTCGGTCAACGCCTGCGGCAATGTCGTCGACCCCTTCACCGGCGAATGGGTCGCTGGTATGCGCGCCGCAGCAGATAGCGACCAGATCGTCGACATGGAGCTCGCAGCCTTTGCCGCCGCCGGATCCATGCAGATGCCGCTCGACCGCACCAACACCACCATCAGCTGCATCGTCACCAACGTGGAACTCACTAAGGCACAAGCCACCAAGGTCTCCCAGATGGCCGCAGACGCCTACGCACACGCCATCCGTCCCACGCACACCACCAACGACGGCGACACCATCTACACCCTCGCCAGCGGCAAACTGGGCGCCCAGGCAAGCGCCGCCGTTCCCCTAGACCTGCTGGGCATGCTCGCCGTAAGGGCCCTACAGACCGCCATCGTAAACGGAGCCAAAAACGCCAAAACCTCCCACGGCATACCCGGCGCCGCAAAGTAAACTAGCTCGTCCGGTTGCCCGGTGGGGTTTGGTTATGTTTGCTGCTCTACAGTCCTGGCTCGCACGAAGAGCACATTAAGTGCTCTTCGGCTCGTGCGGAACTCGCGACAAACATAACCAAACCCCACCGGGCAACCTACCAACCAAATTCTTTTCAGCCCAGGCCCCTTTGTACCACGCGTCGAAGATCTTCAAATTCAACTTCCTGACAATCGATTCTTATAGCAGAGGCCCCTTGGCCTTTAGTTTGATACAAGTTCCGCACGAGCCGGAAAGCACTTAATGTGCTTTCCGTGCGAGCAGGACTGTTCGCAGTAGCAAACTAAAGGCCAAGGGGCCCAGTCAACCTATCAGCAGCGATTACTCAGCAGCTAGTTGAATTTGAAGATCTTTGAGGCAAGATGGTATAGGCCGAGTGTGGTTTTGTCTCCGGCCCGTCCATGCAGGTTGGTAAAGAATCCGACCACGCCGTAGCGAGCGCGACGATACATGCGCTCGTCGTACTCCTTCAGGTCCTTCCACAGCGTCTTCAGGCGCTCATCGGCACAATCTTCCTCGGAAAGCTTGGTGAGCACCGAGCAAATAGCCATCATCATGGTGAAGTAGCCCATCATGTACGAACGCAGACGCGAGGACTCAACGTCCTGGTACAGGTGGAACGATTCCATCATGATGCGCGTTATGCGGAACTGCTGACCCAGGCGCTTGACCATCGTAGCCTCGTTGACGCTCTGGCCCTCGCGACCGATAAAGTAGCGATAGAGGTCGATGTCGGCGTAGTACATGGTCTTGCAGCGCGGCAGCGGCACGTATGCGTAGATATTATCCACGTAGAACGTGTGTGCCGGCATAGGCAGATTGGACTCGCGCAGTACGTCGGTGCGATAGCACAGGCTGTGCATGAGCAGGTTCTGATCGGGACGGAAGTGTCCGATCTGGTCCCAAGAGAAAATCTTTTTGCGCGGCAGGGCAAACTTGTAGCCAATAGCGGTATGCGTGCCCTCGTAAACCTTCTCGTACACGTAGTTCGAGATAAACAGGTCGACGCGCTGGTCGCGCTCCTCAAAGCCACGCAGAATCGACAGCATGGTCGAAAGCGCCGCACCGTCGAGCCAGTCGTCCGAGTCAACGACCTTATAGTACGTACCATGCGCCTCACGCAGGCCCGAGAGGACGGCGATACCGTGGCCGCCATTCTCCTGGTGCACCGCGCGGATGATTCCAGGATAACGGGCCTCCCACTCGTCGGCCTTGGCGGCCGTCTCGTCCTTGGAGCCGTCGTCCACCACGATAATCTCGATATCGGTGGCGTAATTGCTCCCCTCCAAGATGGAGGTGATGCAATGGTCCATATCCTTGGCGGCGTTATACGAGGGAATACCGAATGTTATGACTTTATGCATGGCAGGCGATAATCTCATCCGAAAGATCGAGGGCAGAATTGGTCACGGCGTCCATATCGTAGTAACGATACTCGGCCAGACGACCCACCGGGTGGAAGTTCGTCAGGTTCTGGACGCGCTCAAGGTAGCGCTCATAGAGCTCACGGTTCTCGGGCTCCAGAATAGCGTAGTACGGCGTCTCGCCCGAGCCGGGCGTATAGGCCTTGGAGTACTCCTTCATGATGGTGGTCTTGCCGGGCAGGACCTGACCAGTCATGTTCTTGAACTCGGTGATGCGCGTATAGTCCTCGCTCGTGGTGTAGTTGACGGTGCCCACGGGCTGGAACTGGTCCATATCGAGCGTCTCGAACTTCATATCGAGCGTGCGGTACGGCAGCGCGCCCAGGTCGAGGTTGAATAGCTCGTCGAGCGGACCGGTGTAGACGATCTCGCCGCCATAGACCTTGCCGTCGATCTTGACGGTGGTCTCGTCGATTTCAAAGAGGTCACGGGCGTCTACGTCACAGAATACGTCGATCAGATCGTGATCGAGCATATGCTCGAACAGCGCGGTATAGCCGTCCTGCGGCATGCCCTGGAAAGGAGCCTGCGGGAAGTAGCGATCGTCATCGCCCACAAAGACGGGAACGCGGCCGGTGATCGAGGGGTCGATCTGGTCGGGCGTCTGGCCCCACTGCTTCATGGTGTAATGCAAAAAGACGTTCTCATAGACATAATCGGCGACCTCGGCAAGATCCGGGTCGTTCTTCTTGCGCAGCTCCATAATGGGCACCTTGACGTCCTTGCCAAAGGTCTCCACGAGCTTCTGATACAGCTCCTCGCCGCGCTCATCGCCAAAGGCGAGCTTGAGGCTCGCATGGTTAAAGGGTACGGGCATGAGGGTGCCGTTGATGTTGGCGAGCACCTTGTGCTGGTAGTCCGTCCACTTGGTAAAGCGCGACAGGAAGTTATGGACGCGCTCATTAAAAGTGTGATAGATGTGCGGACCGTACTCGTGGACCAGGATTCCGGCCTCGTCAGTGCAGTCGTAGGCATTACCCGCGATGTGGCCGCGACGTTCCAAAACGGCAACACGATAGCCGATAGTTTCGGCAAGACGGCGGGCGCAAACGGCACCGGCATAACCGGCGCCGACAACGATCATGTCGTACGCACCGGCATTAAAGCCTTCAGGCAGGCCTGAGGTAATCTGCATCGATACTCCTTGTCAAAAGCCACACGCTTTTTAACTGGGCTTTTTCTCGAACATACGTCGAGACATATTTATCAGAGCGATTATAGCGCTAATGCGTCCTATAATGAGCTTGCCACACAAGGAAAGCTCAAGCACCGCGGCGTACATTATTGAAAGGTAAACCCGCTAGCAGCGGGTTTATTCGTGTACAGCCGAGGGCCTGGAGCTTAGCGAAACGCTTGTAAGGAGTATCATGAGCGATTTCCTGAACCGTATGAAGTCTGCCGCCAAGGCCGACCTTAAGACGATCGTCCTGCCCGAGGGCGAGGATCCGCGTACCATCGTCGCGGCAAACAAGATCATCGAAGAAGGCCTGGCCAACATCGTCATCCTGGGCGATCCCAACGAGATCAACGTTCCCGGCGCCACCGTCATCGACCCGCGCAATGCCGAGAAGCACGAGGAGTACGCACAGAAGTTTGCCGAGCTCCGCGCCAAGAAGGGCGTTACCATCGAGCAGGCTCGTGCCCAGGTGATGGACGCCACCTACTTTGGCACCATGATGGTCAAGATGGGCGATGCCGACGGCCTGGTCTCCGGTGCCTGCCACTCCACCGCCGACACCCTGCGCCCCGCGCTGCAGATCCTCAAGACTGCCCCGGGCACCAAGCTGGTCTCGGCCTTCTTCGTGATGTGCACCGACACCCCGCAATTCGGCACCGACGGTACGCTGATCTTCGCCGACTGCGGCCTCAACATCAACCCGTCCTCTGACGAGCTCTCCGAGATCGCCATCGCCTCGGCCCACTCCTGGTCCACCTTTATGGGCAATGTTGAGCCGCACGTGGCCATGCTCTCCTACTCCACCATGGGCTCCGCCGGTGGCGAGGTCGCCAAGAAGGTCCAGGAGGCCGTGAAGTTCTGCAAGGAGAAGGCACCCGAGCTCGCCATCGACGGCGACCTGCAGCTCGATGCTGCTATCGTCCCCACCGTCGCCCAGCTCAAGGCTCCCGGCTCCTCCGTCGCCGGTAAGGCCAACGTGCTCGTGTTCCCCGACCTCGAGGCCGGCAACATCGGCTACAAGCTGGTCCAGCGCTTCGCCGGCGCCGACGCTTACGGCCCCATTCTGCAGGGCATCGCCAAGCCGGTCAACGACCTGTCGCGCGGCTGCTCTGCCGACGACATCGTGGGTGTCGTAGCCATCACCGCCGTCCAGGCTCAGATGGCTGAGTAGCGGACGCACTCGCCCGAAGGCCGTACGGGCTAACCCCTGAAAACGTCCTCGACCAATGAAACGCCCCCGTTCTGCTCCTTCGGAGCTACGAACGGGGGCGTTTCTGGTCTGCGGAATGTTTTCAGGGGTTAGCCCGTACGGCCTTCTACTGCCACGAAGCATTCAGAACATCTGGAGTGGACGGCGGCTTGGCTACGAGCTGGGGCTGAGGATCTGAATGAATGGGTGTCGTTGCTGGGAGCGCTGGCGTTACTGGTGATGATCACTTTGGGACTCGAATTTCCGCCTGCTAGCAAAAAGGCCTCCTGAGCTGCTGCTCAGGAGGCCTTTCGTTCAATCGCAAGCGAACGCACTAGTTATTCGCGGTCAAACGCTCGACGTCGTGGGCGATCATGTATTCCTCGTCGGTGGGGATGACCATGACCGTGACGGAAGAGCCGGCGGCGCTGATGACCTGCGGGCCGTTACCCACGGCCTCGCGGTTCTTGTTGTTGTCGATGCGCACGCCCAGCCACTCGAAGCAGTCGCAGAAGGCCTTGCGGATCGACCAGTCGTTCTCGCCAATGCCGGCGGTAAAGGTAATGGTGTCCACGCCCGCCATGGAAGCGATCATGGAGCCGGCCTGCTGCATGGCCTTGTAGGCGAACATATCGAAGGCGAGCAGGCAGCGCTCGTCGCCCTCGGAGGCGCGCGTACGGATGTCACGGGCGTCGTTGGAGATGCCCGAGATGGCAAGCAGACCAGACTGCTTGTTCATCATGTCATCGACTTCCTGGTAGCTGTAGCCGCCCTCGCGCTGCAGGTAGCACACGGTAGCCGGGTCAATGGAACCACAACGGGTGCCCATCATCAGGCCGTCGAGCGGCGTGAGGCCCATCGTGGTATCGCGGCATACACCGTCCTCGATGGCGGCAAGCGAGGCGCCGTTGCCCAAATGGCACGAGAGCAGGCGGTGGCAGCGCGAGCCCAGGATCTCCTTGGCCATCATCCACTCATAGCGGTGACTCGTGCCGTGGGCACCGTACTTGCGCACGTGGTACTTGTCGCACACGTCCTTGGGCAGCGCGTAGGTGTAGGCGACCTCGGGCATGGTCATGTGGAACGAGGTGTCGAAGACGGCCACGTTGGGCAGCTCCGGATACTTCTCGCGGCAATATTCGATTGCCGCGGCCTCGCCGTAATTGTGCAGCGGGGCGAGCGGAGCAACCTCGAGGATCTTAGCCATGACCTCATCGTCGACGACCGCGGAATCATCGAAGTGCCAGCCACCCTGAACGATACGGTGGCCGATGCCATCGATCGTAAAGTCGGTCTTCTCGAGCTCCTCGAGCACGCGCGCAATGGCGCAGCGATGATCGGGAAAAGGAATCTCCTCGGTCTGCTTGGCACCACCGTTCTCGGAGTGGCCAAAGATGCCCATCTCCGAGCCGATACGCTCGCAGTTGCCCTTGGCGAAAACCTCGCGGGTATCGGTATCCAAAAGCTGATATTTAAGGCTCGAGCTGCCGGCGTTGACAACAAGTACGTTCATGAGACTCCTTTGCAGTGCGATACGGTCGGCGCAGACCCCTTAAGGCGGCCGCATGTTAATAAGAAGTTATCACAACTTGATAAATAGCTATCAGGCATATCGCCCAACGAGTACAAAACCTTGATTATCAACTTTATCCGAACACCTCCCACATTCAT
>NZ_QSGH01000029.1:0-16731 GCF_003468085.1 Collinsella sp. AM41-2BH
GATGAATGTGGGAGGTGTTCGGATAAAGTTGATAATCAAGGATCGTTTTATAAGAGCGAGTTAGAGCGCTGTTATGTGCCTCGCGGCGCACGTCGTGGGGTAGAATCAAAACCGTGTCTTGGTGCCGCCCGCGCGGTGCCAATCTTTTGGTATTCATGCACTATGAGAGGAAGCGCTATGGACCGCTCCGAAATCTTCGACAAGATCGCCGAGGTCGCTGCTGACGTTCTGGGCGTCGATGTTGCCGAAATTAGCGATGAGACCACCTTTGACGACCTCGATGCCAACTCGCTCGAGCGCCTGCAACTTGTTACGGCTATCGAGGACGAGTTCAATCTCGAGATTGATGATGAGACCTTGCTCTCGCTCAACTCTGTCGCCGACGCCGTCGACGCGATCGAAAACGCCAAGGAGGCCTAAGTCTTGGCTTTGTCTGAACGACTCACGCGCGCCCAGGAGATCCTGGGCCATGAGTTCAATAATAAGGTGCTGCTGCGCGCGGCGCTCACACATCCCTCGGCCGTCGAGGGACAGCCGGTTTCTGCCAGCTATGAGCGCCTTGAGTTTTTGGGCGATTCCATTTTGGGCGCCGTGGTGGCCCGTTCGCTCTTTGAGTCCTATCCCGAGTTTGACGAGGGCAAGCTCACGCGCCTGAAGGTGTCCCTTGTCTCGGGCGCCACGCTGTCCGAGGTGTCGCACGAGCTGGGTATCGACGACATCATCATCTTTGGTGCCTCCGAGACCGGCACCGGCGCGCGTGGCCTGCACTCGGCGCTCGAGAACGTCTACGAGTCGCTCGTGGGCGCGCTGTATCTGGATGCCGGCTGGGATGCTGCGGCGGAGTTTATCCATCGTACGCTCAAGCCGCACCTGGCTTCCGAGCGTGCCGAGCACCCTGCGAACCCCAAGTCGTTCTTGCAGGAGTGCGTGCAGGCAGACGGCCACGAGCCTCCCGCGTATAAGCTGGTCGGCTCCGAGGGCCCCGCGCATGCGCCCACCTTTACCGCTGTGGTGCTCATCGACGGTATTCGCCAGGGCCGCGGCACCGGTTCCTCCAAGAAGGAGGCCGAGGGGGCCGCTGCGCTCGAGGCGCTCGACCGCATGGGCTACACCACCAACGGCGTGATTCTTAACAAGAAGCCTGTTTAAGCGAGGAACCGTGTATCTCAAGTCCCTCACGCTCAAAGGGTTCAAGTCGTTTGCCGACCGTGCCCATATGTCATTTGAGCCGGGCCTGACCGTTATCGTCGGTCCCAATGGCTCGGGAAAATCGAACATCTCCGACTCGATTCTGTGGGTCCTGGGCGAGCAGAGCGCCAAGCAGCTGCGCGGCCAGGCCATGGAGGACGTCATCTTCTCGGGATCGTCGGCGCGCAAGCCGGTGGGTGTCGCCGAGGTCACGCTGGTGCTCGATAACTCGGACCATATGTTGCCTGTCGACTTTGATGAGGTCGCCATCACCCGTCGTATGTATCGCTCGGGCGAAAGCGAATACCTCATCAACTCGAGCCCGTGCCGCCTGATGGACATTCAGGACATCTTGCACGATTCGGGCCTGGGCAAGGATACGCATTCCATCATCAGCCAGGGCAAGCTCGATGCCATTTTGCAGAGCCGCCCCGAGGAGCGCCGCGCCCTGATCGAGGAGGCTGCCGGCATCTCCAAGCACAAGCGCCGCAAGGAGCGTGCGCTCAAAAAGATTAAATCGATGGACGAGCACCTGACCCGTGCCCGCGATATCAATAAGGAGATCGCCCGTCAGCTGCGGCCGCTGGAGCGTCAGGTCGATCGCGCACGCAAGTATAAAGAGCTGTCCTCGCGCGCGAACGAGCTTACGCAGATGCTGGCCGTCGACGAGCTTCGTTCGCTGCAGTCGCAGTGGAACGACCTGGAGAGTCGCTCCAAGGAGGGCGCTGCCGAGCTTGAGCTTGCGCAGTTCCGCCTGGGCGAAAAGGAGCGCGAGCTCGAGAAGCTCCAGGTCATGCTTGAGGAAAAGGGCCTGTTTGTGGGCGATCTGGGCGAGCAGCGCCGTCATATGCAAGACGTGGTCGGCCGCATTAACTCCGATATGCGCCTGCTCGAGGAAAAAGGCCACAACATGGTGTCGCGCCTGTCCGACATGCGCGGCCAGATCTCGAGCTCCGAACATCAGCGCCGTCGCGTGGTCGAGGAGCTCGAGGATGCACGTGCCCAGCTTGAGGAAGTGACCGGTGCGCACATGCAGGCCCAGGACGACGTTGACGCCGCCGGACCTGCCGCCGCCGAGCTCCACGAGCGTCGCGTTGCGCTCGACAACCAGATTTCGCAGCTTACGCGCGAACAGCGCGATGTCCAGCGTGTGGCCGATAACGCCGCGCTCAAGCTTGCCAAGGTGAAGGACTCGCTGAGTAACGCCGAGGTCGAGGATAACATGTACGCCTCGCGCCTGGAGCAGATCGACGAGCAGCTCGAGGAGGTCACGGCCTCGCTCGAGAGCCGTCGCGACCGCGCTGAGGAGCTCGAAGGCGCGCTCGATCAGGCTCGCCAAGCCCAGGTCGATGCGCGCGAGGCCACCGAGGTCGCCCGTGCGGCGTTGAAGGACTTGCGTGATCGCGAGAGCGAGGCGCGCAACAAACTGTCCGAGGTTCGCTCTGAGCTCGCGAGCCAAAAGAAGCTCGATGCTCGCATGGCCGATAGCTCGCCGCTGGTGAGCCGTCTGATGGGCGCACTGGGCGATGATGTCTCGGGTCGTCTGGGCGACGTGCTCGAGGCCCCTCGTGAGCTCGAGGGCCTGGTCGAGCAGCTGCTTGCCGGCGATATCGATGCCCTATTGTTTGATGACACTGCCACGCTTGAGCGCGCCGGTCGTGCGGCTCTGGACCAAAAGAAGGCTTCTGGCGAGGCGCTGCTGGTGGCGCGCGGCGTGAGCGGCGGTGCTGCTGCTAAGGGTGCTGCCGGTTCGCGTCTGGTCGATCGTCTGTCCGTGCGCTCCGGTTATGGTCCGGTTGTCGAGGCCCTGCTCGGCGGCTATTACGTGGTCGATGACTTGGCAGCCGCGCTAGCCGCGCCTGTCGTTGACGGCGTGACCTATGTGACGCCCGATGGCGCCCGCGTGAGCTGTGGCGGTCTGGTGCGCGTGGGGCTCGATGCCGGCGAGGCTTCGGGTGCCCTGGAGCGCAAACGTCGTATTCGTGAGTTGGAGGGCCTGGAGCCCGATCTGGCTGCCGTGTTTGAGCATGTGTCGGATCAGGTCGTCGAGGCCAATGCGGCCGTCGAGGAGGCGCGTGCCGCTGAGGGCGATGCCGCCGGCGAGATTGCCCGTCTTGAGGGCGAGCGCCGCTCGCTACTCTCCGAGATCGGCCGCCTGGAGCAAAGCGCCAACAATGCCGAGGTCGAACGAGTGCGCATTTCCAAGCGCCGCGAGCAGGCCGCCGAGGCCGTTCACGCTGCGCGTCCGCGCGTTGACGAGCTCACCCGTTCGCGTGACGAGGCCCGCGCGCAGGTAAGCGACCTGGGTCTCCAGATTGCCGAAGCCAATGACGAGCTCGACCGCGTGCGCCGTGACGATTCCGAGGCCGCCGGTAAGCTCGCCGACGCTAAGGTACGCCTGGCTCAGACGAGCGAGCGCCTGCGTTCGCTGAAGGGCCGCGTGCCCGATCTTGAGCATCGTATGGAGGGTATCGACCGTCGTATCCGCGGGACGCGTCAGGCCTCGCGCTCGCTCGAGCTGCTGCGCCTTCGCGTCGATCCCATGCACGAGCGCTATTCGGCCCTGCTGGAGCGCGCGTCGGATTGGGCTGCGCGCCTGCGCGACCAGGCGTCGCTCGAGGAGGCGGACTCGGCCTCGCTCAAGAAGACCATCGAGGACGCCAAGACCGAGGTCGCCCGCGCCAAAGAGCGGGTCGATGTTGCCGCCACGACGCAAAATGAGTTCAAGGTGGCGCGCGGCAAGCTCGAGGTACAGGTCGAGGCTGCCATCAAGGCCATCACCGCCGATGGCACCACGGTGCTCGAGGAAGCGCTCATGCTTCCTGCGCCTACCGACCGCGACGCCGCCGAGCGCGAGCTCAACCAGCTCGTGCGCCAGATCAACAACCTGGGCCCTGTGAACCAAGTCGCCATGGAGGAGTACGAGCAGCTCAAGCGCCGTGCCGATTACATCGAGGAGCAACTTGCCGATCTGGAGAGCGCGCGCAAGGCGCTTACCAAGATCACCGTGGCGATCGATCGCAAGATGCGCAAGGCGTTCCTAGTGACGTTTGAGAAGGTTGATGCGAACTTCCGCGAGATCTTCGCCATGCTCTTCCCGGGCGGCCAGGCACATTTGGAGATGACCGACCCCGAGCATCCGGCCGAGACGGGCATCGAGGTCGTGGCGCAGCCGCGCGGCAAGCGCATCACCAAGATGATGCTCATGTCGGGCGGCGAGAAGAGCCTGACGGCGCTCGCCCTGCTCTTTGCCGTATACCGTACGCGCACGGTGCCGTTCTATGTGCTGGACGAGGTCGAGGCGGCACTCGACGACGCCAACCTGTCCAAGCTCATCGGCGCCCTCGATGTGCTGCGTTCCGATACGCAGCTCTTGGTAATCTCGCATCAGCGCCGTACTATGGAGGATGCTGACGTTCTCTATGGCGTCTCGATGCAAGCCGACGGCGTCAGTCGCGTCGTCTCGCAAAAACTCGATCGCGAAACCGGAAAGGTCGTGAATGCATAATGGGATTCTTTGATGCACTCTCGCGCGGACTTGAGCGCAGCCGCGAGGCCCTCAACGAGGTCTTCTACTTTGGCGGCGAGGTCGACGAGGATTTTTGGGAGGATCTTGAGGACACCCTCGTCATGGGTGACATGGGTGCCGAGGTCGCCATTCAGGTCTCCGATGACCTGCGCGACGCCGCGGCCAAGAAGAACCTCAAGACCGCCCCGCAGCTTCGCCGCGCCCTGGCCGAGCAGCTCGAGGGCCATTTTGTGCCTGTTGAGCGCGATCCGTTTTCCGATACGCCGAGCTGTGTGCTGTTTGTCGGCATCAACGGCGCCGGCAAGACCACCACGGTCGGCAAGATTGCAAGCGCCATGGCCGCCCGCGGCAAGAACGTGGTGATCGGTTCGGCCGACACCTTCCGCGCCGCCGCCATCGAGCAGCTCGATGTGTGGGGCCAGCGTGCCGGCGTACCGGTTATCAAGCGTGACCGCGGCTCCGATCCGGCGAGCGTGTGCTATGACGTGCTCGACGAGGCCGATAAGCGCGGCAGCGACCTGGTGCTCATCGATACCGCCGGCCGTCTGCACACGAGCCCCGAGCTCATGCGCGAGCTCGCCAAGGTGGTCAACGTGACGCGTAAGCGCGCCGCCAATATGGCCGCCGGCCCCATGCCCGTCTCGGTCGTGCTTGTAATCGATGCCGCCACTGGCCAGAACGGTCTGAACCAGGCGCTCGAGTTTAACGAGGCGCTGGGCCTGGACGGTATTATCATGACTAAGCTCGACGGCACGGCTAAGGGCGGTATCGCCATGGCCGTGGCCGAGAAGCTCAAGCTCCCGATCCTGCGCATCGGCGTGGGCGAGCAGGTCGATGACCTGCAGGAGTTTAACGCCAAAGATTTCTGCCGCGCCCTGGTGGGCGAGTCCAACTAAGGAGTAACCAGTGTTTGATTCCCTGAGCGATCGCCTCAACGACACATTTGACCGCCTGCGCGGCAAGGGTAAGCTGACCGAGGCCGATATTACTTCGGCCATGCGCGATATTCGCATGGCACTGCTCGAGGCCGACGTTAACTTTAAGGTCGTCAAGGAGTTCGTCGCCAAGACCAAGGAGCGCTGCATGACCGCCGAGGTCATGGAGTCGCTGTCGCCGGCGCAAAACGTCGTCAAGATCGTGCTCGACGAGCTCACCGAGATGCTTGGCTCAACCGAGAGCAAGCTCGTCTTTAGCAACCGCATTCCCAATGTCATCATGCTCGTGGGCCTGCAGGGCTCCGGTAAGACCACGGCGGCCGTGAAACTGGCCTACCTGCTCAAGAAGCAGGGCCGCTCGCCGCTGCTCGCCGCGTGCGACGTCTACCGTCCCGCCGCTGCCGACCAGCTGGCCACGCTCGGTGGCGAGATCGGCGTGCCGGTCTTCCGCGGTGACGGAGCGCACCCGATCGACATCGCAAAGGGCGCCATCCAGGAGGCCGTCGACCACCTGCGTGACGTGGTCATCGTCGATACCGCCGGTCGTCTTCAGATCGACGAGCAGATGATGCAGGAGGCGGTCGACATCAAGAAGGCCGTCAAGCCCGACCAGGTGCTGATGGTCGTCGATGCCATGACCGGCCAGGACATCGTCAACGTCGTCTCGACCTTCGCCGAGCGCACTGACTTTGACGGCGTGATCATCTCCAAGCTCGACGGTGACGCCCGTGGCGGCGGCGCACTTTCGGTGCGCCAGGTGACCGGCAAGCCCATCAAGTTCGTGAGCATGGGCGAGAAGCCCGACTCGCTGGAGCCGTTTTACCCGGACCGCATGGCCAAGCGCATCTTGGGTATGGGCGATGTCGTCGGCATCATCGAGAAGGCCCAGGAGGCCGCCGATGCCGAGCAGCTCGAGGCTGCCGAGCGTATGCTGCGCGAGGGCTTCACCATGAACGATATGCTCGACCAGATGAAGGCCGTCAAGAAGATGGGCGGCATGAAGGGCATTCTGGGCATGCTCCCCGGTGGTCAGCGTGCACTCAACCAGATGGGCGGCAACCTGGACGAGGGCATCTTCGATAAGAACGAGGCCATCATCATGTCGATGACCAAGGAGGAGCGCCTGCGCCCCTCTATCATCAACGGCCAGCGCCGCGCCCGCATTGCCAAGGGAGCCGGCGTAACCCCCACCGAGGTCAACAGCCTTATGAAGCAGTGGGGCGAGATGAATAAGATGATGGGCCGCATGCGCACAATGGCCAATCAGGCGCAGGCCGGCGGCAAAAAGGGAAAAAAGGGAAAGAAGGGCAAGAAGATACGCATGCCCAATATCCCTGGCCTGGACGCTATGGGTCTGGGCGGCATGGGCGGCCTGGGTACGGGCGGTCCCAAGTCCGATATGGAGCTGCTGCGCCAGATGGAAGCGCAGATGCGTAATAACAAATAGAGCTGTAATTCCAGCTTGATATGGCAAAGGCCACTCGGAAGCTACCGGGTGGCCTTTGTTGTTGGCTTTGATTGTTGGGTTGCGTTCAGCGTCGCGCCCCGAGGTCGCGTGTCGTGCCGTTAGTGGCAGCTGCAACCCTCGTGACCCTCGTGCTCGTGGTGGCCGTGGCAGCCGCAGGAATCGCCATGCTCGTGGGTGTGCTCGTGGTCGTGGCCGTGGCAACTGCACGTGGCCTCGCCGTTCTGTGCGAGCGTGCCGGCGATAAGGGCCTTGACGCAAGCGTCGCAGCTGCCTTGGGCACCTGCGTATACCGTGATGCCGGCTTGGGCAAGCGCGTTGATAGCGCCACCGCCGATGCCGCCGCAGATGAGCGTGTCCACGCCGCCGTTGGCGAGCAGGCCCGCAAGGGCACCGTGGCCGGTGCCGCCGGTGCCCACGACCTGCTCGTTGAGCACCTTGCCGTCCTGAATGTCGTAGATCTTGAACTGCTCACTGCGGCCAAAGTGCATAAAGATGTTGCCGTTGTCATACGTGGTTGCCACTCTCATGGTACCGATCTCCTTTGCTGGCCATACGGCCGTCGTTGTGGTGATGGGGGAGTACGCGATATTGCCGCCTTCGATGATGAGCGCCCGACCATTGACCAACGCGTTTGCCACCTTGCGATGCGCTCGGCTGCAAATAGCCGCCACCGTGGCACGGGCAATGCCCATGTGCTGTGCGGCTGCCTCTTGGTTAAGGCCTTCCAGGTCGCACAGCCGCAGGACTTCGAGCTCGTCGACCGTCATATCGATGGCGTTTCCGCTGGCAAGGCCGTCGGGGGTGAAGCCGCGGTATTCGGGGATGATCCCGACGCGGCGCAGTTTCTCGCGTCTTCCTGCCATGTGCACTCCTTATCTGATATATGTCAACAATAGAATAACGCGTGTGCTCCGCAGAGCAAGGTATTTTTGGCATATGTCAGAAAATGAGGGCTTATGTTTGGGCTGTGGGGCCGCATGCGCCTGGGCTACAATGAATCTCGCTTATAGGCGACTGACAGGAGGGTCAATGAGCAAGGCTGATCAACAGTTTGTAACCATGTGCCGCGATATTCTGGACCATGGCACCACCACCGAGGGCCAAAAGGTCCGCCCGGTGTGGGAGGATGGCACCCCTGCCTATACCATTAAAAACTTTGGTGTCACGGCACGCTATGACCTGCGTGAGGAGTTTCCGGCGCTTACCCTGCGTCGTACGGCCCTCAAATCTGCCATGGATGAGATCCTATGGATCTATCAAAAGAAGTCCAATAACGTGCATGATCTCAACAGTCATATTTGGGATGAGTGGGCCGACGAGACTGGCTCCATCGGCAAGGCCTACGGGTATCAGATTGGTCAGAAGAGCCATTATACCGAGGGTGACTTCGATCAGATGGACCGTGTGCTGTACGACCTTAAGAACACGCCGTACAGCCGCCGCATTATGACGAATACCTACGTGTTTAGCGACCTGTCCGAGATGCACCTGTATCCGTGCGCCTACAGCGTGACGTATAACGTGACGCAGCGCCCGCAGGATGATAAACCGACGCTCAACATGATTCTCAACCAGCGCAGCCAGGACATTTTGGCTGCGAACAACTGGAATGTGTGCCAGTACGCCATTTTGCTGATGATGGTCGCGCAGTCGGTCGATATGATTCCCGGCGAGTTGCTGCATGTGATCGCCGATGCCCACATTTACGACCGTCATGTCGATATCGTCCGCGAGCTTATCGAGCGTCCGCAGTTTGCCGCGCCTAAGGTATCGCTTAACCCCGATG
This sequence comes from Collinsella sp. AM41-2BH, assembly GCF_003468085.1. NCBI lineage: Bacteria > Bacillati > Actinomycetota > Coriobacteriia > Coriobacteriales > Coriobacteriaceae > Collinsella > Collinsella sp. AM41-2BH. Next base: position 8,907 of record NZ_QSGH01000029.1, read on the forward strand.
TGCATGACTTCTATGCGTTTACGACCGACGACCTGATTGTCGAGGGCTATGAGCACGGCCCGCAGGTCAAGAACATCCCCATTGCGGTGTAGGTGACGCGCATGACGTGTAAGCTTTCTGCCATTGTCGCCGTGTGCGATGACTGGGGTATTGGGTGCGAGGGCGACATGGTGGTGTCCAACCGTGCCGACATGCGTCATTTTGTGGCATGCACCAAGGGTTGCCCGGTCATTATGGGACGCAAGACGCTGCTGAGTTTTCCCGGCGGGCGTCCGCTCAAGAACCGTCGTAATATCGTGCTCACGCGCGATGAGGACTTTGCTCCCGAGGGCGTCGACGTGGTGCATAGCGTCGACGAAGCGCTCACCGCGGTAGCCGATGAGCCCGTTGCGTGGGTGATCGGTGGCGGCGAGGTGTATCGGCAGTTTTTGCCGTATTGCGCCGAGGCCGAGGTTACGCATAACCATTGCGTGCATGACGTGGATACGTACTTTCCCGATCTGGATGCCGATCCCGCGTGGGAGATTGCGTGGCGTGGCGGTGTTGCCACGATTGCCTCGGGCGAGGGCGACGAGGGTGTCGATTATGAGTTCGTAACGTATCGTCGCGTTGAGGCGTAAATCGTCCGGCGTGAACGGTATCATCGGATTGTTTGAATGCATGGGGCGGCGCTTAGCGTCGCCTCGTTTGGTATAGATGTGCTGTAAAGAAGGGTGCGGGCTGGCTGCTATGACTGATGCCGTTGAGGTGCTGCGAATCGATTCGCTCGAGGACGAGCGGCTCGATGCCTACGTGCGACTGACCGAGCGCGAGCTGCGCTGCGTGCTGGAGCCGCAAAAGGGCATCTTTATCGCCGAGAGTGCCAAGGTCATCGAGCGCGCGGTTCGCGCCGGATACGAGCCGGTGAGCTTTCTTTTGGGCGAGCGCTGGCTCGACCAGATGATGCCGCTGTTTGAGCGCCTGGCGGTACGCGAGGGCGCGGGTCCGGTTCCCGTGTTCGTTGCCTCGATGGAGCTTATGGAGCGTCTGACGGGTTTTAACGTGACGCGCGGTGCGCTCGCGGCATTTCGTCGCCCGCGACAGATTCCGGTTGATGAGTTCTTGGGCGGCGTCGTCGAGGCGGCGGGGGAGCGCCCGGTGCGCGTGTGCGTGCTCGAGGGCATTGTCGACCATACCAATGTGGGCGCAATATTCCGCTCGGCGGCCGCGCTCAACGTTGACGGCATTTTGGTCAGTCCTACGTGTTGTGATCCGCTGTATCGTCGTTCGGCCCGCGTGAGCATGGGCACGGTGTTCCAGGTGCCCTGGACACGCATTGGCAGCGAAGCGCGCGTATGGCCGCATGATGGGCTGGCGGTGCTACACGATGCCGGCTTTTCGTGTGCCGCTATGGCGTTGACGGATGATTCGGTGTCGCTGGACGATCCCGCGCTCCAGGAGATTGACCGCCTGGCAATCTTTATGGGCACCGAGGGTGCTGGCTTGGGCGCCAAGACCATTGCAGGCTGCGACCGCGCCGTGCGTATTCCGATGGCGCATGGGGTCGATTCACTCAACGTGGCCGCGGCAAGCGCTGTTGCCTTTTGGCAGCTGTGCCCGCATGTGAGCAACGAGTACCACTACCAGCCGGGGCTGTATCACTAGGCAGATAGTTAGCACCGGGCTCTGGTTCGGGGCGTTTCGGCCGACGTCGGTCGGTGCTAAGCTGGTATTGGCTTTGGTCTTAAATTGCCGTTTTGTTGTTTGACGTACGCTGGTGGGGAGGGCGTGTGGCTAAGAAATCTACGGCTATCGATGTAACGCAGGGTGTCATTTGGCAACAGCTGCTGTCGCTGTGCGTCCCTATCTTCTTTAGCTCGTTTTTTCAGCAGGCTTACACGCTTATTGGTACGTATATCGTCGGCCAGTTTGGCGGCAAGCTCGCGCTGGGTGGCATTCAAGCCACGATGGTGCTCACCGAGCTCTGCATTGGCTTTTGCGTTGGCGTTGGCGCTGGCTGCGCGGTCATTACCGGTCAGTATTTTGGTCAGCACGATGATGAGCGATTGAGTCGTTCGGTCCATACGGCCATGACGCTCGCGCTGGTGGGCGGTATCGTTTTCTCGATTCTTGGCATAGTGTTCGTTGAGCCCATGCTGGTACTTATGAACACGCCGCATGAACTATTGGCCGAGGGCGTGGCCTATGCTCGTTGCTATTTTGCCGCCATGGTTGCGGCGCTGCTGCTCAATATGGGAACGGCGCTGCTGCGCGCCGTGGGCGACACACGCGGTCCTGCTGTGATCATTGCTTCCGGCTGCCTTGTTAATGCGGTGCTGGATGTCATCTTCGTTGCCGTGCTTCATATGGAGGCTCTGGGCTGCGGCATCGCGGTGGCGCTGACCATTTGCTCCAACGCCACGATGATCGTGATTCGTATGATGCACGCTCCGGGTGCGTGGCGGCTTTCACTGTCCAAACTCTGCATTGATCCTGGCATTTGTAAGAGCATGATCTCGTGTGGTCTGCCGCTTGGCTTTCAGTCTGCTGCGTATTCGATTTCCAACGTTTTGATTCAGGTGTCGGTCAACTCGTTTGGTGCCGATGTCACCACGGCGTGGGGTCTTTCGGGCCGTTTGGATGGCATTGTCTGGATGGTTACCGAGGCGCTTGGCGTTTCGATCACCACGTTCTCGGCACAGAACTTTGGCGCGCGCAACTACGAGCGCATGCGCAAGGGCTACCATACGTCGCTTGTGCTGTCGTTTATGCTCATTGGTGGCCTGTCTGCCGTGCTACTGGTGTTCTCGGGTCCGTTGTCGCGTCTGTTTGTCGACGATGCTTCGATTTCGGCCTACACCACGACGATTCTTCATTTCATCGCGCCGTTCTACGCGATCTTCTCGATTATCGAAAACGCGTCCGGCTCCATCCGCGGCGCTGGCGTGAGCTTCCAGCCTATGATGCTCACGATTTTTGGCACCGTCGTGCTCCGCGTGGCGTGGGTGTTCGCGATTATGCCGCTCGACCCCTCGCTCGAGCATCTGCTGCTGGTCTACCCCATGACCTGGGTAATCACCGCCGCGATGTTCACCGTCTACCATCACAGCGGCAACTGGCTCGGTCGCGCCACCGCCTAGTCATTGGGGACGTCCGCAATGACTAGTATTCGATGCCTTGGCGAGCTAGGAGGCCTTCGTCGAAGTAGTGTTTGACGGGGCGCATTTCGGTTACCAGGTCGGCAAGGTCGGCGAGGGGCAGCAAGCCCCGGCCGGTGAGCACGAGCTCCGTGGTGGTTGGTTTCATCGCGATCAACGCTTCGACATCTTCGCGCGTCACAAAGCCGCGGCGCATGGCTTCTCCCAGCTCATCCAAGATCAGCACGTCGACCTGGCTAATCTGCTCGCGTGCGAGCTCCATGATCTGCGCGGCGCAAGTCTCGGGCGTGTCGCGGTCGGCTTGTACGATCCGTAGCCCCAATCGAGGAGCTGCGTCATGTTCGGCGCAGTGCAGCTTCTTGGCAAACTGAAGCATGAGCACGTTAAGTCCATAGCCCGTGGCACGCAGCGCGAGCCCCAGCGCAGCCGTCGTCTTGCCCTTGCCGTCGCCCGTATAGATTTGAACCTTGCCGACTTCCAGTGATGCCATCTCTGTCCTTTCGTGCCCGGCGTCGGTTTATCGCCGTTCGGGTTGGGTATTCTAGATAGCATTATCAACCCCAGTAGATGGAGTTCAAGCAGATGGAGATGGATGACAACAAACGTAGACGGAATATGATCCTCTACGTGCTCATCGCCTTCGTCGTCTACCTCGTGCTCTCGACCGTTCTGTTCCCCAACATCGGTCACACGCAGCAGATTACGAAGACCGATTACTCGACGTTTGTCAAAGCGCTCGATAAGAAGAGCGTCGACAAGGTCGAGTACAACACGGACGATTACACGATTTATTACACCAAGAAGGGCGAGGACGAGAATATCGCCTACAAGACGACCGGTGTGCCGAATGACGCGGGCTTTACCGATCGCGTGCTTGAGTCCGGTGCTTCGCTTGAGTCGGTCGTTCCCGATAAGAACTCGGGCCTGATGACCTACTACCTGCTCACCCTCATTCTTCCCATGGTGATTTTCTTCCTGATTGGCTGGTGGCTCAACCGCCGCATGAAGAAGGCCATGGGTGATGACGGTCCGTCGATGAACTTTGGCGGCGGTGGTTTTGGCGGCGGTGGACTGGGCAAGTCCGGCGCGCGCGTGATCGCCTCCAAGGACGTGGGCGTGACCTTTAAGGATGTCGCCGGCCAGGAAGAGGCCAAGGAGTCCCTCAAGGAGGTCGTCGACTTTCTGGAGAAGCCGCAACGCTACGAGGAGATCGGCGCCAAACTGCCACGCGGCGCTCTCCTTGTCGGCCCTCCGGGTACCGGTAAAACCCTGCTCGCCAAGGCTGTGGCCGGCGAGGCGGGCGTGCCGTTCTTTAGTATTTCTGGTTCTGAGTTTGTTGAGATGTTTGTCGGCCGCGGCGCCGCTAAGGTTCGCGACCTGTTTAAGCAGGCCAAGGAAAAGGCCCCGTGCATCGTCTTTATCGACGAGATCGATACCATCGGCAAGAAGCGCGATGGCGGCGGCTTTAGTGGCAACGACGAGCGCGAGCAGACGCTCAATCAGCTGCTGACCGAGATGGATGGATTCGATAACCACAAGGGTATCGTCGTCCTCGCTGCGACCAACCGTCCCGACAGCCTTGATCCGGCCCTACTGCGCCCCGGCCGCTTCGACCGCCGCATCCCCGTTGAGCTGCCCGACCTGACCGGTCGCAAGAATATCCTTGAACTGCACGCCAAGAGCGTGAAGACGCAGCCGCCGATCGACCTGACCGCGATCGCCCGCGCCACGCCTGGCGCCTCGGGTGCCGACCTGGCCAACATCATCAACGAGGGCGCCCTGCGCGCCGTCCGCGAGGGTCGCAAGCGCGCGACTCAGGATGACTTTGAGGAGTCGGTGGAGGTCGTCATCGCCGGCCAGCAGCGTAAGTCCACGGTGCTGTCCGATCACGAGAAACAGGTCGTGTCCTATCACGAGATCGGCCATGCCATCGTTGCCGCCCGCCAGAAGGGTTCTGCGCCGGTTACGAAGATCACCATCGTGCCGCGTACGAGCGGTGCTCTGGGCTACACCATGCAGGTCGAGGAGGACGAGCGCTTCCTGACCACGCGCCAGGAGGTCTTGGACAAGCTCGCCGTCTATTGCGGCGGACGTGCTGCCGAGGAGCTCATCTTTGGTGAGATGACGACCGGCGCTGCCAACGATATCGAGCAGGCCACCAAGCTCGCTCGCAACATGGTGACGCGCTTTGGTATGTCGGAAGAGTTTGGCATGATGGCGCTCGGTACCGTTCAGAATGCGTACCTCAACCAGGACACGTCGCTCACCTGTGCCCCCGGTACGGCCGAGCGCGTCGACGCGATCGTCGCCAAGCTGATTGAGGATGCGCACGACCGCGCCCTGCAGATCCTCAAGGAGAACAAGTTTAAGCTCCATGAGCTGGCTCGTTATCTGTACAAGAAGGAGACGATCACGGGCGAGGAGTTCATGAATCTCCTCACGCGCGAGAATCCACTGATGCCAAAGCAGCAGTAAAGCCGCGGCCGAGCCAGTAAACGCCGACGCCCCATTTGAGCAGCTTTCTCAAATGGGGCGTTTTGCTTGAGAGGGATGGAAATGAAGATCGTGGTAAGCGCCTGTTTGATGGGCGAGAGCTGCAAGTATAACGGGCTCGACAATTACCACCGCGCGTTGGTCGAGGCTTGCGAGCGTACGGGGACCGAGGTGCTCCTCGTATGCCCCGAGGTTTTTGGCGGTCTGCCCACGCCGCGCGACCCGTCCGAGATCGTGGGCTGTGAGGTTCGCACCCGCGAGGGCGTGTCGGTTGATCGCGAGTTTCGCCATGGTGCCCAACGCGCGCTCGATATGTGCGAGCACTTTGGCGGCCCGTCCGAGATCGCTGCGTGCATCTTGCAGGACCGTAGTCCCTCGTGCGGCGCGGGCCGCATCTACGACGGAACATTCAGCGGCACCCTTACAGCGGGCAACGGCGTTTTCGTCGATCTGTTGCTGCGTCACGGGTACCGTGTGATTCCGGCTAGCGAGTTCGATCCCAGCATGCTGGAGCATTGTCCATAGCACTCGAACCCAACACTTCCTCACGGGTGACCGTTTTGGCATCATCCGTGAAGTTGATATTGAGTACGACCCGGTCATCAAAGACGTAGACCGAGTTGACAGGCGCCGTACCCAGGCAGCCCCTCCCCGCGGCCCTCGCGCAGGAACGCGCACGCGGCCTTCCCGTCTCTTGCGCCCCTCCCGGAACTGTCCACATCAGTGTAGCCAATCCAGTCCGCAAAGGGCTGCAGCCCGGACAACGCGGCGATGGAGGGCTTCTTCGGCCTGCTCAAGAAGGAGTTCTGGCACGGCCGGGACTGGTCGGACTGGACCCCCCGCCCGCTTCATCGAGGAGCTCGGGGGCTGGATCGGTCGATATAATACGGAGAGGCGCAGCGATGCGCTCGGTGGCCGCACGCCGGCTGAGTTCCGCTCCGCGCTGGGAAGGGCCGCGTGACGGTCCATGAAATCATCCGCAGTCCCCATTCTTGCCCCTTTGGGACAGCTTCTTGTTGGGGCGTGCCTGCCCCAAACCCTGCTAGGAACGAGTACAGCTAACTGGAATTTTCAAATTAGTCTTTGCAAATTACCTTTGAACCTTCACCATCAATTACAATTCCCTGACGGTTGTTAATTGGGCATAGATTCAAATCCGAAAACTCAGCCATTATTTTCTCGGTAACTTTCTTAAATGGTGCTGTGAGATAATGCGGAAGAACATAGAAATCAATCAAATTAAGCCCTGAATCATCTTCTTGTGAGTAGTCCTCCGGCATTTCATCCATTTGCTCGATATATTGGATGCTTGGAGCGCATACAATCGCACCTGCCGATTCACCAATCATCAGTTTTCCCTTTGCCAATTCTTTCTTCAACAGCTCATCCGTTCCCGTTTTACGGAGCTGGTCTATAAGGAAAAAAGAATTTCCGCCGGTAAAATAGATCACATCCGCATCTTCAAAAAGAGACTGTATCGTTGAATAAGCCTCCGTTGAAATATCAATTTCAGTTACGATTGCTCCCAACTTTTTGAATAATTTTCGAGCCGAGCCGACATAACCGGTGTAGCCTTCACGCAGCGAAGCTGTTGGAATAAATGCGACTTTTTTATTTTCAATTTCTTCCTTTATCAGACTTCCTACACTTGAAAAGTGAGAACATAAAAACAGTTTCATCAATATTCTCCTTTATATATAAATTCTTATTTGTTGAACTAAGCCGTGTATACCATACTCTCCAATGATAGAACGCCCTGATATAGCGAAATTTTGCCGTTTTCCAGCGTACGTGCGTACACGCTCCACAGGAATTCTAAGGGGCCTGCCCCCTTAGCACACGGACTTTGGAATAAAGTCTAGTGTTTTACGCCTTGCCAGAGGTGTACAGGCTCTCGGTATGCACGTACGAAGCAATTGCCATCAATGCCCCATATAAGTGGCGATCAAGTTCGCATAAAGCGACCTTGATCCCGCAAAACAAAAGGCAGGATACCATCACCACGATGATGCCCTGCCTCTGTTCGTTCCTGTTTACCGTTCCGAGTAGTCCTTCCGCAGAATTTCCGATAAACAAAAAACGTACCCGAACCCTTTCTCGTAAAGAATCGGGTTCGAGTACGAACTGAATGCTGGAGCAATAAAAAACCACCAGAAAGGTGCCTGTGAACTGCGCCCCGAAACTTGGACTGAATA
>NZ_QSGH01000003.1:0-166160 GCF_003468085.1 Collinsella sp. AM41-2BH
GCTGGGGTAGAGGTGGTAGAAGCCGTCGAAAAGGCTCTTGAAGCCAAAGGCTTGCTGCCAGTCCGCCATTCCTGCGCGCGCCATGCCCGCGCGGTTGTAATGGTTGAACCCGGCGGCGCTCGACATGCCCGAGCCGATGCCGACGATGATGGCGTCGGCATCGTCGATAAGGCTTCGAAGCCTACGCGCTTCTCTTTCTAGGGGTGGCATCGGGCGATCTCCTCGAAGGCCGGGGTCATATCGCCGTCAACGAGAATCGTCTCGCACGAGGCGTCGGGCGCCATGGCCTGGCTGTAGTTGAACACGATGTAGGTGGCGTGCTCGCAGACGTTCGCGATCTGGGCGAGCATGTGCTTTATGATGCCGTTGCGCAGTCCCACGCCAAGTTCGAGGATGGCGACCCTGCCGTTGCGATGGGCTTGCACAAGGCGCTCGAGCTCCTCGAGCTGGGCCGTGGCGAGGGCGTCTGGATGGGCGAGACGCCGCTCGTCGATCGACGTGCGTATGCTCCCCTCCGTCTCGAGCACGCGGTTCTCGTTGAACCCTGCGCGTACGAAGTGCCCGTCGATATTGCACGTGATCACGAAGGTGTCAGCGTGCTCTGTAAGACGCCGCAGCCCGTTCATGAGCGGGCTGGGCTCATACTCGACATACTCCTTTTGATGGAACCGCTCGACCCATCGGCTTCGCACGCTGGCATCCGGGGAGGCGAGCCCCTGCAGTATGCAGCCGATGCCGTCGGCCTGAGCGAGGTCGCCGTACGCCTCTCGGAAATGAGCATCGGCGCAGAAGAGGTTGAGCCCCTCTGCCATGTCCAGCCCGTTGCTGGCGCCGATGATGACAAGATCCGCCTCGGCTAGCGCCCTGCCTATGCGAACTGCTTTCACCGTTTCCATGTGCTACCTCCCCAGCGTCTTGCGCACGTCGGCGAGCACGTCGGCGATGTCGGCGCGAACGGCGAGCCCCCAATCCTCGATCGCGCGGGGGAGAAACTGCGTCCTGTTGTTCACGGCGATGTAGCTAGCCTGCGACAACTGCGCCGTGAGGGCCCAGAACGGCTCCTGGATAAACGCGGGCGTCATGCGGCCCACGCCCAGCTCGAGGAAAAGGATCCTCTGCCGCGCGTGCGCGTCGAGCCAGTCGGACACCTTGTGGTACTGCTCCTCGTAGAGCTCGCCCTGCAGGAAGTTGCCGTAGCCGCGAACCCAGGGGAACGCCTCTGCCCCGCAGTGCGGGCAGCGCGGCACGAGCTCTGTCGGAACCTCAAGGCCGTCTCCCATGGCCTCTACCATGTTGGAGACCGGCTCGACCGCATCCCACACCGCGTCGGTGCAACAGCGGGAGCACTGAAAGAAGCGGTGGTCGCCTTGGATCTCTGCCACCTTCTCCCAGGGGTAGAGCTTCACAAACTGCGTGTCCTGGTTGGTGGTGAGCACGAAGAAATCCTTCTCGGCGAGAATGGCGTCGAGGTCCTTGTAGGGCTTGCGCAGCGGGGCGTTGAGCGTGGTGTCGAGGAAGGTGGCGAGGTATCCCCAGCGCGCCTCGGCGGTGGGCCAGCGGTAGAACGACCCCTCGAAAGCGCCCTTGAAACCGTAACGCTCGGCGAATTTGCCGAAATGCCTGCGATAGGTTGCGTTGTCCTCGTAATAGAAGTCGCCGCCGCCCGCCGCGGAGAGCCCAGAGGCCCCGCCCACCAGCACGCAATCGGCTTCCTCGATCATGCGGGCGAAGTCCCTGATTTGCTGGTCGTAGGGCTCGGGCTCGCGGTCACTCAGCTCATAGGGCGTGCCGCCGCTGCGGTAGGCGGCCTGAAGGGAAAACGATTGGTTGGTGAGCTCGATAACGAGCTGCTCGTACAGGGTCACTGGATACCTTCTTTCAGCTATTATAAACAGGTGTCTATAAAAAGTATCCATGTCGATTTGCTTAAGAGCAATGAACAGCTTCGGCCTGCTGTCGATAAACGAGCGTTTGCCGGGCATTGTCGAGCGTTGCAATTGGAGGGGTAATGGAAGCGGGGAAGATCGATCGTCGCCGACGCTATACACTCTCGGTCATACGGGAGGCGTTCTTCGCGCTGCTGGCCGAGGTCGGCTTCGCGAAGATGACGGTAGCGGATATCTGCCGACGCGCCGATATCAACCGTGGCACGTTCTATCTGCACTACGAGGACAAGTTCGCCCTGCTCGACGCGCTTATCGACGAGGCCTTGGCGGCGGTGCCGCCGCTCGAGGGAACGGAGGCGGGCGCCCTCTGCCAGCGTCCGCCGGCAAACGATGACTATTATCTGCTCTACTCGGATGACGACGCGTACGCCCGGGTGGCACAGCGCGTCGTCGAGCGCGGCGCCGAGCAGATGGTTCCCTCGATCATGGAGGAGACTGGGCTTTCGCGCGAGGACGCCTATCTGCTCTTCGTCCACAACGTCCAGGGAAATCTCGCGGTCAACCGCCTGCTCGGTTGGAGGCGGGGACCCGAGTTCACCCATGCCCAGGAACTGCTCAGCACCTATTCCGAAGGAGGCTTGCGAGCGGTTACGACTCGCCATGATTCCTGCAGTTCATCTTGACTGCGGGTCATTTCAGGCAGGCGGCGCAGCTATGAACAAGAAGATTGCATGGCAATCAGCACTAGCGGAAATGCTTGCTGCCCTTACCAAGAGGAGTGCTGATTGCCATGCGTTGATGCTCCCGCGGACAATTCCGTCAGCCACCGCTTGCATCCATTTTGGCTAGCTCTGCATACCGAACATGGCGTTGAAGAGCGTGATCTGCTCCGGGGTGAGCTGTGCAATGCCGTTTTTATCGTTCTGCATTGGGTCCCTTTCGCTGGTGTCTCGTGCAATCGAATGTAGCGCGAGTACATGAATAGGGGCGCATTCCCTCAAGTGCCGTATAGAACAATTTTTAAACGCAGAAAAATAACTGAAAACAAATTAATCCGCGTTAAAATATTGTCAAACAGAAGTTAATGAGGGAAGGTTGCGTATGCGTCGCAAGGCAGACGAGCTACTTAGGGAATGGCGAGACAGAGCTGATAGAAAACCTTTGCTGGTCAAAGGCGTGCGCCAGTGTGGCAAGACCTATTTGCTCAGAACGTACGCCCAGGATCTTTTCGAATCGGTTGTCTACGTTAATCTTGAGAACGACCGGTCGGCGCGAGCGGATTTTTCGGGCGGTCTTGACCCTCATTCGATTGTGCGCGCGATCGAGGCTCGTACGGGACAGCGTATCGTGCCTGGCAAAACCTTACTGTTCATTGACGAGATCCAGGCATGCGAGGAAGCGCTCACTTCCCTTAAATACTTTTGCGAAGATGCTCCCGAGTATTACGTTGCGGCTGCCGGGTCGCTTCTTGGGGTTGCCATTAACCATCAGTCGTATTCGTTCCCCGTCGGAAAGACCGACTTGATCGAGATGACTCCACTCGATTTCGAGGAGTTTCTCTGGGCAATGGGGCACGATCAGCTGGTCGATGAGATACGCTCGTCATTCGAGTTAATGGGTCCTCTTGCGCCAAGCCTTCATGAAAAGGCGCTTAGGCTCTATCGACAGTATCTTGTTGTTGGCGGAATGCCCGAGGCGGTCCAAACGTATATCGATGATCAGTCAATCATTGATGTGGCCGAAAAGCATCGGATTATTCTCGACGGATATTCCGCCGACACCAATAAATATGCTGATGAACGCTTGAGCGCAAAGACGCGTGCGTGCTTCGATTCCATTCCACAGCAGCTTGCCAAAGAGAATCGCAAATTTCAATACAAGGTAGTGCGAGCGGGGGGCAATGCGTCTCTCTTTGGAGATGCTCTCGATTGGCTTGTATTGTCGGGTACGGTGGCGCGCTGCAGCCTAGTCGGGCAGATCGAAAGCCCTTTAGAGGCCTTCGTTAACCCTTCTGCTTTTAAAATCTATCAGGCGGATACAGGGCTGCTGGTCTCCAAGGCCGGTGCTCAACGCGCCGATATTCTTGCCGGTATCGGCGGCACATTCATGGGTGCACTTACCGAAAACTACGTTGCCCAACAGCTTTCAGCCATGGGTTATCCACTGCATTATTGGGCGCGAGATAATCGTGCGGAAATCGACTTTGTAGTAGAGAAGCAGGGATGCTTGTCTGCGATTGAAGTCAAGGCGGGGGAGAACACAAGATCTCGAAGTCTGTCCTCACTTAAAAAGACCCATCCGGGCGTGCGCCTTATCAGGCTATCGACTAAGCCCTTTGGAATGAATGATGGGCTTATGTCTGTTCCGCTTTATGCGGCATTTTGTCTATAGGGATGATGCTGGTGTAATGCATGGGGCCCGGGGCGCAGCGTTTACTGCGCTCCGGGCCCCGCTGCTTTGTAAAACCATGACGGTTTAGTCGCCGTTGTTTTAGTCAAACAAACTCGGCATGTCATTTTCCTTCATGAGGGCGCCGGCGGAGGGCAGGCTCTGCGCGGTGAACTTCTCGGCCGAGACGCCGGCGCCAAGGATTTCCTCGGTCGTGCCGACGGTGGTGACCGAGCGGCCCTTCTTGGCCGTAAAGGCCTGGACGCCCTGCGTGTTGGTGGTCGTCTTGGTCTTGAGCAGCGACGTGTTGAAGTTCATCAGACGGTAGTCGCTCGAGACCAGCGCGATGTCGCGATCTTCCTTGAGCACCTGGGCATACAGCAGCTTGCTGCCACCATAGATGGCGTTTTTGAGGCGCTTGCGGTTGGTCTTGGTAACGTATCCGGCAAGCGCGACACGCACCACGCGGCCGTTCTCAAAGACGAACAGCACGTCGGCCTTGTAGTCCTCGGGGTCGATGACCCAGATGACGTTCTCGTCGGGTTCCATCTCAAGATCGGTCGGCAGGTACGAGCCCAGCTGTGCCGACTTGGTGTCCTCAAACGCCGTGACCTTGCACTTGTACACCTGGCTCTTGTTGGTAAAGACCAGCAGCTCGTGGGTGTTGGAGGACGGGAACTCGATAAAGGGTTTGTCGCCGTCCTTGTACTTGAGCGTGGTCGCCTTCTTGAGCACGCGGTCCGTCATCTTCTTGAGGTAGCCATCGCGCGAGAGCATGATCGTAACCGGGTACTCCTCGACCTCGGGCTCCAAGCTTACCTCGATAACCTCATGGGGCTCGATCCTGCCCGTGCGGCGCGGCATCACGTACTTCTTGTTGACCGCGGCCAGCTCGTCGCTGATGACCTTCTTGATGTTCTCTTCGCTCGAAAGGATCTCCTCAAGCTCGGCAATCTCACCCTCGAGCTTAGCGATGTCCTTGGTGCGGTTGAGGATGTACTCCTCGTTGATGTTGCGGAGCTTGAGCTCGGCGACAAACTCGGCCTGGGTCTCGTCGATGTCGAAGCCCTTCATAAGGTTGGGCACGACCTCGGCCTCGAGTTTGGTGCCGCGGATGATGGCGATCGCCTTGTCGATGTCGAGCAGGATCGCCTCAAGGCCGTGCAGCAGGTGCAGGCGCTCGGACTTTTTGCCCAGGTCAAAGTTAATGCGGCGACGCGTGGACTCAATACGCCACTTGACCCACTCGCGCAGGATCTGGCGCACGCCCATAACACGGGGATAGCCGTCGACGAGCACGTTGAAGTTGCACGAGAACGAGTCCTGCAGCGTGGTCGAGCGATAGAGCTTGGCCATGAGCTTGTCGGGGTCGACGCCGCGCTTAAGGTCGATGGCGATGCGCAAGCCCGAGAGGTCGGTCTCGTCGCGGATGTCAGCGATCTCTTTGACCTTGCCCTCCTTGGAGAGCTTGACGATGCGCTCGATGATGACATCGGTCTTGGTGGTGTAGGGGATCTCATACACCTCGATGATGCGCTCTTCGGGAATCCAGCGCCAGCGGGAGCGAATCTGGAAGCTGCCAAGACCGGTCTCGATGATCTTCTCCATCTCCTCGCGGCGGTAGATAATCTCGCCGCCGGTCGAGAAATCGGGCATGGGCATGTACTCGAGCAGATCGCAGTCGGGGTCCTTCAGGTAGTGCATCGTGGCGGTGCAGACCTCGTTGAGGTTGAAACCGCAGATATCGGATGCCATGGCGACGCCGATGCCCTTGTTGGCCGAGACGAGGATGTTGGGGAACGTGGTGGGCAGCAGGCGTGGCTCCTTCATGGCACCGTCGTAGCTGTCAACGAAGTCGACCGGGTCCTTGTCGATGTCTTTGAAGATCTCGGCGCTGATGGGGGAGAGCTTGGCCTCGGTATAACGCGAGGCGGCGTAGCTCAGGTCGCCCGAATAGTACTTGCCAAAGTTGCCCTTCGACTCCACGAAAGGAGCAAGCAGCGCCTCGTTGCCCGTGGCCAGGCGCACCATCGTCTCATAGATCGCGGCGTCGCCGTGCGGGTTGAGCTTCATGGTCTGGCCGACGATGTTGGCGCTCTTCTGGCGCTCGCCCTTGAGCAAGCCCATCTTGTACATGGTGTAGAGCAGCTTGCGGTGTGAGGGCTTAAAGCCGTCAATCTCGGGGAACGCACGCGAGACGTTGACGCTCATGGCGTAGGGCATGTAGTTGACCTCGAGCGTCTGCGTGATCGGCTGGTCGGTGACCTCGGAGTGCAGGCCGATGACGTTCTCGGCGTTGACCTGCTTTTTCTTTGGCTGGTTCTTCGTCTTTTTCTTTGCCACGATATCCTCTTGAACTTCTTATGGGCCGTCGTTATCGATTTGCTGCTATTGCAGGTCCAGCTGGTCCAGGTATTCCTTGCCGTGCTCCGAGATATGGCGCTTGCGGCCCGCCTCGTCGTTGCCCAGCAACAGGTTGAACATGGTCTCCATCTTGGTGACGTCCTCGGGTTCCACCTTGATCAGGCGGCGCGTCTCGGGGTTCATGGTGGTAAGCCACATCATGTCCGGGTCGTTCTCACCAAGACCCTTGGAGCGGTTGATGGAACACTTTTGGTCGCCGATCTCTTTGAGGATGCCGTTCTTCTCGAGCTCGGTGTAGGCAAAGTAGGTCTTTTCTTTGCAGTTGATCTCGTAGAGCGGCGACTCGGCGATATACACGTAACCCTCGTCGATAAGTGTGGGCACCAGGCGGTAGAGCATGGTGAGCACGAGCGTACGGATGTGATAACCGTCGACGTCGGCGTCCGTACAGATGATGACCTTGTTCCAGTTGAGGTTGTCCAGGTCAAAGGCACCCAGGTTCTTGATGCGCTTGTCCTTGATCTCCACACCGCAGCCCAGCACGCGCATAAGGTCCATGATGATGTCGGACTTAAAGATGCGCGGATAGTCCTCCTTCAGGCAGTTGAGGATTTTGCCTCGGACGGGCATGACACCCTGGAACTCGGCATCGCGCGAGGTGCGAATGGCGCCTGCTGCCGAGTCGCCCTCTACGATGTAGATCTCGCGGCGGCTCTTGTCCTTGGAGCGGCAGTCGATGAACTTCTGCACGCGGTTGGCCATGTCGGTCTTCTGCTGTAGGTTGGCCTTGATGCTCTGACGCGTCTTCTCGGCGTTCTCGCGCGAGCGCTTGTTGATGAGCACCTGCTCCATGATCTTGTTGGCGGCGTCTTTGTTCTCGATCAAGTAGGTCGAGAGGCGCTCCTTGAAGAATGCCGTCATGGCCTGCTGGATAAAGCGGTTGTTGATGGCCTTCTTAGTCTGGTTTTCGTAGGACGTCTGGGTGGAGAAGCAGTTGGTCACCAGCACCAAGCAGTCCTGGACGTCCTGCCATTTGATGCCGCTCTCGTTTTTGTTGTACTTGCCCTGTTGCTTGATGTAGGCGTCGATGGCGCTGGTCAGAGCACTGCGGGCCGCCTTCTCGGGCGAACCGCCGTTCTCGAGCCACGACGAGTTGTGGTAGTACTCCTGCATCATGAAAGTGCGCGAGAAGCACATACAAGCAGTGATTTTTACGTTGTAATCGGGCAGGTCCTCGCGATCGCGACCGCGACGGTCGGCCTCGATAAAAAAGGGCTCGGTAAGGTAGTCGGTACCGACCTTCTCGAGCACGTAGTCCTCGATGCCCTTGGGATAGCAAAAATCCTCTTCGGAAAACTCGCCATTGTCACCCTCAATGCGCAGGCGGAAGGTCACGTTGGCGTTGACCACGGCCTGGCGGCGCATGGTCTCGCGATACCAGTCGTGAGGGATGCTAATCGAGGTAAAGACCTCAAGGTCGGGGCGCCACTTGATGGTGGTGCCGGTACGGTCCTCGTCGCTGGGCTCAATCTCGAGTGCCTTCTTTTTAGCGCCGACGACCTTGCCCTTCTTAAAGTGCAGAGAGTACTTGTTGCCGTCGCGCCAAACCGTGACGTCCATGTATTCGGAGGCGTACTGGGTCGCGCACGAGCCCAGACCGTTGGTGCCGAGCGAGAAGTCGTAGTCGCCGCCCTGGTTGTTGTTGTACTTGCCGCCGGCGTAGAGCTCGCAAAAGACGAGTTCCCAGTTAAAGCGCTTCTCGGAGGGATTCCAGTCGAGCGGGCAGCCACGGCCGTTGTCCTCTACCTGGATAGAGCCATCGCGAAAGGCGGTAAGGGTGATGAGCTTGCCGTAGCCCTGGCGTGCCTCGTCAACGGCGTTGGACAGGATCTCGAAGGCGGCATGCGCGCAACCGTCGAGTCCGTCCGAGCCAAAGATGACGGCGGGGCGCAGGCGTACGCGCTCCTCGTCCTTGAGCTGGCGGATACTGTCGTTACCATAGTTTGCGGTGTTTTTTGCCATACTCGCTCTCTCGGTGCTCCTTTGCTGCGTTTAAGTCATATAGATAGTCAAGGTAGCATAGCCCAGGCCTCGGACGATTCTACCTAACACGAATTCCATCGAACGCGCGTTCGGAGTCGGGCACCTTTGGCTTCTGCGGTCATTCCCTGCGCGGTGTGGTGCTCGTGTTAAAACCGTGGCTTACCGGCTGGTAGAATTGCCGCATCAAGACTGCATGTTGTTTGAGGGGGCGCAATGACCGAGAAAGAGAAGATGGAGCGCGGGGAGTGGCATGATGCCAACTTTGACGAGGAGCTCCTGGCGCAACGCGCGAAGGCGGAGGCGCTCTGCCATGACTTTAATATGGCAAAACCCGGCGGCAACGCGCAGCTTGACGCTCTGAAATCCTTGCTCGATACCGATCTTCCGCAAGGGCTGACGGTCCTCTCTCCTGTTTACTTTGACTACGGGAGCAAGACGAGCTTTGGTAAGGGCTGCTTTGTAAACCATGGCTGCTACTTTATGGACGGTGGCTCCATTACCTTTGGTGACAACGTGTTTATCGGGCCGTTTTGTGGCTTCTACACCGCTTCGCACCCCCTAAAGGCAAAGGACCGCAACTTGGGTCTCGAGAAGGCTCTGCCCATCGTTGTCGGCGATAACTGCTGGTTTGGCGCGAACGTGTCCGTGCTGCAGGGGGTTACCATCGGCAGTGGTTGCGTTATTGCCGCGGGCAGCGTCGTGACGGAAGACCTTCCGGATAATGTGGTGGCGGCAGGCGTCCCTGCAGTCGTCAAGAAGGCCATCGAGCAATAACGAAGCCCTTAAACGATAGTGCCCCACTGTCCTCGGTGGAATGCGGGGCGAGGAAGCCGAGCTCGACTCCTCTGACGATATCTAATGCGTAATGGGCCGGCTCTGGGCATCCAGAACCAGCCCATTTTGATGTTCGATGAGCCGAGTCGGCGTCTCTCACAAAAGCAACTAGGAGCTAGCGAGGCCTATCCGATTTGGCCTCATTGGCGGTGTCGGTTTCGAGCGCCGTGCGGCGGGCGCTGTAGGCGACGAGGCCGGCGCCTGCCGCGGCGAGTGCTGCAGCGGCTGCCGTAAGGGGAGCATTGACATCGCCCGTGCCTGCAAGCGCGCCCGCTTTTCCGAAGCGCTTGTTATTGCCGTGGTCCTTGCCACTGCCGGAGCTGCTTCCGCCGGAGCCGCCGTCCTCATCGGTACCGCCGCCACTCGAGCCACCATCGCCGTCTGCTGTCATCGGGGCGTCGTGAAGTCCTGTCGTATCCGCGCTGTCGCATACGCCGACCTGAACTTCTGAGCGTTCGCATGCCGCGTCGGGCACATGAAGCTCGTGCAATACGGCACCCAGCGCCGAGTTTGCGCCCGGTCGAATTTCCTTGAGCGTTACGGGATCGAGCGCCACCAGGTCACGCGCCTTCGCATGCAGCGTGACGCGTTTGCCCACCTCGTCGCCCCAGCTCTCCGGGATGGCAAAGCTCATGCGGAATTGTGCCGTGCAGCCCGGTGCCAGCACGGCGTTGCCGTTGTCGGCAACCAGCGGGTGCGTTGCAAAACGTGCGTCCAGCGTCTCGAGCGCGTACTTCACGTGTGCTATGTCGTTGGCCGAAGCGTCCTCGGCAAGCTCTGGATCGTAGATCGAAGCCATGCGTGCGTTCGCTCCGAATCCGATGGATGCGCTGGAGAACGGCTGGCTGGAGCCCTCTCGGTACAGATCGATCGTGCCGGCGGTCAGCAAGGTGTTGCCGTCGTTTCGCACCGTGACCATGAAGGATTCGCCTGCTGCTCCGGGAACCACTGCGCCCGAGGTAGCGACCGCGCCCGTCGGAGTGGCACACGCCACCAAGGGCACTTCGATGCCGTGCAGCTCTGCCTCGCTCTTCTCCGCGCTCACAATGTGCGTGGCGAGCGCGGAGAGCATGCCTCCCGACGTCAAAAATGTCGTTATCTGATCGACGGGATGGTCCAGCTCGCACATCACGAACGGTTCCGTGAAAAGATCGAACGGTTCCGTGAAAAGATCGCCTGCCAAGGTGCTGGCGAAGATGCGGAAGTGCTTGCCCATCACTGCTACCGGGTTGCCTTCTTCGTCGTAGGTTTGTCCCACCTTGCCGTCGGTGTTCTCTACATAGAGCACGCATCTGCCGTTGTTGCTTACGCTAAACGATGCCGGGCCACAGCCTGCGGCACCCACAGGCTGCGTTGCAAATGCCGATGCGCCTCGCGTCCAAGTAATATGCTGCAGTTGCTCGTTGACGGTTGCCAAAAAGCCCGAATGTTGTGGCCACGGCACCGCACGGGGTACCGTGGCGTCTGGTGACATAACGCCCCAGCCTGCAATGGACTGGCCGATCACGGCGTACGATGCGCAGCCGCAACCGTCTGCGGTCTCGTACGCAACGGGCACCACCATTTTGCCGTTGATATTCTCGGGCTCGCCCAGCTCGATACTCGACGGTGCTTGCGGAAAGCGGAGGACCTGACGGAACGTCAGGCTGTCGTCCGAAACGTCCGACCACAGGGTAAAGCACTCCAGCGCAACCACAGCTTCGCTGCCGAGCGCCTTTTCTGCGGTGGCTCCGCGGCGGTGAAGGTAAGCACCCGACAGGCGTCCGTCGACCAGCGTCTTGCCCACCGTGATGCGCGGGCACTGCAGGCAATGGTAGCCATCCTCTTGCAGGCGGCCGCGCGAGATGCTGCGCCACGACGTGTGCGACATCACGCGAACTCCGCCGTTGCTTATGCGCAGGCGCACAACGGACAGTATGCCGGCTGTGCTTGCCGTATCGAAAAGGGTGTTGTCGCCGTCGGGGCGCTCGCCCGAGACCAGCAGCACGTAGGCGTCCTGGTTTCCTCTTCCGTCCGTGTATTCCACCACGTCGAAGTCGTAATCGTATATGCCGTCGCGCTCCACGTCGCCCTCGCCAAACCCAAGGGGGAAGTCCACGGGCGTGGGGGCAGACCACGTGCCGTTTGCCTTTGTGTGCACCACCAGGCGCGAGCGGCCATTGTCGCCGTAGCGCACCGAGGCGATACGGAACAGGCATTCTACGCCGGCAATCATTGCCAGCTTCATGTGAGCTTCGCTGAGCACGCCGGAAAACAGCACGTTGTCGCTCGAGGGCTTGATGCCGCCACGCTCGTCCTCCGACACGCCGGCAGAATTGGCGTTGGGGTCCGCAACGGCGTTCGTTGCCTGACCGATGTAGGTGTACTCGTACATCGGCGCGGCGTTTTCGTCGTTTTCCATCAGTGCGTGGACGAAATGCTCAACCTGTCCCGTGTCGTCGCTTTCTGCATCCGCCTCGAGCTCAATGCGCGTGACCGCTTGATCCCAATCGCGCACGACAGGCGCGACGTTTACGGCAGTGGCCTTAACCTCGGCGCGTGCGAGTAGCTCGGCGTTGGTGACGATGGTGGCCGATGCGATAAATTGCGGCACGCCGCCCGCCTCGATGTTGCCGGGCGTGCCGAAGCGGGCATCCAGCGTATAAGGCGTATCTCCACCCAAGGCCAGCTCAGAGCGCTGGAGTACATACTGGTCGCCATTGTTCACTGACATATTCCACGAATCGGCGAGTGTGGGCCACGACCCCGACCAGGCCTTGGTGGTCCACTTGAACATCACGAACTGGAGTATCACGTCGACATCGACGTCTGCACCTACGCGCAGTCGCGGAAGCTGGTGTCCATCTGCCTTCTCGTACCCAATGAACAGCGTGAGGGATGCGGCGCCGCGCACGGCGGACGAAGCGACGCCTGCAACGCCGGCTCCAAAGGTGACGGCAAGTCCGATCTGGATGGTGAACGAGCCCGACGTGTTTGAATAGTCGAGCGAAATGTTTTTAAAAAATGCCGCGCCGCTGCCGTGCGTGTGGGCACCTACGGCGAGCGCCAGCTTCGCCAGCACCCAGGGGTTGACGTTTAGGAAAAACGGCACCGGTCCTAGGGTAAACTGCTCGGTCCAATTGAGGTCGGTTCTTACCTGGAAGAGGGCCTTAATATTGCCGTATGCGGGGTCGTTGTTGTTGCCCCAGGTTTTGCCCACCCAATCGTAGGCGAGCGAGCCGTACAGCTGCGTGGCGATATCCATCGTGAACAGCAGCGTGCAATGGTGGCGAAGGAGCTTGGTGTTTCTTGGATCGGTACCCGAACCGGCACTCATACTCTTGTACTGATTCCACTTCCCCTCCATCTCATCGAGGTAGCGGTTTGCCTGCTTGGCGCCCGACTCACGCGGTGACTTCTTCCAGTACTCCGGATCAGGATTGCCCGAATCGTTCATATAGCTGGCTGGTTTGTATCCTCCGCCAAACAGCACGTATCCAGCAAACGAGAAATCGAAGAGGATTGGAAATGTGGGCATCCAACACGTGAACTTATTACCACCGATGCCGGGAAACGATGCGGGGAAATCAAACGGAGTGACCCCTTGGTCCATGGTGGTGGGAATGATGGTGGTCGAGCCCGATTCCGCCTTTGCGGCCGGCGCGGTGACAACGGCCATGGGGGAGGAGAGCGTGTAGGTTTTGCCCTGATAGTCGAGGACAAAGCGCAGCTTGCACCCTTCTTCCAGAAGGCCCGATGCCGCATCGAGGAACTTATCTTCGAGCGTGAACGTTGCCAGATTATTCGCACCCGATGCACTGGCCTTGATCTGGCCGATCTGCGTGACGGTTTCGGGTGAGCTGCCCGCGGCAGGCGTCACTTTGTTAATGCGCAGCGTTGCCTGCCCACCCTGCGGCAGATGAGCCTGTACAGTGAAGGTGTGCGTGTCGGGCTGCTCGTTTGCCGTGTCGTCCTTCGGCAGTGCCATGAACGTGGCTTCAGCGTACTGGATGTCCCATTCGTCAAACGTGAGCTTGCGAAAGTACGGCTGACCATCGGAGAGTGGACGCGTGGGAGCGGTAATGGCAGTACCGCCCAGAATGCGAGCGAGGGGAATCTCGACATCGCGGTAGCCTTTCATGCTGATGGAGATACCGCCGTTAAAGTCGTACGCGTCGAGAAGCGTTACCTCGTCCACGTAGCCTTCCGAAAGCGGCGCGATCTCAAAGATGGCCGTGCCTTCGTCATCGGTCGTGGCGGTGAGCTGCTTGCCTGCGGCATAGCGCGATGTGAGCGTGACCTGGGCACCCGCGATGGGCGTATTCTTGTTGGCGACGTCGACCACGACCACACCAAACATGGTGCGCGAGAGAACGAGCACCCTGAAGGGGTCTTTTTCGTCGGCATGGGCTTCGGTGGGCGCGAACGGCAATATGAAGGCGTTTGCGCTTCCCGGCACGCGCGGCAACATAATGCTCGCCAGCGAGGACGCTCCGGCAACAAGTAACGAACGGCGATCAAGCATCTTGGGCTCCCATCCCGCAAATATCGGTGGAAATAATCCAATTTTGCGAGAAGGCGCTTCGTGGTGGTAGTGCCGTTCAAGGGTCAAAATGTCCAAATTGTTCGAGCGAAGCGCCGGGTTCCGGAACGCGTTCGATGCGCTTGGCAGCCCGGTCGCTAACGCAACATGTGTGCGACCAGCTCGGCGCGTGTGCCGATGCCAAGCTTTGCGTATACGCCGGATAGGCGGTTTTTGACGGTGCCCGGCGATACTCCCATATGGCGTGCGATTTCGGCGTTGGTCCATCCGCGGCAGGCGAGCATGGCCATGGTGAACTCTGTGGTCGTTAAATCGTCGGCAACGTCCTCGCCCGAATCGGGGTTGTGGATGCGCCGCCAGCCGTAGCTGAATCGATACGTAATCTCGATGATGCGTGCGAAATCGTCGGGGTATTGCGATTTTAGGCATGCCTCGATGAGTCCCTGCAAAAGGCCATGGTGTTCGCCGATGAGTTCGATAAGGCCGTCGGGGCGCGCAATGTCCCAAGCGGCGCCAAAGTGCGCTTTTGCGGCGTCGACGTCTTTGAGACTCAT
This sequence comes from Collinsella sp. AM41-2BH, assembly GCF_003468085.1. NCBI lineage: Bacteria > Bacillati > Actinomycetota > Coriobacteriia > Coriobacteriales > Coriobacteriaceae > Collinsella > Collinsella sp. AM41-2BH. Next base: position 14,592 of record NZ_QSGH01000003.1, read on the forward strand.
ACAGGCCATCGAGGCCGACAAGTGCAGGAATAGCTCCGAGATGGGGTAGCTTCCCTGTTTCATAATCAGGGCGTTTTCCGCCATGCCCAGGCTGCGGCCGTATTCGCCGCGCAGATACAACGCGTGCGCCATCACGTAGCTGGCGAACAGGCGCAGGCCTTCGGGCAGATGCGCCGCAAGTGGATAAAACTCTTCGGCAGAATACGGGGAAGGCAAGTGCAGCAGGACACTCGCGGCCGAGGCGAACAGGATATGCGTGGCGTGGACGGCGGGTGATTCCTCGCCGGCCGGCGTATCGAGGATGCCAGCAAGGCACCGGCGGGCGTCGGCGATACGGTTGAGCGACAGACTGGCGTATCCGCAGATAAAGCATGCGGAATAGCGTAGCGCGGAATCGGTGGCGTCAAGATAGGGGCGCGCCGTCTTGGCAGCGAGGGCGGCCTGTCCGCGAAAGTACAGCGCTTCTGCCGTGGCAATGGCGCGCGAATCGGGGTCGGAAATGCCTGCAACCGCAGCGTCGATCTGCCCTGGCGCAAAGGCGGTGCACATCAACGGCATGGGAACGCATGGGTAGCCATCGCAGTCCATCTTCCATCTCCCAACAGCTGGCAACAATAGCAACAATTGTACTCCTGTTGCTCGGGACTGGAATTTGTGGGTATCGTCTACGATTATGCCGAACGTATAAAGGAAGAGCCCATTGGCGATGCTCCCAAGGTGGCTACCGAAGCCTAGCTGACCTCGACATTAGGAAAAATTGCCACCCCTGCAAAAAGCTCTGTCGCAGCGATGGGAAACGAACTCCGCTCTGCATATAATGAGGTCATATGACGGTGCGTCTGCATACACGCGGCGCATTTCCATCGAACCGAGAAGGAGCTCTGCATGGATCCCAACAAGCGTCCCGACGATATGGTGCGTATCACCACTCCCGAACTTGCCCAGGCGTTCATCGAAGAGCAGGTCGCTGCAATCCGCGAGCAGATCGGCGACAAGAAGGTCCTGCTGGCCCTTTCCGGCGGCGTCGACAGCTCCGTTGTCGCGGCCCTGCTCATCAAGGCTATCGGCAAGCAGCTTATCTGTGTGCATGTGAATCACGGCCTTATGCGCAAGGGCGAGAGCGAGCAGGTCGTCGACGTCTTTAAGAACCAGATGGACGCCAACCTGATCTATGTTGACGCCACCGATCGCTTCCTGGATAAGCTCGTGGACGTCGAGGAGCCCGAAGCCAAGCGTAAGATTATCGGCGCTGAGTTTATCCGCGTGTTCGAGGAGGAGGCCCGCAGGGTCGGCGACGAGGTCAGCTTCCTCGCCCAGGGCACCATCTACCCCGACATTCTGGAGTCGCAGGACGGCGTGAAGGCTCACCACAACGTTGGCGGCCTGCCCGAGGACCTGCAGTTTGAGCTCTGCGAGCCCGTTAAGCTGCTGTATAAGGACGAGGTGCGCGTCGTGGGCCGCGAGCTCGGCCTGCCCGAGAACATGGTTGAGCGTCAGCCGTTCCCCGGTCCTGGCCTGGGCGTCCGCTGCCTGGGCGCCATCACCCGCGACCGTCTCGAGGCGCTGCGCGAGGCCGATGCCATCGTGCGCGAAGAGATCGACAAGGCCGGCCTGACCATCTGGCAGTACTTTGCCGTAGTGCCCGATTTCCGCGCTACCGGTGTGCGCGAGGGCAAGCGCGCCTACGACTGGCCCTGCATTATTCGCTGCATCAACACCGTCGACGTCATGACCGCTGAGGTGCCCGAGCTTGACTGGGCGCTGCTCAAGCACATTACCGCCCGCGTGACCGCCGAGGTCCCCGGTATTTGCCGCGTTTGCTACGACCTCACGCCGAAGCCCGTTGGCACGGTCGAGTGGGAGTAAGCTAACTCAGCTGGTAGGCGACGAGAACTAGCAGATGTGACAAAGGGACAGTCCCTTTGTCACATCCTCGATATTATGTGCGGGATGGTACGCCACGCGGCGTGCCATCCCGTTCGTTATTTTAATGAGCCGAGTGCGCGAGTGGGAAGAGTCACGAGCATGGTCGTTCCGCGCTCCGAGCTCTCTTCGACCTCGATGGAGCCGCCGTGGAGTGCGGCAATCTCCCAGACCAGTGCAAGCCCCAGCCCCACGCCGCCATATGCCCTGCTGCGCGATTTGTCGACGCGAAAGAAGGGCTGGAAGATGCTCGTCTGGTATTGCTCGGGAATGCCCGGCCCTTGGTCACGCACACGCAGCAGCACGCGGTCGCCTTCGGCACGGGCGCTGATTTGCACGGTCGAGCTGGGCGCGCTGTAGCGTATGGCATTCTCAGCCAGGTTGAACAGTAGCCGATAGATCAGCGTGTCGCTGCCGATTGCTTGCGCGTCGCCCTCGCTTGCAAGCGTGATGTCTTTTTGCTCGGCAAGGGGCGCCAGGTCGGTGAGCACTTCTTCGATCATCGGCGCCAAGTCAATCGCGTCGTTGCAGGGAACACTGCGCAGCTCGCTCATCTCGAGCAGGGTCTTTGTCATGTGCGTCATTCGCTCGGTCTGCTCCTGCAGCAGCCGGAGCAGGCTCGCTGTATCCGCATCGGCGTCGGGGTGCTCGGTGCAAAACAGCTCAACCTGGGCTTGCATGAGCGCAAGTGGCGTGCGCAGCTCGTGCGCCGCATTGCCCGTAAACTGTCTTTGTGCGGAAAATCCCTCGTCAAGGCGGGAAATCATGTCGTTAAACGACGCGCTGCAGCGCCTGAGTTCAGAGGGCACGTCCTCGCTGATCTTTGTGTCGGCGAGGTTGTCGGGCCGCACGCTCTCGACTTGCGCCGCAAAGGAGCGCAACGGCTGCAGCGCATGTCCGCTCACAAAGTAGGCCAGCACGCCACCGAGCAGCGTCACCGCCGCGGTTATGCACCAGCTCGTCGCGCTAAACGATGCTTGGGCGTCACTCACGACGATGGTCAGCTCGTCATCGAGCTCTTTGCTTGCCGGGTCAAATGAGCTGGGCGATGCGGTCTCCACCTTGCTGTGCGCCGACGCTTCTGCACCAATCGAGTCCATGTAGCGCATGCCGGAGTAACCAACCAGACAATTCATAAGTACGCAGGTCGAACATACCAGCAGGGCCGTCATTAACGTGATGCGCCACTGCAGCGACAACCGCTTCATTTGCCGTCCTCCATAACGTAGCCTTCGCCGATTCGGTTGCGGATGGGGTCGTGCCCCAACGCGCCGCGCAGCTTTTTGCGCAGCGACGAGATATGAACGCGAGTTGCGTTGCTAAAGCTGTTTACGCTGCTATCCCATACATGCTCGATAAGCTCTTCCTGGCTCACCGGCCGCCCCTGGTTAAGCATCAGGTATTCCAAGATGCCGGTCTCCTTGCGCGTGAGGGATAGAACCTCGTCGCCTACGGAGGCGGCGCGTGCTTTAGTGTCAAAGTTCAGCGGTCCGCAGGTCAGGACAACGTCGCTTTGCGTAAAGCGCCTGAGCGTGAGGCTACGTATGCGTGCCGCCAGCTCGTCAAGATGGAATGGCTTGGTGAGGTAGTCGTTGGCGCCCGCATCGAGCCCCGCCACCTTGTCGGAGACCTCGCCACGTGCCGAGAGCACGAGCACCTTGGTCTCGCAATCGGTTGTTCTGAGTTGCCTGAGCACGGTCATGCCGTCGACATGGGGGAGATTGAGGTCGAGTACGACAAGATCAAAGGTCTCGATATCGAGCAGATCGAGGGCCTGCTGTCCATCGTGACAGCAGTCGACGCTGTACGCCAAGTTTCGCAAGCTGTGCGCGATTGCATCGCACAGCGCCCGCTCGTCCTCGACGACCAAGATGCGCATAACGTTCTCCTTGCATAGTCATTCACGCTTAACACGGATTTTATAGTCGGTATGGTCCAATGGGTCGCGAAACGAAAGGAGTGGTCAGATTGTTCAAAGCGATTAAGCCTGTGGCGCAGGTGGCTTTGCTGATCGTTGGGGTAGCCATGGTGTGCTTTGGCGTTATGCGCGGCGAGGCAGATGCCGTGCTGGCCAAGGCAATCAGGCTGTGCTTGGAGTGTATCGGAATTGGATAAAAGAAAAAACACTGCATCGCATCTTTTGGCGAGATTCCGCGGATTGATTCAGGCGGCGGCGACGCTTGCGACCAATATTCACCTGCCTAACTTTGCCAAGGGCGGTATCTACCAGGGAGCCGGCAAAGCCGTCTGCGTGCCGGGGCTTAACTGCTACTCGTGTCCAGCGGCCTCGGGTGCGTGCCCCATCGGGTCGTTTCAGTCGGTGGTGGGATCGTCTAAGTTCAGCTTTTCGTATTACGTCACCGGAACGCTCATTCTAATCGGCGTGCTACTGGGACGTTTTGTATGCGGCTTTTTGTGTCCGTTTGGATGGCTGCAAGAGCTTCTGCATAAGATTCCCAGCAAAAAGCTCTCCACGAAAAAGCTCAAGCCGCTCACGTACATCAAGTATGCCGTGCTACTGTTTGCCGTGGTGCTGCTGCCCGTCTTGGTGGTTAACGATGTGGGTATGGGCGACCCGTTCTTTTGCAAGTACATCTGCCCGCAGGGTGTGCTCGAGGGCGCGATTCCGCTGTCCATCATGAATACGGGAATCCGCTCCGCGCTGGGAAAGCTCTTTTCTTGGAAGCTCGCGATCCTCATTGTGGTTGCGGTGCTGAGCGTGCTGTTCTACCGCCCCTTCTGCAAATGGATTTGCCCCCTCGGTGCGTTTTATGCGCTCATGAACAAGGTGTCTTTGCTGGGGATCCAGGTTGACCAGTGCAAATGCGTCTCGTGCGGCAAGTGCGCCAAGGTGTGTCAAATGGACGTGGACGTTACGCGTACGCCCAACCATGCCGAGTGCATTCGTTGCGGCAAATGCGTGGGCGCGTGCCCCGTCGATGCTATTAGCTTTCGCTATGGGCTGGGTGTGACGGGCGACAAACCCGCGCAGTCCACGCAAGCCTGCGAAAACAAATAGGTACCTATATAAGTTTCGATATAAACGGAGGAACCATGAAACTGTCAAAAATTGCGGCTCTGTTGATGCTGCCCGTGCTGGCGCTGACTCTCGCGGCGTGCTCTGCCCCCAAGGGCGACGCGAAGGATGCTACGAGCGGCGATGCGCAGATTGCCGAGCTCATAGCGCAAAAGCCGTCAAGTGCCGAGGAGGCGGCCGAGCTGTATCAGCAGCTGCTGCAAAAGGAAAACGAGATCTTTGCGAGCGATAACGCCCTATGGGAAAAGGTGTTCCTTGCGGCCAACAAAGACACCCCCATGATTGAGGACGGCAAGAACTACGGTGACTTCTTGCTCGATACCATCGAGGGCGCCAAGGATCAGTTTGCGGCTGACGAGCTTAAGACGCTTAAGGCCGGCGCGCAGCAGGTCAAGGAGATCGAGGACAAGCTCATGGCGCTGGAGAAGGAGTTCCCCGGATGTGGCAGCACGCCCGGCGAGGGGGAGAGCGTTGATGCCTCGACCGCGGGTATGACCAACGGCGAGAGCGGGGAGACGAAGTTCCCCAGCTTTAAGGGCAAGGACTTGGACGGCAACGATGTAAACAGCGACGAGCTGTTCTCCAAGAACAAGGTCACCGTCATGAACTTCTGGTTTACCACCTGCAAGCCGTGCGTGGGAGAGCTGGGCGATCTGGAGAAGCTCAACAAGGAGCTTGCCGAGAAGGGCGGCCAGGTCGTGGGCGTTAATTCCTTTACACTCGATGGCAACAAAGACGCGGTGGCCGATGCCAAGGACGTGCTTTCCAAGAAGGGCGTGACGTATAAGAACATCTGGTTTAAGTCGGACAGCGAGGCCGGAAAGTTCACCTCCAACCTGTACTCGTTCCCGACCACCTACGTGATCGACCAGAACGGTAACATTGTGGGAGAGCCGATCATGGGCGGCATCAACTCCGCTGAGCAGCGCGAGGCGCTCAACAAACTGATCGATCAGGCACTCGCGAAGAGCGAACAGTAAGTCCGTGGGACAGACAACTGAAGGGGAGTCGCTGGAAACAGCGACTCTTTTTTCTGCTTCGGGGTAGCATCATGGGTATACGTCGAAAGGGCACGCAGCTTTTCGTGCATCGCCTGAGCGGTGCGCGAAGCAACCAAGCTGTGAGTTTTCTTAAGCGTTCTGGGTATGGCAGTGTCAAGAATATCGGCGGCATAAGCGGCTACACGGGAAAGGTGGTGCGTTAGCTATGAAGGTGGTTATCGTTGGAGGCGTCGCGGGCGGCGCATCGGCGGCGGCACGTTTGCGCAGACTCGACGAGCAGGCCCAAATTGTCATCTTTGAGCGCACGGGTTTTGTATCGTATGCCAACTGTGGGCTTCCGTACTACATTGGCGGCGTGATAGAAGAAGAGAGCGCATTGACGCTGCAGTCTCCCAAGGGCTTTTGGGATCGCTTTCGCATTGCGGTCAAGACGAGTCACGAGGTGTTTGCCATCCATCCCGATTCGCATACGGTCGAGGTTCGCAATATGCTGACGGGCGAGGAATTTGTCGAGACGTATGACAAGCTCATCCTGTCGCCGGGTGCAAAGCCGATTCGCCCTGCGTTGCCGGGCATCGACTCGGATAAAATCTTTAGCCTACGCACCGTTGAGGACACGCTGCGTATTCACAGCTATGTTCGAGAGCGGCGACCGAGCAGTGCCGTCGTGATCGGCGGCGGCTTCATTGGCGTCGAGACGGCGGAGAATCTGTGCGAGCTGGGGCTCCAGGTGACCCTTCTGCAGCGTCCCGTCCAACTTATGAACAACCTGGATTACGACATGGCGACCCTTTTGCATACCGAGGTGCGTGAGCACGGTATCGATCTGCGCCTCAAGGCCGATGTGACAGGTTTTGAGGAAGTTGATGGCCGCGTTGTCACCCATGTTGCGGGCGATGACCCTATCGGAGCCGATATGGTGCTGCTTGCCATTGGCGTGGCACCTGAGAGCCATCTGGCGCAAGAGGCGGGGCTCGAACTGGGCATCAAGGGGGCTATTGTGGTCAACGACCGCATGGAGACCTCTGCTGCCGACGTGTATGCCGTGGGCGATGCCGTGCAGGTCACGCATCAGGTGACCGGCGAGGACGCGGTCATTTCGCTCGCCGGCCCCGCCAACAAGCAGGGGCGTGTCGTCGCCGATGTCATAGCTGGCATGGACAGCTGCTACCTCGGATCGTTGGGCTCATCGGTTATCAAGGTATTCGACTTGACGGCGGCAAGCACGGGACTATCCGAAAAGGCAGCACACGCGGCGGGAATTGACTGCGACAGCGTGGTCCTGTCGCCCGGTTCGCATGCGGGTTATTATCCGGGTGCAACGCCCATGACCATGAAGGTTGTCTTCGAGAAGCAGGGATTGCGCCTGTTGGGTGCGCAAATCGTGGGCATCGATGGTGTGGACAAGCGTATCGACGTTCTGGCGACTGCCATCCAGGCAGGCATGCGTGGCGATAGGCTTAAGGATTTGGACCTAGCATACGCGCCGCCGTATTCATCGGCGAAGGATCCCGTCAATATGGCGGGCTTTATGATCGAGAACCTCAATCGCGGCATACTGGCGCAGTGGCATTGGGAGGATGAGCCCAACTTGCCACGCGATGGCAGCGTGCAGCTGCTCGATGTTCGTACGGAAGGGGAGTATGAGCGCGGGCATATCGATGGTTTCGTAAACATTCCCGTCGATGATCTGCGCAATCGCCTGGGCGAGCTCGACCGGGCCAAGCCGGTCTACGTGATTTGCCAGAGCGGCATTCGCAGCTACATTGCATGCCGCATTTTGGAGCAGCATGGCTTTGAGTGCTTTAACTTCTCGGGCGGCTATCGCTTCTTTGCGGCCGTGACTGAGGCTCGCCGCGGCAGCGCTAACGTTATGCCGTGCGGGCTCGAAAAGTAGCGCGCATTGGAATGTGACAAAGTGACAGCCTCTTTGTCGCATCGGGGATGTTATATGCGGGATGGTGCGCCATGCGGCGTGCTGTCCCGTTCGTTTTTTGGCGCGGTTCGTTACGTTCCTCACTGGTATCGGCCAAAAATGAGGATAGAGTAGGACAAACGCGCCGAACGTGAACGGCGGGGGAGCGGGCGAGCGCGCCCGCGCGAGAGAGGTTGCCGTCCATGCTGGATCTCAGAGATATTTGCAAAAGGTACGTTACGCAGTCGTTTACGCAGGTAGCGCTCGACAGCGTAAGCCTGTCTTTTCGCGATAACGAGTTTGTAGCCATCCTGGGTCCCTCGGGTTCGGGTAAAACTACGATGCTCAACGTCATTGGTGGACTCGACCATTTCGATTCCGGCGACCTGTTGATCGATGGCATCTCGACCAAGGACTTCAGCGATCGCGATTGGGATGCCTACAGAAACAATCGCATCGGCTTTGTGTTCCAGAGCTATAACCTCATTCCGCACCAGAGCATTTTGGAAAACGTGGAGCTGGCGCTTACGCTCACGGGCGTGGGACATGCCGAGCGCCGCCAGCGTGCGCGCAAGGCGCTTGAGGCAGTCGGTCTGGGCGAGCACGTTAACAAGCGCCCGAGCCAGCTATCGGGCGGCCAGATGCAGCGCGTGGCTATTGCCCGCGCCCTGATCAACGACCCCGAGATCGTGCTGGCAGACGAGCCGACCGGCGCCCTAGACTCAACGACATCCGTGCAGGTCATGGATTTGCTCAAGGACGTTGCGCGCGACCGTCTGGTCATTATGGTCACGCACAATCCCGAGCTGGCGTACCAGTACGCCACGCGCATCGTCAACCTGGCGGACGGCAAGATCACCGACGATTCCGACCCCTTTGATGTTGCCAAGGCCGCGCGCCGCGAGGCCAAGCCTACGCGCAAAACCTCGATGAGCTTTGTGACGGCGCTGGGGCTTTCTGCCCGAAACCTTATGACCAAAAAGGGCCGTACGGCCATGACTGCCTTTGCGGGCTCGATTGGCATTATCGGCATTGCGGCGATCCTGGCACTCTCCAATGGCGTAAACGGCTACATCAAAAAGGTTGAGGAGGACACGCTCTCGAGCTACCCACTCACCATTTCCAAGCAGGATTACGACCTGTCGTCCATGATGGGCGGGCATGGGGCTGCCGATGAGGAGGTATCCAAGGGCGAGGGCTCGTCCGATGGCGCCGCCGGTGGCAAGGCTCAGGGGACCGATAAGATCCCGGTGGTCACGGCCGTAAAGGACATGTTTGCGAGCGTTAAATCTAACGATATGACGAGCTTTAAGGCATGGCTCGATGCCGGTGGCGACGGCATCGATAAAGAGGTCAACGCCATTCAGTACGGCTACGGCGTGACGCCGGTTGTCTATCGTGCCGGCAAGGGCGATGAGAAGCCTGTCCGGCTGGTGCCCAACGCCATGACCGAGGCCATGAGCGGAGACGCGAGCTCGGCGGCAACGGTGAGCATGGAATCCATGGGAACCTCGGTCTTTAACGAGATGATCAACGACCAGAGTCTGCTCGACAGCCAGTACGATGTCGTTGCCGGCCATTGGCCTACGTCTGCCAACGAGGCCGTGATGGTGCTTTCGAGCCGCGGAACAGTGGGCGACTACACGCTCTACAGTATCGGCACGCTGGATATCGATGAGCTCAACGACCTGGTTAACAGTGCCATGACGGCCGACGGCAAGGTCAAGACGCCCAAGACCGGCAGCGACTTTACCTACGACGATGCACTGTCCACGACGTTTAAGGTGTTGTCGCCGGCCGATGCCTATCGCAAAAACGAAGAGACCGGCATGTGGACTGACATGTCTGGCGACGCCGACTTTATGAAAGCCAAGGTTGCCGACGGTATTGACGTGCGCATTGTGGGCGTGGTGCGACCCAACGAGACGGCAAACGCGAGCGCATTGTCCCCGGGCATTGTCTATACGCATGCGCTGACTCGCCAGCTTATGGAGCGTGCTGCCGATTCGCAGATTGTGCAGGAGCAGCTTGCCCACCCCGAGACGGATGTCTTTACGGGCAAAAGCTTCGACGAGCTGCAGGGCGAAGCCAAGCAGGGCGTGGATTTGGGCAGTATGTTCAGCGTAGACGAGGCGGCACTGAAGAGCGCGTTCTCACTCGATACGTCTGCGCTCTCGGGCGCGGCAGGTGGCATGGACCTTTCTGGTCTCGATTTGTCCGGGTTGGACATTGACCTTTCGGGTGTTGGGCGAGACATCGATTTCAGCGACATCATGGCCAAGGCGCCGGTCCCGGATTTCTCGGGCATCTTTGACGGTCTGGAACTCACACCCGAGCAAATGCAGCAGGTGGGAGCGCTAGCCAACCAGCTGTTTGAGGGCTTTATGCGCTCTGATCAGTTTAAGGCGCTGTCGCCCGAAGATCTTAAGGACGCGTCAAAGCTCGCTGCCGCATTCTCAGCGTACCTTGAGAATGATGTCGCAGCCCAGCAATACCTGGCTCAGCTCAGGGCGCTCGGCGGCGATGCCCTGGCCGAGCGTCTGCAGCAGGTGATGGGCGACTATGTGCAAAAGCAGCTGGCTCCGTATTTGCAGCAGTCTATGGATCAGGTGATGAAGGCGGTCAGCGAGCAGATTGCGACGACGATATCAACCCAGCTCAAGGCGGGTGCGGCAGGGCTCATGGACCAAATGGCGACGCAGATGTCTTCGAGTTTTGCCAACTTGGCGAGCGCCATGCGCGTGGATGCGAACGCCTTTGCTCGCGCTATCCACTTTAACATGGACGCTGAGGACCTGAGTTCGCTCATGATGAGCTATGCCAAGGCGTCGAAGCTCACCTACGACAACAACCTGACCACACTGGGCTATGCGGACGAGGCCGACCCCATCTCGGTCAAGATTTTCCCGCGCGACTTTGAGGCCAAGGAGCGCGTGCTTGAACACATCGATGCGTACAACAAGCAGGTCAAAGCCGCCGGCCACGACGAACAGGCCATCTCGTACACCGACTACATGGGCATCATCATGGGCTCGGTGACCGACATCGTGAACACCATCAGCTTGGTGCTCATCGCATTCGTGAGCATCAGTCTGGTGGTGAGCTCCATCATGATCGGCATCATCACCTACATCAGCGTGCTGGAGCGCAAAAAGGAGATCGGTATCCTGCGCGCGATCGGCGCGTCGAAGCGCAACGTGGCCAACGTGTTCAATGCCGAAACCTTTATCGAGGGTCTCATTGCCGGCGTCTTTGCCGTTACCGTCGTGGTGCTCGTAAGCTTTCCTGTTAATGCTTGGGCGCTTGCTGCCAAGCAGGTCCCCAACCTGATGAGCCTGCCCGTGCAGGATGCGTTGATACTCATTGCGATATCGGTGCTGCTGACGGTCGTCGCCGGCCTACTGCCGGCCCGCAGCGCATCTAAGAAAGACCCCGTAGAAGCCCTACGCTCCGAATAATGTGACAAAGGGACAGCCCCTTTGTCACATTTCTCTCCTGCGCCTAGCTTGTTTTGCCCATCAGCGTGATGCGGATGGCTGGATGGGTATACTCGTCAAACTCGTCCTCGGGTTCCGTATCAAACGAGTAATACGCTTTGACGGGGCCGTCGCTCGTCCTGATAGAGATTCTCTCGTAGAGCGAGCCGTTCAAAAAAGCCTGCCTAAACTCTTCAGGGAGCTTCTGCGGTGCTAGGAGCTCGGGACTTGCGGTCTTGACGTCTATGGTTTGGACGACAGAGGAAAGCTCGTCAAGGTCGAGCTCGATACGGGCGAGATTGTCCTCGAGGTTCGCATCGGGGTCGACCTCTGCCGCGTAGCTCACTTCCGCGAGCGTTCCCTTGTTGTCAAAATCCAGGTACGTATAGGTCTTTTGGGCATCGGAGTCGCCGTCGTGCAGATAGCCTCGGACGTGATAGCCGTAATCTTGGTATCGCTCGTAGGGGTCATCGGCGGATACGTACTCGCATGAGGGTTCCAGCGCCTTGCGGGCGATGGCGATCTGCTCGGCTGCAGCCGCGGCGTTCTCCTGCATCTCGATGTTTCCCTGCGCCAGCTGCGGGATATAGGCGCCGCACACGATTGCGAGGGGCAGCGCCACAAGCGCGACGATCCACTTTTTTGCACGGGGGATAGGCACGCCACAGGCCTCTGCCGCGGCCTTTGCGTTGGCGAAGCTCTCGGCAAGCACATCTGCCGCGGTGGCGACGGCGCCTACGGCAGCGGCGACCTCTGCCGCGCCGCCCAGGTTGCGCGCGGTCTCGTTGTCACTGTTCCTGAGCAGGCGCGCGGCGGCCTGCGTGCCAACAACGCCTGCGATCTGTGCCGAGCGGTCTTTCTCGCTCTGCTCGACGGCGAGCCGGTACTGCATTTCCTTCCACTGCTTGCCACGCATGCCAAAGCGCGGGGCGAGAGCGCAGTAGCAGAATATAACGAGCTCGATGGCGGTGAGCACCAAGGCGGTCATCATGCCTGTCTCTTGGAAGCCTTCGTGATGGAAGACGATGTCGTCGACCATTTCGAAAGGAATGATCGATAAGGGCAGCACGAATGCCATGGCAAGCGCCGCGCCGGCAACCTTGGGGCAGATGCAGTATCGCTGGATGCGCTTGCGTTCTTGTTCGGAGAGTGCTGCCATGGCGGGTCCTTGGTGTCGTGGCGGTCGTTGTGGCGCGATGCCGTCATATGTGACTCAGTATAGAGAATCCCGCCATCGATGAGCGCATGGTCATACGGCAAAAGTGCCACGGCAGCCCTGGTTTAGAGCGGCTGCTCCTGTGCCCACGCGATGATGCCGCCCGATACGTATGTGTGCCAAAATAAACAGCCGAATGATGATTTGCAAATGTGACAAAGGGACAGTCCCTTTGTCACATTGATGTGAGAATGGATGTCGATGTATTTATCGCTGGCCCCTATGGAGGGGATTACCGGGCATGTGTTCCGTCGCGTGCACGCGGAGTGTTTTGGCGCACTCGATTGTTATTACACGCCGTTTTTGCCGCCGCCACGGGTAGGCAACCGCTTTGGCGGCAAAGCGTTTAAAGAGGTCGATCCCGCCAATAACCAGGGGCTTAACGTAGTGCCTCAGCTGATGTCCAAGAATGCGGATGAGTTTGTGTGGGCGGCGCAGGTGCTCGCCGACATGGGTTATCACGAGGTCAATCTCAACCTTGGCTGCCCCTCGGGCACGGTTGTCGCCAAGGGGAAGGGCTCGGGCTTTCTGCGCAATCTGGATGAGCTCGAGGTGTTCTTGAGCGACGTGTGCGAACGCTCGCCGTTGCCGGTGTCGGTCAAGACCAGGCTGGGATTGGAGAACGACGACGAATACGAGCGCGTGCTCGATCTGTATTGCCGCATGCCGCTGGCAGAGCTGATTGTGCACCCGCGCGTGCAAAAGGACCGCTATACGGGCTCGCCGCGCAAAGAGTTTTACGGTGAGACGCTGAAGCGGGCGCCGTTTCCGGTGGCCTATAACGGCGACATCTTTGATCTTGAGGACATGGATGCGCTGGTGGAGGCCTATCCCGGAACGCGTCACGTCATGTTGGGGCGCGGCTTGCTTGCGAACCCCGCGCTGGCTCGCATGGTTAAGGGCGGTCCTACTGCCACGGCAACTGAACTGCAGCGCTTCCACGACACGCTGTTTGCGGCCTATGCAGAAGAGATCGGCGGTAACGCGGTCTTTCGCATGAAGGAGTGGTGGTTCTACGCCAAGTGCGCCTTCGCCGATCCCGCGACCGTTCACAAACTCGTACGCAAGACCAAAAAGGTCGATGAATACCGTGCCGCTGTCGACCGTGTCTTTCGCGAGCAGCAGCTTGCGCCCATCGCCCGCTTTTGTGGCTAAATGATCCCTTGGGGACGGAGAAGAACGGATCGCCTGTGCCGGACCCATGCAAAAAACTGTACGCCAGCATCCAAGGATGTCGAAAAATATCGTTTTTGGATGCTGACGTACATGTTTGGTTCGGCAGGGGACTAGGCAATCATTGCATCGAGTGTAATGAGTTCCCTGAGTCGCTCCGTGCGCGTTTGCCCATGGCGCTTTGCCTTTGCGTCAAATGCTTCAAGAACCGATTCGCCCACACGTGCCGATAAAACAACGCTTGGTTCATCGGAAATCGGCGGCCTTCCCAACTTGACGGTGTGGCCCTTCGGCCACTCATCTTTTTCGTATGCCGCTGCGGCTTTTTCTAGCTCACCGGGAGCAAACCCCATCATCTTTTCGAGCTGTTTAGCGTCCATAGCGCCTCCTATCGATCGATTCCGATTTCCCTGAGCACCTTGCGCGTAGGAGGGACAAGGGCGTGGTAAATGATGTAACCATCTCGGTCGGGGCAACATCGAGCAATGAGCTCCATGAGGCGGTTTTTTCCATCAAGTCCAACGAGAACGTAATCGATGCCTCCATTTTCAAGATCACGCCTAAACCATGCGAAAGCGGAGTTCCAAGCGCAGGTAATATCCGTCTCTGTCAGCCCATGTTTGAGGGCATGGGGGTGGATTGCGATGAGCTCCATAGGGACCTCTCTTTATGTATACAGTTTTGTAGACAAAAATACAAGCAGTTAATATGGTTAAGCAGCCTGTTTTGGTTGGACTGTTGGTTGCATAGTTGGCACGAGAGGCTCTACCGCTTCTTCATTTCTTAGTTCGGTATGCGAGCGGCCGTTGAACTCCCAGAGGGGAGTGTTCTCATAGATTATCGAGAGGAGTTTGGAGACCTTGTTTATCTTCGCTTGTTCATAAAAATCGGGCCGTACGACGATCAATAGAAATTCGGCATCTTCGTTAATTTGTTGCACTGTCGGCATGCCGTTGAGACCAATAGAGCGCAAGAGCTTTGCCATAATGAAATCGAATTCGTCCTCTCTTGCGTGAAGGCTCGCGGCACTCAGCTTGGAATCCTTCAAGATATCCAGTTTGAGATTGTTAACAAACCGTGTGTAGGTGGCATATCCGCAGACAACGTCCTCATAATCGAGTTTTTTGATTGGATGCTGTTTATGAGCAGCGAATATGGCCGCCCTCCTGCTCTGAACACGTCGCTCGCGTAACGAACGCATTTCCTCGGTGTACTCGCTATGGCGTTTATATTTTCGATAAGAATATCCGTAGTCGTCGTAGTAATAAGGGTTGTTTTCGACTGTGTCATCAAGTTCCGGCGTTATGAGGTACAGCTCTCCGTCTCTGGATAACATACAGGGGTTGTCGATGCGCCCCGACTCGTCTCTGATTTTCCAAATGGTTTCATTTACTTCGAATATCGAGACTGGTTTGGGAGCGCAAGAATTGTAAAGCTCAACAAACTTCTCAAGCGAGATGATTCCGCAAGCATCTGTATAAGCGCGTGCAAAGCGCCAAACTTCCTGGTTCGCTATGAGCTCGCGGAATTCCCTGTTGCTTGGAGCATCTTGTGGGCTTTGGTATCTGGCGTGAAGCGCGACGCGTGATGAGGACCATCTGTTGTCGGCCGCGACGTTCATGAGCTCCAGACGCAGGTACTCGTTTGTAATGCGAGCGAGTGACTCATAGTGAGTTAGGCCAAGCTCTGATCTAGGTGGCACGTCTTTGGGAACGGCGCGAGCGAACTTAATGCAGCGTGTGAGATAGGATTGTCCTAAGCGGGGACCATAATGCTTGTGTAGATGGCCGCCGACAGGGGAGAGCAATCCTTTGAGGTTGGTAACGGGGTATCCGGCGGTCTCTTGTTCGAGGCGGCGCCCGATGAGCAATGCCCCCTCAAGCGAAGTTTCATGATCGATACCCTTTTGATTAAGGCTCTTGGCTTCAACGATTCCGCTGATATCTGAGCAGGCGCTCGAAACGATGTCGGACGTAAAGGTTGGAATCTTTTTTGCCATAACGATGCACTCCTGTGTGACTCACGGATAACGGAAACGTTTGGTTGTGAGTGCCGTTCTTTGATGGCGACGGCGAACAGGAGCGCAGCCTGTCTGAGATGGGCGAGTGCGGTAACCACCGATCTTACTTACCGAGCTCGCTCCAGCGTGTCATTGGGGACCTCCGCAGGAGCTCTCGACTCGTCTCATGCCTTGAGGCGAGTATAGCATAAAAGCAAACGTATGTTCTATAAATTTGAGAAGCTGAATTCCTACCTACTCATTTAAGTACGTCCCCAATGAGTGCTAGAGGAGGTTTTTCTGTGCCCAGGTGATGATGTCGCTCGACTCGTAGAGTGGCGTGCCGTCAATGAACAGGCAGGGAACCTGGCGCTTTCCGCCGACGGTGATGAGCGTCTGCTCGGCATCGGAATCGGTCGAGATATTGCGCTCGGGAATGGTCACGCCGTTATCGGCCAAAAAGCGCTTGACCTTTATGCAATACGGGCAGCCAGTCATAACGTAGAGCGCGAGTTCATGATCAGTAGCCATGGTGTCTCCAATCGGTTGCGGTTTTGATTGAAATACCCAAAGCCGCCGCAATCTATGCGCGGGCCAGCGACGACTCGATGGCCTGTACCAGAAACGCCGTAGCTCCGGTGCCGCAGGGCTTGTCGTAGTAGTCAACAAAGCGCTGATCGGCAAGATAGCCGTGGGCGAGGCCCAGGTATGCTTCGTCTTGGGGTTCGTGTCCCCAGTTAAGGCCAATCCATCGACGGTGCATTGCGACAAGCTTGCGCGCCTCGCTTCCATCCGGTTCGCCGTCGCCCATGGCGATCGAGAGCTGGCCCAGAATAGCGCGTTCAAGTTCCTTCATGTCGTTCCATGTCTCGGGGTCCATGTCCAGCAGTGCCTCGTTTGCTGCATCGACGGCCTCGTCGCCATAGCGCGCCCGCGCCTCGGCACCGTAGCGCTCCTCGTTTTCCTGCACGGTGCGCCAGCGCTCCAATTGCGGCAGCACGGCGCCCATGAGCGAGACGGCTTCGTCGAGCGACATACCGGTGTTTTGTGCCAGGCGCGGGGCGCAATCCTCAATCATGGCCTCCATCGTGGTCTCGTAGGTGTACTTGCCGTGGTCGTAGCACCACTTGCAGTAATGGTCGGTCGTTGCGCCGTGAGCATCGGTGCCGCAGTCGTCGGGCGTGAGTATCATGCCGCAGCTCTGGCAATAGTGCTCGGGCATTTCGAGCAGGTGGGACAGCGGTTCTCCGGTTATGGCGGCAATGAGCTTCATCATGTCGATGCCCGGCGTGACTTCGCCGCGTTCCCAACGGCTGACGGCTTGGCGTGTGACGAAGAGCTTGGCGGCGAGTTGCTCTTGGGTGAGATTGTTGTCGCGGCGGATGGCGATGAGCTTTTCTGCAAAGGCCATGACGGCTCCTTTCTGCTGTTTGTTGCTTTAAGCATACGCGGCGGCCGGCACCCTTCCAAGCAACCGTTGGTTGCACGACGGGGACCGCGGCGAAGAATTGCGCGCAACACCCCACGCCTCCATGCCGTACAATGACCGGCATGGAACCTATTGCACACATACATACCGACCTGCCGCAGAAGTTCGGCATCCCACGCAACAGCTTTTTGGCGCCCCATCTGCAGGGACGCATCGTCTTTGAGCCGGAATTTGCCTCCAACGCTGCAGTTGAGGGTCTGGACTCCTTCTCTCACCTATGGCTGCTATGGTGCTTCGAAAACGGAACGCCCGGCGGCACGGCTAAGGACATAGCCACCGATGCCAAAACGCAGGACAGGTCCGGCACCAACGCAAAATGGTCGAAAACCGTGCGCCCACCGCGTCTGGGTGGAGCCGAACGCGTGGGCGTGTTTGCCACGCGCAGTCCGTTTCGCCCTAATCCCATCGGGCTCACCTGCGTCAAGCTTGATCGTGTCGAGCTCACCGACGATGGTCCCATCATCCATGTGCTGGGGGCCGACCTGCGCGACGGTACGCCCATCTACGACATTAAGCCTTACATTCCGTTTGCGGACTGTCACCCGGATGCGACGGGCGGCTGGATTGAGGACGCGCCATGGCAAGAGCTCGATGTCGAGCTCCCGCAAGCGCTGCGGGACATGGTCCCGGACACAAAGCTCCCCGGCTTGATCGAGGTGCTCCGCCAAGATCCGCGCCGTGCGGGCAGCAAACACGAGCCAAACCGCGTTTACCATTTGGCTTACGCTGGGCTTGACATATCGTTTACGGTCGACGGAACCAGGTTGACGATAACCGCCATCAACGACGCGCGAGACTAACCAGCCATTCGTCCGCACCCGTCAAATTAAGCGCCAAACTCCGCTCCAAAACCGCCCACGCTGGTGGACAATAACGCCTACCGAAACAATCCGCTTTGCACGGGAGCTCAGCATGAAATACGACTTTACCTCGCTTGTCGACCGCCACGGTATGGACGCCATCGCCGTTGACTCCTGGGGAGAAATTCCCGACATGGCTCCGAACGCACCCGACGAGGGCTTCGACCGCATCCCCATGTGGGTGGCGGATATGAATTTTGCCACGGTGCCCACGGTTCAGGAACACATCATTCAGCGCGCCCAGCATCCCATGTTTGGCTATTTCAATCCGCGTGACGAGTACTTCGACCGCATCATCGAATGGCAAAGCCGTCGCAACGGCGTTGAGGGCTTGGCGCCGGAGCATATCGGCTACGAAAACGGCGTGCTGGGCGGTGTCGTGTCGACGCTGCGCGCATATGTCCAGCCGGGCGATGCGGTACTGGTCCACAGTCCCACCTACATCGGCTTTACCAAGTCTATCGAAGCCGCGGGCTATCGCATTGTCCACAGCCCGCTTAAGCTCGACGATCGGGGCGTGTGGCGCATGGACTTTGAGGACATGGAGCGAAAGCTCGCCCAAAACCACATCCATGCCGCGGTGTTCTGCTCGCCGCACAATCCCTGCGGCCGCGTATGGGGGCGCGACGAGATCGAGCGCGCCATGGACATCTATCGTCAGCACGATTGCGTGGTGATCTCGGATGAGATTTGGTCCGATATCATCCTGTCGGGTCACAAGCATATCCCGACGCAGTCGGTGAGCGAGGACGCCCACATGCGCACGGTTGCCCTCTACGCGCCCAGCAAGACGTTTAACCTGGCGGGCCTGGTCGGCAGCTACCACATCATCTATAACGAGACGCTGCGCGACCGCGTGTGCGCCGTGTCCAACAAGACCCACTACAACGAGATGAACGTCCTTTCGATGCACGCGCTTATCGGTGCCTACCAGCCGCAAGGCTACGAGTGGGTTGATGAGCTCAATGAGGTCATCGAGGGCAACGTCGACTACTTCTGCAATTACGTGGACAAGCATTTTGCGGGCGTGTCCTATTCGCGTCCGCAGGGCACCTACATGGTGTTTCTGGACTGCACCGAGTGGTGCCGCGAGCATGGCCGCGATATTCAGTGGCTGCTCGACGAGGGCGCTCGTGTGGGCGTGGGGTATCAGGACGGCCGCCCGTTCCACGGGCCCTGCCACATTCGCGTGAATCTGGCACTGCCCCTTTCGCGGGTAAAGGAGGCGTGTGAGCGCCTGGACCGCTACGTTTTTGGGGTATAGGGGGGCGCTCGATTCGAGTGCTGCCCCATGCGCCCACGCCGTCAAAATGCGTGGGCGCATGGGGCGCAGAGGGTAGCGAGCGCGTTTTTCGCATTCGCTACTTTTCCTGAATCTGCTTGCCGCAAAGATGCTCAATTGAAATCTCGTAGAGTTGGACGCCCTTGATGTCTTTGGCGATTTCTTCCTCGACTTCTTCGGCAGAAGGGTAGTACTTAAGCGCGAGCTGGCGGACTTTGTCCTCGATAAACGCAGGCGCTTCATCTACTAGGCGGCAACGGCCAAAGACCACAGTGCTCATGACGTAAGGAGCCCAGTCGCCGTCCTTGTACCACTCGTTGCCGTAAACGGTAAAGCAGACTTTATCGTCACGCCTGAGCGAATCGACCTTGTGGCCGGCCTTGGCGCCATGGAAATAAATCTTGTCGTGCTCGGCGTCAAAGAAGTAGTTGACGGGAATGGCATAGGGGTAGCCATCATCGCCGTTGACGGCAAAGACGCCGCGCTTACAGGTGGCGAGCAACTCGCGCGCTTCCTCGTCAGTGATGGCGCGTTTCTTTCGACGTAAGGGCCTAAACATCGTTGGCTTCCTTTCTGGCTGTGCATGGTGGTTGAGCACAAACTATAGCGAAACGGATCCGTATTTCTTGATGCGGGCGAGTATGTTTTTGAGCTTGTTAAAGTCGAGCGGTTTGGGCAGATGGGCGTTCATACCGGCATCGTGTGCCGCCTTGGCGTCCTCGTTGAAGGCGTTGGCAGTGAGCGCGATGATGGGGATATCGGCTGCATCGGCCTTTTCGCTCAGACGAATCGCGCGGGTTGCCTCGTAGCCATCCATGCCCGGCATCATGATGTCCATCAGGATCGCATCGAAGCTGCCGGCGGGACGACTAACGTATAGGTCGACTGCTTTGTTGCCGTCGGCGGCGCGCGTTACGACGATGCCTTCGCTTTCGAGTAGAGCCTGGGCAATTTCGGCATTGAGCTCGTTGTCTTCTGCCAAAAGGACGTTCATGCCGGCAAGCGAGCAACTGTATGTCTGCTTGGACGCACGTTCTTTTGCCTGAGGGTTCTTGTCGATATCGAGCGGTATCTGGACGTTGAACGTGCTTCCCGCGCCAACCTCACTCGAAATCTCAATCGTGCCGCCCATCATATCGATGAGCGATTTGACGATAGACATGCCAATGCCGGTTCCTTGGAACTTGCTGCGCGCATCGTCGCCTTCCTGGGCAAACGGCTCGTAAATGTGCGTCAAAAACTCGGGCGTCATACCAATGCCGGTATCCGAGACGCTAAAGCAAAACACGGCGTGCTCGTCGTCGACCGGTTTGATGGTCGATGAGAACGTGACGGTGCCTCCGTGCTTGTTGTACTTGATGCTGTTGTCGAGCAGGTTGACAAGGATCTGCCGAATATGGGTGGGGCTGCCGATCATATATTGGTCGACAGCGTAGGGCTCGCTGGTGTCGAGCATGGTTATGCCGCGGTCCGATGCGCGGAGCTTGCACAGTACGAGCGCATTGTCGCACAGCTCTTTAAGGTTGAATGATTCGTGCTCGAGCGTCACTTTGCACTCCTCGATCCTGCCCATCTCGAGGATGTCGTTAATCAGTGACAGCAGGTGATTGGCGGCAACGCGCGCCTTGGCGCGGCTTTCGCGGGCGACCTGCATGTCGCCTTCTCTCAATTCCTCAATTTCGATAAGGCCTAGGATGCCGTTGAGCGGCGTGCGGATGTCGTGGCTCATGCGCGTGAGGAAAGCGGTTTTGGCGGCGTTGGCGGCATCAGCTTTCTGCCGTTCCTCCTGTGCGCGGTAAAGCGACCAGACAAGGATGGCGATGCTGGTGAGCAAGATGCAGATGATAACAGTCGCAATGGCGGTGCGGTTACGATAGAAAAACTGGAACGTGTCCGATTCTTGCGCCGAGTACGATGTGGGGAAATAGCTGTTTGCAGAGAGCGATTCACCTGCATTGACGATGCCCTTATTGATGATTCCCAGCAGCTCGGGCTTGCCGCGCGAAATTAAACACGATAGCTGCGCCGTGTTGGTGAGTTCCTGTGTTTCGAAATCCTCGATGTCGTAGGTGTCGCGGAGAGTTTCCAGGCGCGTGCTGGGGACAATGATGCAACGTGCCTTCCCCTCATTGAGGGCTTTGAGCACCTCGCCGTCATTCGAGTACTCGGTTACTGTTGCGTTCGGGAAGAGACTTTCGAGCTCAAAACGGTTAACGATTGTGCTCTTTGTACAAGCGATGTTCTTAAGGTCGCTGTTCAGGTTTTTGCCACTGTGAATGGCGGTCAGCGAAACCGTTCCCATCGAGTTTGACTGGATGACTCCTGTCTGCTCGGCGAGCCAGTAGTCGCGAAACAATGGCAGGGCGACATCGATGGTTCCGTTGGAAAGGGCTTTGATCATTTGCCTGTTGTTCGAGAGTGCGATTGTTTTGACCGTAATACCAAACTTGTCGTGCAACGTCGTTGCAAGCGAGGCGAGCGATCCTTCCATCTCGCCGTCGTCATTTTGCGTGCAGTAGGGAAGTTGGTTTTTAAGATAGCCGAGCGTGATGGTATTGCCGTTTGCTTTGAGCCAGGTGGTCTCGGGGCCGGTGAGCGATGACGAGCCACTGTTTTGGGTCGAGTAACTCGATTTGACTTCCTCGTTATAGCGCGGGTTATCGCGGGCGATGGTCGTCATGGCGGCGTTGATGTCGTTCATCAGATCGGGGCGGCTTTTGGGAACGGCAAAATAGTAGTCGCTCGAGCCTACGTAGAACATGGGTGACGCATCGGGCGACGAAATGGTATCGTTCATGATGACGGCGTCGACCTCGCCGTCTGCAAGCGCCTCAAAGAGGGCGCTGCCGGTGTCGATTTCTTTATAGGTGCAGGTGACGCCTTCGTCGGCGAGCCACTGCTGGCCGACGATAGTTTGCATAACGCCAGAGTTGCAGCCGATGGTGAGGCCTTGGAGCGCCTGGGGGTCACCCTTGGCCAGATCGTCGCGGTCGGGCCTGGCGTAGATGTAGTAGCGCTCGGTGCCCTCGGGGTTCGAGGAAAAGAGCAGCTTCTGCTCGCGTTCTGCCGAATACGAGATGTTGGGCATGAGGTCGATTTCGCCTGCTTCGAGCATGTCCATAAGCTCGGAGAAGGTGCCGCTAACGTATTCGTATTGCCAGCCCTTTGTGTAATACGAGAGGGTCTGGAGGTACTCGTAGCCCCACCCCGAGAGTCGCTCGCCCGGCATGCCTTCCTGGAAGCCTTTGTTGTTGACGAGCCAGCCAACGCGGACCGTCTTGACCTGCTGGTCGGAGTCGGCGGCAAAGGCGGGGGCGGGCATGACGGCGCTCAGTATGGCGAGCACGGCAAGCGCGACGGCCAGGGTGCGATATAGAGCCAAGCGAAGGACGGCGGAAGGTTTCACATGAAATCCTATCGAGTTGAGACAGTTTCGCATAAGGATACCAGCTCAGCCTGCCCATTCAGCCGCCGCACCGCTAAACGGTTAGGTAGTCATTGGGGACGTTCTTAACTGACTAGTCGTTTAAGAACGTCCCCAATGACTAGTTCCGTTTGCGGGGGAGGCGTGGGACAATACCGAGCGAATGTGATTGGGCGTCTGGGAAAAGGGGTCGCGATGAACAAGTTGAGGACGCTTGCCGACGTGTTGCGCCAGGCTGGCTTTGCGCGCATCACGGGCCTGTTTCTCGTCTTCTATCTGCTGTGCTCGACGGCCGTCTGGCTGTCCGAGCCCACGACCCTTACGTTTGGCGACGGCCTCTGGTTTAGCTTTGAGACCGTATCGACGATCGGCTTCGGTGATATCCCGGCCGAGACGCCGGTTGCCCGCGCTATCACCGTCGTTTTGAGCGTCATCAGCATCTTCTACATCGCCATGCTCACGGGCGTGGCGGTGAACTACTGCAACACGCTCATCAAGATGCGCCAAAAGGACACCATGGCGCGCTTTATGGATGATCTGGAGCATTTGGAAGAGCTCGATCGTGACGAGCTTGCCGACCTATCGCGCCGTGTGCGCGAATATCGCCGACGCCAACGCTAGAACGGGCGCCGCGCGTCACGACGAGGGGGACTGAATATGAATATCACGGTATACCTGGGTGCCAGCGTCGGCAATGACCCGGCGTTTCTGCCCGCGGTGCAGGAGCTGGGCGACTGGATTGGCGCTAACGGACACGCGTTGGTATACGGCGGGTCCAAGTCGGGTCTGATGGGTGCGCTCGCCGATAGCGTACTCGAGGCAGGTGGACACGTGACGGGTGTTGAACCGAGCTTTTTTATCGAGGCCGAGTTTCAACATGACGGTATCGACGACCTTATCGTGACGAGTGACATGGCCGAACGCAAGGCCAAGATGATTGAGCTCGGTGACGCGTTCATCGCCTTTCCCGGTGGGACGGGTACGCTCGAGGAGATCGCCGAGGTCATGTCGGCCGTGTCATTGGGACATCTGAGTACGCCGTGTATTCTGTATAACTTGGACGGCTACTACAACGACCTCAAGTCGCTGCTCGAGCATATGATCGATAAGGGCCTATCGAGCCTGCAGCGCCAGCAAGGCATCTACTTTGCCGATGACCTGCACGAGATCGCATCGATTATCGGCAGCTAAGCCTTAGGTCTGTCGCGCGTGCGGTGCCCAGTAGCGCCGTTTACGGCGTAGATGGTTTGCCCGCCTGCGCGGTACCCGTCTTACAATAAAAGTTATCTTTGTCGCTTTTGACCAACGGGAGGTCCCGATGGATAACCTGGCAAAACCCAAAAACCGTGCGCTGTTTTTAGTGAGTGTGGCTGTGACCGGTGCGTTTGCTGGTGCCGCGGTCCGGCTGTTTTTCTTTGCGATGGAGCATGGTATCGACTATCTATGGACCGAGATCCCGCATATGCTGGGCGTCGCCTCGCCCGAACTCGCGAGCGGTCCGTTCGGTTTTTTGCCGTATCCGTTTTTCGTCTGCCTGCTGGGCGGCCTGCTGATCGGTCTGTACGAGAAGATGACGGGCGCCAAGACCGATGACCTCAACCAGGTGATGGCCAAGGTAAAGCGCGACGGCCGCTATCCGTACGATAACCTGGGCAAGCTTTCACTCGCGGCGTTGCTGCCGCTGCTGTTTGGCGGAAGCATTGGACCGGAGGCCGGCCTGACCGGCGTTATCGCGGGCCTGTGCAGCTGGGTCGGCGACCGCATGCGTCGCTTTGGCGCCGAGTTTAGAGAGCTCACACTGCTGGGTACCCAGGCTGCCCTGACGGCGCTCTTTACTGCGCCCGTCTTTGGCTTTGTGGCGCCGCTCGCCGGCAGCGCTGACGGCCGGGGCGCCGACGACGATGAGGACTCAGCGTCCGATGAAATCACCATCAAGCTGCCCAAGGCGCAAAAGACCGTGGTCTACGGCATCGCGATTGCCGGCGGCCTGGGCACCTATCTGTTGCTCGGCCAGCTTATGGGCGGCGGTATGGGCATGCCGAGGTTCGAGGCCGCCCAGGTGGGCAACCTCGAGCTTGCCTGGCTTATTCCCCTGGCGCTTGCCGGTACAGTCTGCGGCTGGCTGTACTTTGTCTCGGAGCACGCAAGCGAGGCGTTGGCCCACGCCATAGGGGAGCGCCCTGTTGCCAAGGCCATGCTGGCCGGTTTGGCGCTCGCTATCTGCGGCACGGTCCTGCCCTACACCATGTTTGCTGGCGAGACGCAGGCCGATGTGCTCATGGAGACCTATATGACCATCCCCGCTGGCGTGCTTATTGCAACCGGTCTTGTCAAGGCCATGCTGACACCTGCCCTCATCAACATGGGCTGGCGCGGCGGCCACTTCTTCCCCGTTATCTTCTCGGGCGTGAGCCTGGGCTACGGCCTTGCCATCCTGACGGGCGCCGATCCGGTCTTTTGCGTCGCCGTCTGTACCGCCTCGACGATGGGTGCCGTCATGCGTCAGCCCGTCATGGTCGTGGGCTTGCTGCTCATGTGCTTCCCGCTCAAGGGCATTGTCTGCATGATTATCGCCGCGATCATTGCGGCGGGCATTCCGCTGCCCAAGCCGCTGCGCAAGTAGCACGGTAGCGCGCGGGCAATACAAACATCTCAAGCCCGGTGTGGGCGCTGTGTCACGGATTTGCGGGTGGACTGAATCTCGCCTGGCACCGACGTTACTTCCAAATCGCGAGCGCGGCGGTGCCCAGCACGATGAGGAAAAGGCCGATGGCGCTTCGATGCGACAGCTTTTCGTTGAAGGCCAGTCGTGCGAACAGCACCGATACGACAATCGATAGTTTGTCGATTTGCACGACGACGCTCACCTGGCCTGCAGCGATGGCGTAGTAGTACAGCAGCCACGACGCGCCGGTCGCAATGCCCGATACCGCAAGAAATGCGAGTTCGCGCGGGTCAATGCGCGCGACCTGCTCCAGCTTTCCCTTGACAGCCACGATTGCCCATGCCATAACAAGTACCACACAGGTGCGGATTGCCGTGGCCAGGTTTGACTCGACACCTTCGATGCCGATCTTGGCGAGGACGGAGGTGAGTGCCGCGAACACGGCGGCGCCGAGGGCGTAAGCGAGCCAGGCTCGGTCTTGCTTTTGCTCTGCGCCGACGGACTGCTTTTTCTCGATCATCAAAAACGTGCCGAGCGTGATAACTGCGGTTCCCACGAGCTTGACCGCCAGGTTGCCTGTCTCACCAAAAAGCACTATGGCGATCAGCACGGCGAGCACGGTGCTCATCTTGTCGACGGGTACAACCTTGTTGACGTCTCCGATGCTGAGCGCCTTAAAGTAACAGATCCACGAGGCGCCGGTGGCGAGTCCCGAGAGGGTGAGGAATAGCCAGGCTTTGGCGGGAATGGCGCCGATTGCTCTGATGGATCCAGAAATGCCCGCCATTGCCCAGGCAAATACGAGCACCACGCAAGTACGGATGGCGGTTGCAACGTCGGAGTCGGTGTGCCTGATGCCGCATTTGGCCAAAATGGATGTGATGCCGGCAAAGAAAGCTGATGCAAATGCTGCTGTAACCCACGACACGGGTTGAGCGCCTCCTCATAAAAGACCGCGCCAGATCTGCGGCGCATGCCCGATGATACCGCGCTTGCCTACAGGTCGTGTGCTCGATAGACCTTGGTACTGATGGCGCAACTCAGTGCAAAGAGCACGAGGGCCAGTACGGCAATTCCTGCGCACAGGCAGCCGAGGACGGCAGGATCGGGATTCGCCCCAGCAATCGACATGAGCCAGTTGCTGATGGGGTTGGAGGAGCTCAGCGTGGCCATGGCAAGGCATCCGAGCAGGGCAAACAGGCCGACGGAAAGGCGCAGCGCCTCCATGTGTCCAAATCGAAAGAACAGCGGCTGTGCCAGAAACACCATCATGAGGGAGATGAGCATCGATGCGGCGGAGGCTATTGTGGTCTCAAAGACGATCTGTCCCGTCGAGGGCATGCCCGTGTGATCGAAGAACGGAAGAGTGATGGTGCTCAAAAGCACGGTCGCGCACGCCATGATGGCCGAGAAGGCAACAATGCAGAGGTAACGTGCGCAGATGATGTCTTTGCGCGAGAGGGGCAGCGTTGCCCGATAGCGCTCCCATCCGTTTTGATTGTCGTAGCCGGCCAGCGAGTTCATGACCGTGATGGGCGACATGGCGCTGACCGCGCAGGCGCCGGCGCTCATACCGGAATCGCCATCCGATGCGTTGGCGAGGGTCAACACGACGAAGATGAACAGGCCGACGCCCGCAATGCTCGGGATGAGCGTGCGAACGATGGCGAGCTCGGACATAAAGGCGCGTTTCATTTCGAAGCCCCTTTCAGCATGAGGCGCAGATAGTCATCAATGGTTGCCCGATCGCAGGGAATCTCGGGAAAGGCCTCGAGCGTATCGCGACGGTTGGGCACGAGCACGTCCACGCTGTAGGCGTGGTGGGCGGCGCGGGCGCCTTCGACGCAAGCCGTAAGCTCGGCGGCCTGTGCTTGGGTACAGTGGGCGATGCCGGCGCGGTCGGTAATGTCCTCGCGCGGCAGGTCAAACACAATCGAGCCGTTATCGATACAGATGACGCGGTCGGCAGTGCGATCGAGGTCGGACGTAATGTGGCTCGAGAGCAGCACGCTGCGCTGGCCGTCGGCGACAAAGGCAAGCAGCTCATCAAGCAGTTCCTCGCGTGCCATGGGATCGAGGCCCGCGGTGGCTTCGTCCAAAACGAGCAGCTTGGCATTGTGGCTGAGCGCACAGGCAAGCTGCAGTTTCATGCCCATGCCGCGGGAGAGGTCCTTGACCTTTGTCCTGGGATCGAGGCCAAATCGGTTGATGAATCCGGCGAACGTTTCGCTACTCCACGTGGGGTACGCCGGGCCTACGAGCCTCTCGATCTGGCCTACCTTGAGCGTGGAGGGGAAAGGACACGTGTCCAGGACAAGACCGACGCGGGAGCGCAGGTGACGCTGTGCCTCGCCGGGCGCGTTGGCGTCGCAGTGCTGTCCAAACAGATGCACCTCGCCGACATCGAGT
Source organism: Collinsella sp. AM41-2BH (assembly GCF_003468085.1). Taxonomy (NCBI): domain Bacteria; kingdom Bacillati; phylum Actinomycetota; class Coriobacteriia; order Coriobacteriales; family Coriobacteriaceae; genus Collinsella; species Collinsella sp. AM41-2BH. The sequence goes on from NZ_QSGH01000003.1 coordinate 42,461, forward strand.
TTGATAAGCCCAAGCGCGGCGCGAATAGTCGTCGTCTTGCCGGCACCGTTTACGCCCACAAAGCCGACAATCTGACCGGGCTCCACGGCAAGCGTGACGTCGCGCAGCGAAAAGCGATCGCTCACATGGCGCGACGCACCTTTGATTTCTAGCAAATATTGCATGGTATAGCCTTTCTTGCAGATGGCTACTGCATGGTTTCGGGGGCTACGAGGTCGAGCATTTCGTGCAGTTTGTCGCGCGTGACGCCCAGGGTTTCGGCTTGGCTCGCCGCTTTCGCAAGCAGCTCTTCGATATGGCAGAGCTGGTTTTCGCGCAAGAGCTTCTGGTTGCCCTCGGCGACAAAGCAGCCCTTGCCCTGCACGGTGCAGATAAACCCGAGTTGCTCCATGTCGGCGTAGGCGCGCTTGGTGGTGATGACGCTCACACCCAGGTCGCTCGCGAGTGCACGGATGCTGGGGAGTTTGGCTCCCGCAGCGAGTGTGCCCGAAAGGATCTGAGCTTTGACCTGCGAGGATATCTGCTCGTAGATGGGCTTGTCGCTCGAATTGGATAGGATAATGTCCACAGCGGCTCCTTAGCTGTTGGGCTACACGTGTATATAACCGGTAAGCACAGTATATATACACTATGCACAGTTATGCAAGAGCTAAATGTGGAATAGTCCGCCAGTGCCGCGCTTGCTCCAAAACAATCTCAATCTGTAACACCTGGGTCCGTTTTGGGTCGCCTGATGTTACAGATCGAGATCTTATTTGCCCGCCTGCCTATTTGTCTCAATCTGTAACAGTAAGAGTCGATTTGCGCGGCTAGATGTTACAGATTGAGACATTGGCTCCCTGCCTTCCTGTTTATCTCGATTTGTAACAGTTAGACCTGATTTGGGCGGCTAGATGTTACAGATTGAGATTGTGCCGGCGGGCCTGCCAGTTTGTCTCGATCTGTAACAGGTAGGGGCTCAAAACCCGTCTTTCTGTTACAGATCGAGACAGTCCTTGAGGCGGCTGCCTGCTACACAGCGAGCTTGGCTGATGAATTTGTCCTGATAGGTGCCCTATGGCGGGATTTCGCGGCTACAATAGTGCGGTTACAACGACGTAATGCACTCAATGCAAGAAAGGATCCGCATGGCAAGCCTGTCGGATGAAATCTCGTCGCGCCGCACATTCGCGATCATCAGCCACCCGGACGCCGGTAAGACCACGCTTACCGAGAAGCTGCTGCTCTATACCGGCAGCATCCAGACCGCCGGTTCGGTCAAGGGCAAGAGCTCGGCCAAGCATGCCGTCTCGGACTGGATGGACATCGAGAAGGAGCGCGGTATTTCCGTTACCTCCTCGGTGCTGCAGTTCACCTACAACGGCGCTTGCGTCAACATCCTCGATACCCCCGGCCACCAGGACTTCTCGGAGGATACCTACCGTACCCTTATGGCCGCCGACGCCGCAGTCATGGTCATCGACGGCGCTAAGGGCGTCGAGGCCCAGACCAAAAAGCTCTTTAAGGTCTGTACGCTGCGCCATATTCCCATCTTTACCTTTGTGAACAAGCTCGACCACGAGGCTCGCGATCCGTTTGAGCTCATGGAAGAGATCGAGAACGTCCTGGGTATCAATACGTATCCCATGAACTGGCCGATCGGCAGCGGGCGCAACTTCCGCGGCGTGTTCGATCGTCAGACCCGTCGCGTCATTGCCTTTGAGGGCGACGGCCACGCCAACGCCACCAAGAAGGTCGCCGAGGTCGAGGCCGAGCTGGGCGATCCGGCCATGGACGAGCTTATTGGCGAGGAGAACCACAAGAACCTGATGGACGACATCGAGCTGCTCGATGGCGCCGGTGACGAGCTCGACCTGGATGCCGTGGCCTGCGGCAAGCTGAGCCCGGCGTTCTTTGGCTCGGCACTCACCAACTTTGGTGTGGAGCCCTTCCTTAAAGAGTTCCTGCGTCTGGCCCCGACGCCGCGCGCCTATACCGATACACTCACCAGCGAGCCGGTCGCGCCCGCCGAGAACGACTTTAGCGGCTTCGTGTTTAAGATCCAGGCCAATATGGACAAGAACCACCGCGACCGCATCGCCTTTGTGCGCATTTGCTCGGGCAAGTTCGAGCGTGGCATGGACGCCTTCCACGTGCAGGGCAACCGCAAGCTCAAGCTTGCCACGGGCACGTCGATGATGGCCGATGACCGCGCCATCGTGGACGAGGCGTACGCGGGCGATATCGTGGGCCTGTTCGACCCGGGTATCTTTAGCATCGGCGACACCGTGTGCTCCGGCAAGCGCCACGTGCAGTATCCGCAGATCCCGACGTTTGCCCCCGAGATGTTCGCTCGCATTACGCAGGTCGACACGCTCAAGCGCAAGCAGTTCGTCAAGGGTATGGAGGAGCTTGCCCAGGAGGGTGCCATCCAGATCTTCCGCGAGCTGGGTGCCGGCATGGAGAGCGTTATCGTGGGCGTGGTCGGTGTGCTGCAGTTTGAGGTACTCGAGCGCCGCCTCAAGGCCGAGTATCGTGTTGAGGTCCGTCGCCAGCCGCTGCCCTATACGGACATCCGCTGGATTCAGAACGACCCCGATACCATTGATATCCCGGGCCTTTCGCTCACGCGTGACACGCTGCGCGTCGAGGACATGCGCGGCGGTAAGCTGCTGCTGTTCACGAGCCCGTGGAACGTGGATTGGGCAACCGATCACAACCCCGATCTTATCCTGTCGGAGTTTGGCAACGTAGCCTTTTAATGCATCGGCGCGGTGGCCCTGTGGGGCTGCCGCGCCGTTTGCTTGCCTGATGCCGTGTGAGCGGCTATTATACCCATCGTCGTCTCAAGACCGTGACGTCCGAGCAGTTCGGGTCCGATATCCTGCTCGTTAAACCTAAAACCAAAGGAGTACATAATGATCAAGAAGGTCATGGAGGACTACAAGGTCCTGTTGCGGAGCATTCCCGCGGCAACGGTTTCGCTGTTTTTCGTGAGTGTCATCATGATGAACCTGCTGGCCAACAAAGAGCTTATCAGCCTGCCGTATCTGGCACTCGATTGCGGCTTTGTGGTGAGCTGGGTTTCGTTTTTGTGCCAGGACATGATCTGCAAGCGCTTTGGCGCCAAGGCATCCATCAAAATCTCTATCCTCGCGCTGCTGGTCAATCTGGCCGTGAGTCTGTGCTTTTGGGCATGCTCGCTCACGCCCGGCATGTGGGGCGCCTACTACGACACGGGTATGATCGAGGTCAACACCGCCCTTAACGCCACCATCGGCGGCACCTGGTACGTGGTGCTGGGCTCTTCGCTGGCAATGCTCGTTTCTGCCGTGGTTAACTCCACGCTCAACCAGTCGCTCGGCCGTATGCTCAAAAAGAATAACTTTGCGAGCTTTGCCTTCCGCTCCTATGTGTCCACGGGCGTTGGCCAGTTTATCGACAACCTGGTCTTTGCCATTGTGGTGAGCCACACGTTCTTTGGTTGGACCTGGGTGCAGGTCCTCATGTGCTCGCTGACCGGCGCCGTTGCCGAGCTGCTGTGCGAGGTTTTCCTGAGCCCCGTGGGCTACAAGGTCGTGCGCGGCTGGGAGCGCGAGAATGTGGGCTCCGAGTACCTCGAGCGCCACGCGACCGCCTAAGGAGCAAGTATGCGGGTTTTGATCACGGGTGCCTCGGGCGGTATCGGAGCCGCGTGCGTGCAGCGCTTTTTGGACGAGGGCTACGAGGTCGTGGGCTTTGATCTGCTGCCGGCGGCGGTCGAGCACGAGCGCTATCGCCATCTGATCGTCGATGTCCGTGAGCCGGACTCGTTTCCAGACGATCTTGAACCCCAGGTAATCGTGAACGTTGCCGGCACGCAGGACTCGGCGGACGACATTGCTGCCAACCTGTGCGGCACCATCAACGTGACCGAGTACTATGCCTTTGTGGGGGAGGGGCTTGCTGCCAAGCCGGCGCCCGCTATCAAATCCGTGGTCAATGTGGGGTCGGCGAGCGGGCATACGGGATCGGAGTTTCCCGCCTATGCCGCCAGCAAGGGCGGCGTTATCGCCTACACCAAGAACCTTGCAAACCGCTTGGCACCGCAAGCCATCGCCAACAGTGTGGACCCGGGAGGCGTTATAACGCCGCTCAACCGTTGCGTGATGGAAGACGAGCGCCTGTGGAACCAGATTATGGAGCTCACGCCGCTTAAGCGCTGGGCCACCGCCCAAGAGATCGCCGAGTGGATCTACTTTGTGGGCGTGACCAACCGGTTTATGACCGGGCAGAGCCTGCTGATCGATGGCGGCGAGGCCGGCCGCACACAATTTATTTGGCCCGAATAGGAAACGCGCCCGATGGAAAGCTGTCGGGCGCGTTTTTGATGTATCGATTTTTAGCCGAGGCAAGTCCAGTTGACGGGGGTCGAGCCGTGCTGTTCGAGTAGCCGATTGGCTGCCGAGAAGGGACGCGACCCCATAAAAGCGGGGAGTTCTGCCGTGGCACGGTTTGCCGAAAGCGGCGAGGGGTGTGTGGAGGCCAGGCAGAACTTACCGGCTGCCTTGCCTGCGCCGGTCGCGGCGAGCTTGCCTTCGACCATCTGCTGGGCAAAGCGACCCCATGCCAAAAAGACTACCGGCTGGGGCAGCTGACAGCAGCGTTCGATAACGTAGTCGGTGAGCGTGCTCCAGCCCAGTTTGGCGTGTGAGTTCGCGGCATGCTCGCGCACGGTGAGCGTGGTGTTAAGGAGCAGGACGCCCCGTTGTGCCCATGGCGTCAGATCTCCCGTGGCGGGAATGGGGCAGCCCAGATCGGCTTTGAGCTCCTTGTAGATGTTGCGCAGGCTCGGCGGCAACTTGGTTTGCGTCGCGGGAACCGAGAACGATAACCCCATGGCCTGGTTGGGTCCGTGATAGGGATCTTGACCCAAAATGACAACTTTGACATGGTCGGCCGGCGTATAGGCGAGGGCATTGAGGATGTCGTCTTGTGCCGGGTAAATGGTTTGCTCGGCACGTAAAAGGGCGATGCGCTCGAGCAGCTGGTCCGTCGTGTCACGTACCGGCTGCGGCGCATCGCCCAACCAAGTTGCTATGTTGCGGTCGCGAGTTGCGGTGTCCATGGGGCTCCTTTATGGCAGATGCTCTGTTGGCATCTATTGTAAAGGCGTCCGGAGACCTTTATGTCGGGGCTACAAAAGGTGAGGCGCTTACGAGGCTTGCTCGGGCGCTCCTGCCATGCGAGCCTGTCCATGTGCGCGAAGGCGCGGAAGCTCGATGGTTGCCACCATGACGCCGGTGAGGATGAGGGCGGCGCCAAAGAAGGCGATGGGGCTCAGCACTTCGCCGACCAAGAAGAACGAGAAGACGGCAGAGCAGACCGGCTCGAGCGAGAAGGCAAAGCCGGTGGTCTCGGCGGGTACGTGAGGCTGCACGAGCGTCTGGGTGATAAAGCCGTAGGCAGAGCAGATGAGTGCGAGCGCAACGACCACGACGATTTCGTTCGGCGTGCTGGGAAGCGTAAAGCCGCCCAAGGTGCATGCGGCGATGCCCGAGAACAAGCCACCGAAGCCCAGCTGCCAAACGCCCAGAGCCAGCGGATCGACTTCTTCGACAAAGCGCTTGGCGATGATAATGTGGCCGGCATAGATAAAGGCCGAGAGCAGCATGATGATTGCGCCGGGATTGAGGCTGGTAAAGTCGGCGCCCGAGAGCAGCAGCATGCCGCAAGTGACGATGGCGGTGCCGATGAGCACCTTGCGCTCGGGGGCGCGACGCAGCAGGGCCGCATTGGCAAACGGTACGATCACGACCGTCAGGCTCTGCAAAAAGCCGGCGGTGGAGGCAGAGGTAAGGCTGGAGCCCAGGCACATGCAGGTGAGCTCGGTCGCCATGATGGCGCCGATGATAGCGGAACGAATCATCACGTCGCGGTTGACGCGCAGCGCGTGCTTGTGGAAGAGCAGCAGACAAGCTGCAAAAGCGATGCTGCAGCGTAGCGCAACGATGCTCATGGCGTTCATGCTGTCCATGCCGATCTTCATGAGGGGGTACGAAAAGCCCCATGCGACGGGAACGGAAAATGAGAGCGCGATTGCTTTTTTGCGATCCATGGGACTCCTTTTGTTACAGAACGGTTTCGCAAAAAGGATTCTGCTCCCAGAGATGGATGTAGTAAAGCGAATGTATCTTCAGTATGATTAAGAAATACTAATGTTGGAAGAAAAGGTCCTGGCAAAACGTTTTACGGCTACATCGATGTGGAGGCACGATGGCATCGCGGTATCAGATTGTATGTATGGTGGTCGATTGCGGCAGCCTGAAACGTGCGGCCGACGAGCTGGGCTATACGCAAAGTGCGGTGAGCCAGGCTGTCAAGGCGCTCGAGCGCGAGTTGGGCACCACGATTATCGAGCGCGGCAAGCAGGGCGTGTCGCTTACGCGCGACGGCAAACAGTACCTGCCGTATCTGCGCCAAATCGTAACTGCCGAGGCCGAGCTTGAGGGCAAGCGCCAGGAGTTGCTGGGGCTTTCGTCGACCGACATTCGCATTGCGACGTTTACCAACGTGAGTCGTACTGTGTTGCCGCGTGTGATCCGCGACTTTGGGGCCCTGCATCCGGGCGTGCGCTTTACCCTCAAGCAGGGCGATTACACGCGCAATGCCCAGTGGGTGCACGATGGCGTGGTCGACTTTTGCTTTACAGCGCGTGGATTTACCGAGGGGCTCGAGAAACGCGTGGTCTATCACGACGAGCTGATGGCGCTGTTGCCGGCGACACATCCGCTAGCGGCAAAGGAAAAGGTGACGCTCGCCGACTTGGCGTCCGAGCCGTTTGTACTGCTGGATGAGGGCGAACAGAGTCTGGTGCTCGATGCATTCGCAACGCACGGGCTGTCGCCGCACGTGACGAGTGAGGTCACCGACGACTACACCATTATGGCGATGGTGGAGGAGGGGTTAGGCGTGAGCATGCTCTACCGTCGTACCGTTGAGGGCATGCAGGCCGATATTCGCGTGCGTCCCATCGTGCACGCCCCCTCGCGCGACGTGGTGGCAGCCTGGCGCAGCTGGGACACCATGCCTATCGCCACGAGGCGCTTTATCGACTATATGAGCTCGCATATTGTCAATTAATGACTGACGTGACGTTGGGCGCGGTGTTTAGCGGGCTGTTGCTTTGACTTGGGCGGCGCGATAGGTGCGTGCCGGGTGGCAGAGTAGTACCGCCACGACCATAAAGAACGCCGTGGTGCCCAGGCTGATGGGGTAGACCATCATGATGTTCGCAAAGGTGCGGAAGTGCGGGAACACGCAGAATACCCAATAGAAGCGAATGCCGCAGACGCAGATCATGGTGATGAGGGCGGGCATAAGCGAGATGCCAAAGCCGCGTAGGTAACCGGACATGTTTTCGTAGAACATGCTAAAGGCGTATGCCGGGAAGATCGAGCACACGCGGATATAGCCGATCGAGACGATGTTGGGATCGCTGTTAAAGAGCGCCAGGATCTCGCGCCCCAGACCGACGATGATGACGATGGTGGTGAGCGCGACGATGCCGCCTTCGACCAGGCAGACCTTGAGCGTCTTGGTGCAGCGGTCGATCTGGCGAGCGCCGTGGTTTTGTCCCACAAAGGTGGTGCAGGCCTGGCTAAAGCTGTTGAGCAGGTTGTAGCACACATACTCCAGGCTCATGGCGGCGCTCGATGCCGCCATGACCTCGGTGCCCAGACTGTTGATGGCGGACTGGATGATGATGTTGGCGACGGCAAAGACGGCACTTTGGATGCCGGCGGGCAGGCCGATCTTGACGATGCGCTTGAGGGCGACGGGGTCGATGGCTAGGTCGCGTAGGGTGACGCGGATGACGGAGTCGGTCTTGAGCAGGCGGATAAAGAGCGTGGCGGCGCTGACGGTGTAGGCGATGGCGGTGGCGATGGCGACGCCCGCGACGCCCCAGTGGAGTACGGGGACAAAGATGAGGTCCAGGCCAATGTTGAGGACGGTGGACACGGCAAGTGCCTGCAGCGGCATGCGGGTGATGCCGACGGAGCGGAAGATCGCGGCCTCAAAGTTGTAGAGCAAGATCGAGGGCATGCTGAGCAAAAAGACGCGCAGGTAGAGCGAAGCGAGCGGCATGGTCTCGGCAGGCACGTTGAGCGCAGCGAGCATGGGCTCGGCAAAGATGTCGCCCAGTGCGATGACGACAAAGCCCACGAGCGCCATTAAAATCGAGGTATGGACGGCGCGTTTGACCATGTTCTGATCGTTGCGGCCGATAGCGTTGGCGATGACCACGTTGGAGCCAAGCGACATGCCAATAAAAAGGTTGAGCATAAGACTGGTAAGCGGAACATTGGAGCCGACCGCCGCCATGGCGAGGGTTCCCTGGTCGCCCGAGAAGTTACCGATGATGACCGTGGCGATGAGGTTCGACAGCTGCTCCAAGATGCTCGTGGCGGCCACGGGGAAGGCGAACAGGGGAATATTGCGCCATAGCGAGCCGGTGGTCATGTCAATGTGCTTAGATGCGGTGTCTGCCATACGCTCTCAATCTCTAATATGCTCTTTCGTGCTTATTTGCGCAGACGATGATACTCCTAATGCAGCCAGCCGGCACTTAGGGACGTTCCTTTTCCGCCGGCAGCTGGGGACACTCCTTCAGACTAGTCATTGGGGACGTTCTTAAATGACTAGTCGAACAAGAACGTCCCCAATGACTAGGTGGGGGAGGCGTGCGACAATGGTGGGCGTTGTGTTGTCCGCGCTAAGGAGTTGCCATGTTGTTGTGTCCCGTTTGCCATGAGCCGTTGGTGGACGACGAGCGCGGTGCTGCATGCGCGGGCGGACATCGGTTTGACCGTGCGCGCGAGGGCTATCTGTATCTGCTGCGCTCGTCCAAGAGTGGCGACTCCATGGGCGATCCCAAGTCGCAGGCGCGCAGCCGTCGTGACTTTCTGAACCGCGGTTACTATGCGCCGTTGCGCGATGCGATGGTCGAGCTGGTGCGCGCGCGGGCGGCAGAGCACGGGGTGTCTACGGACAAGCAGCTGACCTTGCTCGATATTTGCTGTGGCGAGGGCTATTACACCAGCGCTATGGGCGCGGTGCCGGGTGCGGATGTTTACGGGTTCGATTTGGGCAAAGAGATGGTGCGCCTGGCTGCCAAGCGCGGCGATGCGACCTACTTCGTGGCCAACATGAAGGACATCCCCGTGGCTGATGGCGCTTTCGATATGGTGACCGAGCTTTTTGCCCCCTTTAACGAGCGCGAGTTTGCCCGCGTGCTGGCACCCGAGGGCTCGCTCTACACCGTGGTGCCGGGTGCGCGGCATCTGTTTGGGCTCAAGGAGGTGCTCTACGACACGCCGTATCTCAACGACGAGAAGTTGCCGCAGACAACCGAGCTCGAGTTGGTTGGCACGAAACGGGTGTCTGCGAACATTACGCTTCAGACCCAGGCCGACATCGAAGCCGTATTTCAGATGACGCCCTACTACTACCGCACGCGCCCTGCCGACAAAGAGCGCCTGGCAAATTTGGATACCCTTCAAACCGATATCGACTTCATCATCGCCGAGTACCGCCACTAACCTACCAAAAAGGGACAGGTTTATTTTGGCAGGTTTTATCTGGGCAAATGCAAAGGGCCGACCGCGGAGATGTGCGATCGGCCCTTTTTAGTTGCTTGGCTGCAGAGGCTATGAGAAGCGAGCGCTTACAGGCGGTCCTTGTTCTCGGCCTTGACGGCGTGCGCCTGCTGAACAAAGAACAGGTCGTACACCACGATGACAAAGGCGCCAAAGTTGATGGCGTCGCCGCCAAACGCGGGAAGCGTGAGCACCGCCTGGGCAAGCGTGGCGACTGCAGCAACGATACCGAGCTTAAACGCGCCGTCAACCTGCGAAGGCTTGTTGGCACCCTTGATGCCCGCAACGCCCGCGGCAAGATCGATGAGGCCCTTGGCGATAATCACGGCCGCGGCGAGCATGGCGTTCGATTCGTAGGTGGACTCGAACTTGCCGGTCGCGATGCCGGCGATTCCCATGACGAGACTGGCGATGCCCAGAACAAAATAAATCAGGGCAAGGATTTTGAGTGTCTTGCGAGTGAAGCTCATGGCTGGTCCTTTCGATACGAGTACGCCAACCTGGCGCACCCTATGTGCTGCACATATGGTGAAGCACATTGTAGTTCAACGCGGCGATGCATGCGCCTGAAAGCGTCTCTTGCCTGCACGGTTCAACCTTTCAAAAAGGAAAGCTGGACGTAAGTCAAATCGATGGCAGCGCATGCGCGGCGCTGCGATGATGAGGCCATGGTAAGAGCTGGACCGAAGGAGGAGCCATGATGTACGGAGTCAAGCAAGTGGATGAGCCGCGGTCGCTGGGAAGGCGCATGAGTGATTCTGTGATCGCTGCCGTGTGCACGGTATTGATGGCTATGCTTTGCATTGGGATGCTGTGGACCATGTCGCATGTGGGACAATAACGGACGGTTGGGTGCCGACATGAATGGCGCCCATGTATTAGTTTTGTTTGCTAAGGAGTGTCCATGGGCGTCGTCGATCCCTTTTCTGTTGCTCGGGCTGCTGGGCTCGAGCTCGTGCGGACGTCCGAGGGCCTTACGCTCACCGACGGCACGATGGAGTTGCGTGCCGATTTTGGCCGCATGCTTCCACGGCTCAAGCAGGGTCGTCTGCAGCAAGAGCTGTTGGTAAAGGCTGCGCGCACAAAAGGCATCGAACAACCATGGGCGATTGATGCCACAGCAGGCTTTGGCGAGGACTCGCTGCTGCTGGCGGCCGCGGGCTTTACCGTCGATCTGTATGAACAGGATTGCGTGATCGCGGCGCTTCTCAAGGATGCCTTGGATCGCGCGACAGATGATCCGGCGCTTGCGACAGCCGTGGCACGAATGCGCTTGCATGCGGGCGAGGACAGCATCGCCGGCCTTCGCCATGTAGCTGAGCTGATCGGGCAGGGCGAGCTCACCGCTCCTGACGTGGTATATCTGGACCCCATGTTTCCCGGGCGCACCAAGAGCGCGGCGGTGAAAAAGAAGTTCCAACTCTTGCATCATCTGGAACAGCCGTGTGCCGATGAGGAGACGCTGGTCGAAGCCGCGCTTGCGGTGCACCCGCGTAAGGTCGTTATCAAGCGGCCGGTGAAGGGGCCGCTGCTTGCCGGCGTTAAGCCGAGCTATCAGCTTGCGGGCAAGGCCGTTCGCTACGATGTTTTGGTGCCGCCGCGCCCGTAGCTTGCGTGCGATGGCCGGCGCTTCGCCAGCGCCGTGCCGATGCGGGGTCTATTTCCAGGGGTGCGACGTCAGATGCCATCCGCCGCAGTATTCGCATTTGTAGCAGGCAAGGCCGCGCCGCCCGCGGTTTTCGCAGTCGGCCATAACTGCCTCGGCCTCGGCGCGCGTGTCGTAACGGTTTTTGCGTTCGCACGACTTGTAGCGCCAGGCTTCATCGCGCTCGGCGTCTAGTGCGTCGCGGCGCTCGTCTTCGCGCGCAAACAGATCGCTCATATCGCCGCCGGTGGCAGCGCCCAAAAACTCGCTCTTTGCCTTTGACCAGGCGGCTCGCTTTTTGCTCCCCATCTGCTTCGCGCCCCTCTTCAAACGCTGGTATCATTGCTCAATCAAAGTGATACCAATAAACGTGAGGTCGCCGCGTGATGATCAGAAAAACCCTCGATACCGACATTCCCGCCGTCATGGCTATCTATGACGCGGCCCGCGCCTTTATGCGCGCGCATGGCAACGCCACGCAGTGGCCCGAGGGCACGCCTTCGGCCGAGCAGCTGACTGCCGATATCGCCGCTGGTGGCAGCTATGTGTGCGAAGTTGACGGTCACGTGGTAGCGACGTTTGCCTTTTTACCGGGTCCGGACGAGTGCTATGACGTAATTGAGGACGGTCGGTGGCGCAGCGACACTCCGTACGCCGTGCTGCACCGTGTGGCATCCGACGGCACCGTGCACGGTATCGCGGCTGCGATGTTCGCCTTTGCCAAGGAATGCGCCGACCATCTGCGTATTGACACGCACGAGGACAACTTGCCCATGCAGGGCGCCATCGCCAAGGCGGGGTTCGAGCGTGTCGGTATCGTCTATGTGTCCGACGGCACGGCGCGTGTCGCGTTTGATTGGCTGCGTGAGGCGTAGGAGCCAAGGCACGTATCATCACCCAGCTCAAATAAAAAATGGCCCCGAGTGGGGCCATTTTTGGTAAAACGCGTCGTTGTGGGACTCGCATTGTTACCGCCCCAGATGAACCCGGGCAGACAAAAAGGGGAGGTGCCGGCTTTCGCAAGGCGCGAACCTACGAAAATCGCCGCGCGGCAACGCGGGGCGATGAGCTCGGTCGGGGGATAGGGCCCGCTTCGCCCACCGGCCCGTAAATTGTATCATCCAGTGCGGAGCGTGAACGCCCGTTGCCGCGTGCGATGGGCTTGCAATAAGAGGAGAGCCATGTCGAAGCAAGCGGTCGTTGGAATCTTGGCGCATGTCGATGCCGGCAAGACCACGTTGGCCGAGGCCATGCTGTTCAACGCGGGCCGCATTCGCAAGCGTGGCCGCGTGGACGATGGCGATTCGCATCTGGACACTAACACGATCGAGCGCGAGCGCGGCATCACGATTTTCTCGTCGCAGGCCGTGCTCGACCACGGCGATACCCACGTCATGCTCGTGGATGCTCCCGGCCATGTCGATTTTTCTGCCGAGGCGGAGCGCACACTGCGTGCCCTGGACTACGCGATTCTGGTGGTGGGCGCCAACGATGGCGTGCAGGGGCACACCGAAACCCTGTGGCGCCTGCTTGCACGCTATGACATCCCGACGTTCATCTTCATCAACAAGATCGATTTGGAGAATCCCGGCCGCGATGTTTTGCTGGCACAACTCGGGCAGCGTCTTTCCGAGGGCTGCCTGGATGCCAACGAGCTGCTGGCGGGCGGCGCCGTTCAGGAGGACGCTGCTGCGTTGGACGAAGCGGCGCTCGAGGAGTTTCTTGAAGCGGGTGAGCTTTCTGTCGCAACGCTGTCGCGCATGGTTGCCGAGCGCAAGCTCTTTCCCTGCTTTGCCGGCTCGGCGCTCAAGGACCAAGGCGTTGACGAGCTACTGGATGGTATATGCGCGCTGATGCGTGAGCAGGCGTGGCTCCCGGAGTTTGCCGCGCGCGTCTATCGTGTCAGCCGCGGGGATCGTGGCGAGCGCTTGGCTTGGGTTAAAGTGACCGGCGGCACGCTGCGCGCAAAACAGATGATCAGCGGGCATTCTAGTGCCGAGGCGTGGGAACAGAAGGTCGATCAGGTACGCATCTATAACGGCGAGAAGTATGAGCTTGCCCAAGAAGTTGCTGCTGGCGGTATTTGCGCCGTGACGGGTCTTGCGCACGTTCGCCCAGGGGACGCCCTGGGCGCGGAGTCCGCGGGCGATGCGCCCGTCATTGCGCCAGTCCTCACCTATACGGTGCTGCCGGGCGAACACGACGCCCATGCGGTGTTCAAAGCATTGACTGAGTTGGCGGACGAAGATCCCATGCTCGGCGTAAGCTGGAATACGCATCTTGAGCAGATTCACCTGCAGTTGATGGGCGCCGTGCAGCTCGAGGTCGTGCAGCGCGTGCTGGCCGATCGTTTTGGCCTTGCGGTCGAGTTTGAGCCCGGCGGCATTCTCTATAAGGAGACGATCTCGCAGCCGGTCGAGGGTGTGGGCCACTTTGAGCCGCTGCGCCACTATGCCGAGGTGCATCTGCGCCTGGAGCCGTTGCCAGCAGGTTCGGGCGTGCAGTTTGGCACCGTGACCTCGACCGACGAGCTCGATCTTAACTGGCAGCGTCTGGCACTCACCAACGCCATGGAGCGCGACCACCTGGGCGTGCTGACCGGCTCGCCCATCACCGATGTGCGCATTACGCTTACGGGCGGCCGCGCGCATGCCAAACACACCGAGGGCGGCGATTTTCGCCAGGCCACGTACCGCGCGATTCGCCAGGGTTTGATGCGGGCGCGCGAGTCCGGCGCAGACGTGTTGCTGGAGCCGTGGTACCACTTTGAGCTCGAGGTACCGGGGGAGTGCGTGGGCCGGGCGCTCTCGGATGCCACGCGCATGGGTGCCGAGTACGAGCCGCCGGCAATGGCGGGCGAGAGGGCGAAGCTTGTGGGTCGCGTGCCGGCATCCGAGGTGCAGGATTATGCGCTGGAGGTAGCTGCCTACACGAGCGGTCGCGGACATCTGTACCTGGAGTTCGCCGGTTATGCGGCTTGCCATGATGCCGAGCGCGTCATCGAGGCGGCCGCCTATGAGCCCGAGGCCGATCTGCCCAACACGCCCGACTCGGTCTTTTGCGCCCACGGCGCCGGCTACACGGTCAAATGGTACGACGTGCCCGCCGCGGAGCACGTAAAGGTCGATCCCGCCACCTTCCGCCCCTGGCGAGCAGCCGACGCCGAGTTTTTCGGCCACATGTGACAAAGGGGCAGCCCCTTTGTCACATGCTATTGGTATAACTCGGTACAAGTTGGTATAACTATTACCAGGGTTTGCCAATCCGAGGAGGCCGACATGAATCCAAATCCCTTTAAGCCAACGGCAGGCAAGCGGCCTCCGATGCTCATCGGTCGCGAGTCGGTCGTCGAAGATTTCGAGGAAGGACTCGACAACGGCGCCGGAGCGCCGGGCAGGCTCATGCTCATTACGGGAAACCGCGGCTGCGGCAAGACGGTTCTCCTGCGGGAGCTGCAACGTCTAGCCAATGAGCGCGGATGGGCGGTTGTCTCCGATTCCGCTTCGCTTGGCTTATGCGATCGCCTGGCCGACGCGCTTCGCTCGAATAAACCCGTTGTGACGTCAATGGAGTTTGGGCCGTCGTTTGGTCGGATGTCGGTCGAGGCGGCTCGGGCAAAGGGCCAGACGCTACGGGGGCTGGTCAACGAGCGCCTCAAGAAGCTCGGTCCAGGCAAGGGCATCCTGTTTGCGATTGACGAGGCACAATCTGCGTCTATCGAGGAACTGGCGGCTCTTGCCGTTCTCTATCAGCAGGTGCTCGGAGATCAGGATGCCACGGGCTTGTCCGATAGCGACCAGCGCGGTCTTGCGCTGGTGTTCGCCGGCTTACCCAGTATGGTAGACGATTTGCTCGAAGAGCCGAGCGTGACGTTTTTGCGGCGTGCCCAGCAGCGTACGCTGGGGGCGATATCTTTGCCCAAGGTGCGCGATTCATATATCCAGACGGTTAAAGACGCTGGCCTTTGCGTTGACGCGGAGACGGCGGACCTTGCGGCACACAAGAGCATGGGGCATCCCTATATGGTTCAGCTGGTGGGATATTACATGTGGCGCTCTGCTGTCCGGCGCAACTCGCGAGTCATTGAAAGACGCGATGTCGAGGATGGCCATGCGGATGCCGTCTCCGAGTTCTACGAAGCGGTCGATGCGCCCCTGTATTACGGGCTGCGCAGTCCACAGCGCCTTTTTATCGAGGCCATGGCTACTGACGAGGGTAAGCCGACGCGCATGGCGGATATCATTGAGCGCTGCGATCGCACTCAGAGCTGGGCGAGTAAATATCGCGCAAGCCTGATTCGCGAGCGCGTCATCGAGGCCGCCGGATACGGCCTTGTGCGGTTTACCGTGCCCATGCTGGGCGAGTATATCCGCGACCGCGTTTTATGGCATGAGTAGGGTGATAAAGGTGACGGAACAGAAGATGAGCCCGCAGGCTATCGAGGTGCGCGGTGCGCGCGTCCATAACCTTAAGGACATCGATATCGATATTCCGCTGGGAAGGCTCGTGGGTATTGCTGGCGTGTCGGGGTCGGGCAAGAGCTCGCTGGCGCTGGGAGTTCTTTATGCCGAGGGCTCGCGCCGTTACCTGGAGGCGCTCAGCACCTATACTCGACGTCGCCTGACGCAGGCCGAGCACGCCCAGGTGGACGAGGTATTGCACGTACCGGCGGCACTCGCGTTGCATCAGCGTCCTAGTGTGCCAGGCGTGCGCTCGACCTTTGGTACCATGACCGAGCTCAACAATAGCCTGCGTCTGCTCTTTAGCCGTTGCGCCCATCACGTGTGCCCACATTGCGGTGCGCGCGTGGAGCCGAGCCTCAACGTGGCCGCAGGCCTGTCGCTCACGTGCCCCGCATGCAGCCGCGAGTTCTACGCGCCGAGTGCCGAGGATTTGGCTTTCAATAGCGGCGGTGCATGCCCCACCTGTGGCGGTACCGGTGTCATGCGCGAGGTGGACGAAGCGAGTCTGGTGCCCGACGAGTCCAAGACCATCAACGAAGGCGCGGTGTTTCCCTGGGGCACGCTCATGTGGGACTTGATGAAGCAGGTGGCAGGTGAGATGGGCGTACGTACCGACGTGCCGTTTAACCAGCTCACGCCTCAAGAGCGCGACATCGTGTTCCATGGTCCGGCGGTTAAGAAGCACATTCTTTACGTTCCCAAAAACGGCGAGGGCGCCACGCCGCTCGACTTTACCTATTACAACGCCGTCTATACCGTTGAGAATGCGCTCGCCAAGGTTAAGGACGACAAGGGCCTCAAACGCGTTGCACGCTTTTTGCGCGAGGGGCCATGCCGTGGCTGCGGCGGCACGCGTCTTTCCG
Organism: Collinsella sp. AM41-2BH; assembly: GCF_003468085.1. Classification (NCBI taxonomy): domain Bacteria; kingdom Bacillati; phylum Actinomycetota; class Coriobacteriia; order Coriobacteriales; family Coriobacteriaceae; genus Collinsella; species Collinsella sp. AM41-2BH. The sequence goes on from NZ_QSGH01000003.1 coordinate 59,049, forward strand.
AGGCTGCGCGTCAGCCCCAGGTGCGCGGTATCAATCTAGCGCAGGCGGCTGCCATGACGCTGGGCGAGGCGATTGAGTGGGTGCGCGGCGTGCCCGCATCCTTGCCGACCGAGATGCGGCCCATGGCGACGGATATCTGCGATTCGTTTTTGGGCGCGGCCCGTCGCCTGGTTGACCTGGGTCTCGATTACCTCTCGCTCGACCGCGCCGGTGCCACGCTCTCCACGGGTGAGCGCCAGCGCGTGCAGCTTGCCCGCGTGGTACGCAACCGCTCGACGGGCGTGCTCTATGTGCTCGATGAGCCTTCGATCGGCCTGCATCCTGCTAACGTTGACGGCCTGGTAGGCGTGATGCGCGATCTGGTGGATGACGGCAACACCGTGGTTGTCGTCGATCACGACACGCGCGTGCTGGCGGAAGCCGACTATCTGGTCGAGATGGGCCCCGTTGCCGGAGCGGGCGGCGGTAATGTGATCGCTGCTGGCACGGTGGGCGAGGTCGAACAATCGCAGGGCAGCCGCATCGCGCCGTTTTTGCGCTCGGACCCCGGGCGCTTGCGCCCGCAGGTGGTTGACGACGAAATGTTCGACCAGGGTCATATCCGCATGGCGACCGATGCCATCCATACCGTCAAGCCGCTCGAAGCCGATATCCCGCGCGGTCGCCTTGTTGCGGTGACGGGCGTCTCGGGTTCGGGCAAGACGACGCTGGTGCTCGAGACGCTCATTCCGGCACTCAAGGCGCAGGCGGCCGGCGAGCGCCTGCCAAGGCACGTGCGCTGGGTTGATGCCGAGGGCATCGCGCGCGCCAACCTGATTGACGCTACGCCCATCGGCGCCAACGTGCGCTCGACGGTGGCGACTTATGCCGACATCCATGACGAGCTGCGTCGCGCCTTCGCCCGCACGCCCGAGGCCAAGGCAGCCGGCTACAAGGCGGGCGCATTTAGCTACAACACTGGCGCCTTGCGCTGCCCTACGTGCGATGGCACGGGTTCGATATCGCTCGACGTGCAGTTTTTGCCCGATGTCGAGATCGTCTGCCCGTCATGTCGCGGCTCACGTTATGCAGACGCGGCTTCGCATATCCATCGCGAGGGCAAGGACGGGAGCTTACTGACGTTGCCGCAGCTCATGGACATGAGTGTGGACGAGGCCCTCGACGCCACGCTGGGACTCAAAAAGGTACAGGCGCGCTTGCAGACCTTGCACGACCTGGGATTGGGTTATCTCACGCTCGGTGAGCCGACGCCGGCGCTTTCGGGCGGCGAGGCGCAGCGTCTTAAGCTTGCGAGCGAGATGGGCCGCGTGCAGGACGATGCCGTATTCGTATTTGACGAGCCCACGATCGGCCTGCATCCGCTCGATGTTCAGGTGTTGCTGAGTGTGTTTGACGGCCTCGTCGCCAAGGGCGCCACAGTTGTCGTGATCGAACACGACCTCGACCTTATCCGCAACGCCGACTATGTGATCGACATGGGCCCGGGCGGCGGTGACGCGGGCGGGCAAATCGTCTGCGCCGGCACGCCGGGCGACATCGTGGCCTGCCCCGCAAGCATCACCGGCCGCTACCTATAACCGAATGTGACAAAGGGACAGTTCCTTTGTCACATTCCCGGAAAGCCTGTTTGGCGCAGGGCCTCGTAGAGGACGATGGCGGCGCTGTTGGAGAGGTTGAGGGCGCTGATGCGGTAGTCGTCCGGGTCGACGAAGTTGCCGCAGATATCCTGCTGAAGGATGGCTTCGTGGCTGTCCTCGGTATGCCCGAGCGATTCCTCGTGGGCTTCCCAGGCCTCGGCGTTATCGAGCGAGTCACAATCGCGCAGCATGGGGATGCGCTCGCAGCGCGCGGGCGCCGCGGCAAGCAGTGGCTCGGGAATCCCCGAGCTCTCACTGCCAAAGACCAAAAAGTCGCCGTCGCGGTAGGTGCTTTGCGCATAGGTGCGGCGCGCCTTTTTGGTCAGCAGGTGCAGGCGCTCGTCGGCGGGAGAGAGACCGTTGCGCGCAAGGAAGTCCTCCCAGCCGGCATAGGTCGTCACGTCCAAGTTTTGCCAGTAGCCCAGGCCGGCGCGACGCACTGTCTTGTCGTCGAGCGAAAACCCCAGCGGCTCCACCAGATGCAGGCGTGCGCCGGTGACCACGCAGGTGCGGCCGATATTGCCCGTATTGGCCGGAATCTCGGGCGCGTACAGCACGATGTTGAACATGAATCTCCTTGGCTCAGAACGAAAAACCACCACGAAGGGCACCTTCGTGGTGGTTTGGCGGTTACGTAGGCGGAAAAATGCCCGCTTGGATAAATCTAGGCGCGGTGCCAGTCGGTCAGGCAGGCATCGAGGGAGGCGATGAGCGCATCCTTGTCCATGTGACGGCCGATGATGCACAGGCTCGTCATGCGGTCGCCCGTCTCGTCGTCCCAAATCTGCATGATCTCGGGGTTCTCGTCGATGATCTTCTGCTTCTCGCCCTCGGGCGCGGAGTCAACGAACAGACCGTTCTCCATCAGGCGCATTTGGTGGCCGGCCTGCTCGAACATGTAGCACATGTCCGGATCGCCGGTCTGCCACAGCGGACCCTTGACGCGGATGACCTCGTCGGGCCACTCCTGCTCAACAAAATCGGTGAACTTCTGCAGGTCAAACGGCTTGCGGCGCGAGTACACAAAGGTCTCGATGTCGTACTCGAGCACCTCGGGGTCGTCGTGCTCCTCGGGATGCTCCATGGCCTCGATCCAGGCGGCGGAGTTGTAGGCGCGCATAAAGTCGAAGCGGTCGGTGTCGAGCAGCTCCTCCATGGGGACCTCGCCGTTTTGGGCCTCGATAATCACGGCGTCCTTCTGCAGGCTGCGCACAATGGCCTTAAGCTCTGCGATTTGCTCGGGGGTGACGGTGTCAGTCTTATTAAGAATCAGCGTGGAGCAAAACTCGATCTGCTGGATGAGCAGGCTCTCGATGTCGTCCTCGTCGATATCCTCGGCCAGCAGGTCGCGGCCGCCGTTGAACTCGTCGTACATGCGGGCGCAGTCGACCACGGCCACGATGTTGTCGAGCGCGAGCTTGGGCTCGCCGCCCACCTTGGCCTCGTCGCAGAAGCTCGAGATGGTGTAGGCGATGGGGATAGGCTCGCAAATACCCGAGGCCTCGATGATGATGTAGTCGAACTTGCCCGAATCGGCGATGCCCTGCAGCTGGTTGGCCAGGTCGTCCGAAAGCGTGCAGCAGATGCAGCCGTTGGTGAGCGGGATGAGGTCGTCGGTCTCGGAAAGGCCGCCGTCGGCGATAAGGCTGGCGTCGACGTTGATCTCGCCGATATCGTTGACGATCACGGCGGCGCGGATGCCGCCGTCGTTGGCGAGGATGTGGTTGAGCAGCGTGGTCTTGCCGGCACCGAGGTAGCCGGTAAGCATGATGATCTTCACGGGTTTGTTGGGCATGTGCCCTCCTTTGTTAGACATGGCTTACAGTTGAATCTTATGCCAAACGCCAGCTCTTATACCCACGCGCCGACAAATAACACAGGCTACTCCCAGGCTCCCCACACATCGGGACAATAGCCGACGGTGGCCTTTTTGCCGTTGCGCACGATGGGCTCGGCCAGAACCTGCTGGTTCTCGAGCAGCTTGTCGAAGCGCTGGCTGGGGGTAAGGTGCTGGATGAGCGCGAGTGTCTCCTCGTCCTTGGCTTTGGGGTTGAGCAGCTTGTCGATGCCGCCGACCGCCTGCATCACGCTCGTGAGCTCGCCCTTGCTCATCTCTTTTTCCTTAAGGTCAATAAACTGCACCTTAATGCGGCGCTCCTTAAAATAACGCTGGGCCTTCTTGGTATCGAAGGACTTCTTAGTCCCGAAAATTTGCACGTTCATATTTATGTTCCGCCGTTCTACCGAATAAAGTTGGTTCGCTCGCGATCGGCCTCGGGGGCTTCGATGCCGGCAGCCTTGCCCGCCTCGATGCAACGCAGGAGCCAGACCATGTTTTTGCCGATGTTTCGCATGGTGGCCAGACCCTCGGCATCTCCATCGGCCTCGCCGGGCACGCAGCCAAACACGTTGTTCCAGTACGTGGACGCTACCACAGGCATCTGGTTGATGGTGAAGTACTTATTGAGCACGTCGAAGGTCGTCGACGTACCGCCGCGACGGGCGACGGCGACGGCAGCGCCCGGCTTGTGTGCAAAAGCTTTGCTACCGGCATAGAATACGCGATCGAGTGCCGAGAGAATGCGGCCGCTGGGGTGCGCGTAGTAGACAGGCGAGCCAAAGACAAAGCCGTCGGCCTGTTCGGCGGCAGCGATCAGCTCGTTGACCACGTCGTCGTCAAAGGTGCAGCGACCGCCCAGCTTGCCACACTGGCCGCAACCGATGCAATCGCGAATAGGCTTGGCGCCCAGCTGAAACATCTCGGTATCGATGCCCTCGACGTTGAGCTGCTCGGCGACCTCGGCGAGTGCGCGGGCCGTGTTGCCGTTTGCCTTGGGGCTGCCATTGACCAAAAGAACCTTCATCACAAACTCCCTCTGCTGTCGGTGACTTCTGCAGAGGATTATCGCACGAGCGGGCAGATGGCGTGGGGCACGATGCCGGCCCCGAGGGCCCACGGCAGGCACGCTCACCAGGTACGAGCGGGATACGGTCCAGAGGATGTTGGAGTGCGGGGCCTCGTGCGAGCAGATTGTAAGGGGTCTGGGCGGGTCGCCCTCGATGGCGAGCTTTGAGGCCTTGGAAGGCGGGCTGCTGCGGCGGCTATGGTTTATACTAAGGCGGTTGCTATCGAGTAATTCATACTTGGTTTGATTCGATTGTGAATGCGTAACTAGGATGGAAAGCAAAGGAAACTCTATGGAAACAGAGGATGCTGTTTGCTTGATGACTTCGATTGCCTTGATTGTCCTTTCAATCCAATACCGAAGAGGAAGATGGCTCTGCTCAATTGCTGGATATGATGTCACAAAAAGGGAGAGCGAGATTGATATACGCCCTTACGCAAAGCTGATTTCTTCTGTGACGTTATGGATGGGGCTGCTGTTTTTCTTGTGGGCGGTAGAGGACTGGGTACGCGATTGGAATACCAGCGTTTTTGAAGTTTTGGTTCTACTTCTGTTCAGCTTGGCCTCTTTGTCGTTCGTGCGGCTCGTTAGGTTTGTGTTTATGAGGCGATAGCCAGCGGAAGTGGCTGGACGACAAAATGGACCAATGCAGCCAATTGTCAATAGAATTTGATAGGCTTGGCTTAACAGATTTACTCGAGGGCATATCCGTGGCGAGGGATAGGTTCTATCTTGTTGAGCACTTATTTGCATCAGGCAAAGTAAACCAAGAGTATCGAAACGGTGCCCCCGGGCCCCGGGAGGGACTGCGGGGACGTTCGGCTAACTGCGGGTACGACCTATTTGCCCAATGTGTTCGGTTGAGATCGGAAATTAACCATCATGCGCCCCATAACGCTAGTCCAGCTTGGTGCCCGGTACTTGTGGTGCCTCTTCAAGTAGCGCTTTGAGCTCGTTCAAAATGGAAACGGGCTGTCGGTCGACGGCATCTAGATGAAGTGTGGCCACACGAATGGGCGGCTGATATTCAAATGAGCCAAAGAGTACGGGCGACCCCAAGAACCGCTCGATTTCTTCTGCGACCGCGTCGGTCTCTTCGGGATCGAGCTCGTCAAAGAGCGCCACGAACATCGGTCCGGTCGAGCGGAACAGACGGCCCTTGCCGCGCGAACAGTCCATGAGGCAGGCGGCACTTTCTGCCAAAACGCGGTCGCCCGCATCAAAGCCAAAGCGGGCATTGACCTTGGCGATGTCGTCGATTTTGATGGCGACCAGGCCTGCCTTGCGCGCCACGCGACGCATTTCGCCAATGGCGTTGACCAGGGCGTGGATATCGCCCAGGCCGGTCACGGAATCGGTCGTATCCGCCAAGCTTCGGTTGATGATAATGCCCACATACATGTTGGGCTCGGTTTCGGTGCTATCCAAGCGGTAGCCCGTACACTCGCACAGCGCATATTTACCAGCGGTATTCATGACGCGATACTGCATGTAATGGAAGTGCCACGCGCCGTTTACCACCATATCGAGCTCGCTGCGCACGTTGTCGCGGTCCTCGGGGTGAACGCGGGCGAGCCACATATCGAGCGAGTTATAGGGATGCTGGGAGGGCAGGTCAAAATCGCGCACGGCATTAATCGACCATTGCGATTCGCCGGTATCGAGGTTAAGGATAAACGGATAGCGCGTCTCGGAGCTCATGGAGATCGCTTGGAACACCCGGTCGTTGCAGGGAGGCTGATCGGCGATCGGGCGCATGGATGCGTCGTTTTCCTTCGGCTGCTGCACACGGTACATGAGCTTGTAGCGATACATTTTGCGGTCGGCGTCCTTTGTCATCTGGCGACGCGTATCGCCTGCAAGCGGGTCGACGCGCGAGCAGCCAAAACTAAAGCTGGCGATCATGGGCGCCTTGCCGTCCGATGTTGCCTCGATAAGATTGGCACGCGTCCGCTCCAGGCGCTGCTCGAGCTCGGCTTCGTCTGTCGTGGGGGATATAAGTACAAATTCGTCTCCACCGATACGGAACAGCAACTCATCGGGCTCCATTGTCTCGGTGAGTGCACGGCAGATGTTCAGGATGTAGCGATTACCCTCGGTGTGGCCAAACTTATCGTTGCAATGCTTAAGGCGGTCGATATCGATATAGGCGCAGGTGAAGGGGGTGCCTTTGCGCCAGAGCTGATCGACGTGGCGGTCGAGTCCGCCACGGTTGCCAAGATTGGTGAGCGAGTCGATATAGGCGCCGCGCTCAAGCAGCTCGCGTTCTTGCTGCAGGATGGCAAATGTCTTCTGTAGCTGCTCGCCGATGGCGCACAGCTCCGGGGGCAGCGCGGCAACATCGAGCTCGGTGGTTGAGGCCCCGTTCGCAAGCCGCTGAAGATGAGCGATGATTGATTGCTCGCCCAGGCGATACGACTCGTTCATGATGGATGACCTCCTTGAATGGAACAATGGTTTGTATCTTACTCCCAATTCGGTTTAGATTGGGGTATTAGTTAGCTCATGGGAACAAACGCTCCCTCGACGGTGGCGTTTGCGCACGAGCGTATTAGTTGTTGTCGCCACCATCGAGTAACGCCTCAAAATCCTTTGCCGGCATGGGGCGGTAGTAGAGAAAGCCCTGAGCGTAGCGGGCGCCCATTTGGCGCAGCACGTTCGCCTGCTCATCGGTCTCGACGCCTTCGATCACAACGGGCAGATGGAGCGACTGCGCCATCTCGAGCATTGATGAAACGATTTGCGCGCTACGGCCTTGATCGCCGTCGGCGGGTACAAACGTGCGATCGAGCTTGATGACGTCGACGTTGACGTTCTTGAGCATCGCGAGCGTGGACTGGCCGGTGCCAAAATCGTCCATATAGGTCGAGAAGCCGCGGGTGTGCAGGTCGGCCGTTAGTTTATTCACGGCCTCGGACTCTCCCGTATAAGCTGTCTCGGTAATCTCGATGCGCATGAGCTCGGGCGGCAGGTTGTATTGGGCGGCGAGCGCCCCCATATGCTCGGCAACGTCGCAGGCAAGGATATCCACGCGCGACACATTAAGCGAGATCGGAACTACGCGCAGCCCTCGATCGATGCACTCACGCAGCCACAAGGCAACGCCCTGCCAAACGTATTTGTCGAGCGTCACCACAAAACCGCTTTCCTCGAGAGTGGGGATAAAGGTGGCGGGCGAAATGAGGGAGCCATCCTTGTCGATCCAGCGCGTGAGCGCTTCGGCGCCAATGATCTCGCCGGTTTCCATGTCGACCTGGGGCTGCAGGTAGTAGGTAATACGGCCGTTGGAGAGCGCATATTGGAATTCGGTCAGCATGCGGTGGAACGCGATTTCGCGCTCGTACTCCTCGGGGCGGAAAATGGCAATACGCTCCTTAAAGTCGTTTTTTGCGCGCCGATTGGTAAACATGGCCTTGGCCTGCGCATCGATGGTGATTTTCTCGTTGGAGTCGATGGGGTAGACGCCCATGGACGGCCAGAATCCCACGCCGTCATCATACTTGGCCACGGCCTGGCGAACGCGGCTATAGATCTGATGGACGGTGTCGTGTTCAAAGGGGATGAGTATGCAAAAGTCGTCTTGGCCCCAGTACCCTGCGACGCCCATGTCGGCATTCTCGATGTCTTTGAGGACCGTGCCCACATCGGCGAGCATGCGGTCGCCCTCGGCCTGTCCGTGCCATTCGTTGAACAGTCGCATGTGTCCCATATCGACGGTGGCGATACACCAGGCGCTGTTGCGCCTTGTCTCGAGAAATTCGTTGGCGCGGCGCATAAACTCGCTGGGTCGATAGAGACCCGTGAGCGGATCGATGCGTTCGGCGATGGCGCTTTTGCGCTCCACCTCGGGTATGGGGAGGCTGTCGTTGGGAACAAGCCCGCCGGCCGTGCGAATGCGACGGTCGAGTTCGCCTAAAACGGCGGCCGTTTGATTGGTCAGGTGCTCGTAAAAGGCCGGAACGACAAGACAGACGGGGGTAATGGTGTCGTCCGCGATTCGAACGGGAGCGAAAACGGCCTCTTTGAGATGTTGGATCAGTTGCTCGAATGCTTCGTGATCCAAATTGTTGCTAAGCACGACGAACTGGGCGTTGCGTGAGCGGAAGACGCGACTCCTGCCGCGAGTAATCGACAGCATGCGGCCTGCGTATTCGGCGAGCATGTTGTCGACGGCCTCGGCCCCGTAGAGCTCGTTGAGCTTGGCCGTGCCGCGAACGCGCACTGCTATAAGCCCCGTCTCGCAACGGTCGCGACGGCAGGCATCGATAGCGTTGATCAGCGTGCGCTGCGTTCCGAGACCCGTGGCGGCGTCGACGGTCTCGGCAAGCGAGTGGTTGACGAGCTCGCCGACATAGAGCGAGGGGACATTTCCGTCGCCGTCGATACGAAACCCGCGAGCACGGCCGAGGATGTAGTCGCCGGCGGCATTGCGCACGCGGTACTGCATGACGTGGCGATGTTTGGAGCCGTCATAGATTTGGTCGATGTCGTTGGTATAGGCCTCAAGGTCATCGGGATGGACACGCGTTTTCCAGTAATCGTGGCAGTTGTCTATATGCTCCGAAGGAAGGCCAAGATCGCGCAAGGCGCCTTGTGACCAAAGGGTTCGATGTTTGTCCAAGTTCTCGATAAAGAAATATCGGCCTTCGTTGAGCATCGAAAGGGCGTCGAAAATGCGATCGCTTATTTCGAAGTCGTCGGTGTGGGCTTGTGCGATATTGCGTCGATCAAGGTGCACGGCATGACGTAGCTTGTAGTCGTACATGCGATGGTCGGCATCGTTCGTCAAGCGATTGGGGGCTTCGCCCAGGGCGGGGTCGGCGTGTGCCACTCCGTAGCTAAACGAGTGAGGCATCTTGGAAGCGTTGTTTTCGAGCAGTACCGTTCGGCAGTGTTCCAGACGTTCGGCAAGGTCGTCCTCGGTCGCAATCGTAGATAGGATGGCGAACTCGTCGCCCCCCAGACGAAATGCCGCCTCGTCCACCTTCATATACAGTTTGAGATAGAGGCTCACCTGCAAGATATAGCGGTTACCCTCGTCATGTCCAAAGATGTCGTTGCAGTGCTTAAGGTTATCGATGTCGATAAACGCCATGGTCACGGGCAGTTCCTGCTCCCAGAGTTCCTCTAAGGAACGGGTAAAGCCGCCGCGGTTGCCAAGTCCGGTGAGCTCGTCGGTAAAGGCGGTCCTGATCAGATCGTCCTGACGCTCCAGAAGGCCACGGATGGTCTTTTCGAGCGTTTCGGTATTATTGCTGGCGTTATCCATACTGTAAGCGGCTTTCTGAGGTCGGGGCGGATTGCGTCGGGCGAGCTCGTTGTGCACATGCGTTGCTGCTCAACGCCTTGCGTGTTTCCAAGCCCCCGCCTTGCTGCGTCGTTGGGTTTATTTGTCGGTTCGTGCTCTCGGCTGATAACTACTGAGTAGTATAAACAAGTGTATGGAATTATGTAGGGGTGCCCATGTTGCGGGCGGCCATTATTCGCCAAACGGTAACGCGACGATGTTCGATGAAAATGCGACTGAGACGATATTTGTTGATGGGTATACTTGTTCCGTTTTAAAACGCAGGAACGGAGATGGTCGCATGGCACAGCCAGATACGACGCGCACGGTGGGGCTCGCGCTCGAGGGAGGCGGCTACCGCGGTATGTATACGGCGGGCGTGCTCGACGTATGGATGGAGCACGGCTTGACCTGCGACCATATGGTGGGCGTCTCGGCGGGCGCGGCGTTTGGCTACAACTTTAAATCGCGCCAAATCGGCCGTGCCATTCGCTACAACAAGGCCTATTGCGCTGACAAGCGCTATGCGAGCGTGACGAGCTGGCTGCGAACCGGTGACATGTTCAATGCCGAGTTTGCCTATCACGAGGTGCCCATCGAGCGCGATCCCATCGACCTGGAGGCTTATCGTGCCTGCCCCATGCGGTTTACCTGCGTGTGCACCGATCTTAAGACGGGGCGGGCCGTCTACCATGACCTGCCTTACGGTGATGAGCATGATATCGAGTGGATCCGGGCGTCGTCGGCGATTCCCGTGGCAACACGACCCGTTGCCATTGAGGGGCACAAGTACCTGGATGGCGGCGTTGCCGATTCCATTCCCAGCGCATGGCTGTTTGCGCAGGGCTATGACCGCAACGTGGTGGTGCTGACGCAGCCGGCGGGCTTTGTAAAGCAGCCCAATAGCGTGATGCCTATGCTGCGTCGCGTGTATCGTCACTATCCGGAGTTTGTTGCGGCGCTTGAGCACCGGCACGAGGTATATAACGCCACGCTCGACGACCTGGCGCGTCGCGAGGCCGCTGGCGAGATCTTTGTGGTGCGGCCGAGCGAATCGGTGAAGGTGCCGTCGCTGTGCCGCGAGCCCGAGGAACTCGAACGCATCTATCAGATCGGCCGTCGCGATGCGGAGGCGACGCTGCCCGCGCTGGAAGCGTATCTGGCGGGGTAGGGCAAGCTGCCGTGGACTCGGCGGAAAGCGCGTCCCAGAATGAGCGCTCAGAACGGGTTACAGTTTCCCAAACGGTGGGGTTTCGGAAAGTACGTCCCGGAATATGCGTTCAGACTGGGATGCGGTTTCCCGTTGAGCCTCTATATGGAAAGCGCATCCCAGAATGGAGGTCCAAACTGGGATGCGCTTTCCATTGCTGAAGATATGAGGCTGCGGAGCGGGTGCTCAGCCTATGCCTATGCCTGCTGCCAGGTGTCGACGAGCTCCTTGGCGGCGGCGTAGGGGTCGTCGGCGCTGCAGACGGCGCTCACCACAAAGAAGCCGTCGACGCCGGTGGACTTGAGTTGCGGCAGATCGGCCGTCTTGACGCCGCCGCCCACCACAATGGGGACGGGGCTTGCCGCATGGAGGGCGGCCAGGTCCTCAAAGCTCTTGGTGATGATGGAGCCGTCGGCCGCACGTCCGCAGTCGCGCTTGGTTTCGGTCTCGTGGAGCGGGCCTACGCCCAGGTAATCGACCAGGCTCATGTCGGCGGTCTTGACGTACTCGAGCATCTCCTCGCAGCGGGCCGAAAGACCCACGATGGCATCGGGGCCCAAAAGTTTGCGGCAGACCTCGACGGGGATGTCGCTCTGGCCAACATGCACGCCGTCGACGGCAATACCCTGCTCGCGTGCGGCAAGTACGCAGTCAAGGCGGTCGTCGATCAGCAGCGCGACCTGCCCGGTTTTGCCGGCCTGAGCGATGGCCTGCGCGGCATCGCCCGTCAGTGCGATGATCTCGCGGGCGCTTGCCACCTTGGAACGCACCTGAATGCAGGTAAAGCCGGCGTCGAGCGCCTGGGCCACCACATCGCCCACGGGGCGTCCGAGGGTGTTTTCGGGGCCGAGTACCAGATAGGCCGAGATATCAAGGTTGTCGCGGATGCTCACTGTGCTTCCTCCTGCTTTTTGATCTGCGCTTCCATGCGCTCGAGCTTGCCAGTCATGGTGTCGGTAAATCCGGGTCGAATATCGGCCTTGAGCACGACTTCGGTGCGGATGTCCTTGCTCGCCAACACAAAGGTTGCGTCGCGCACGACCTGCATGACTTCGTCCCAGTCACCCTCGATCTCGGTGAACATCGAGGTGGTGCGGTTGGGAAGGCCGCTCTCGCGAATGACGCGTACGACCTCGGCGACCTCGGCGGACAGCTCGTCGCCGGTGCCGCACGGGGCGATGGCTACGGCGACGAGTGTGTTCATGCCGGCATCGGTTGCGGGCTCGGACATGGCTTATGCCTCCTCGAGCTCGAGTCGGTTATCGGCAATGTCCTGGGCGGTCGCGCGGTAGAGCTCGTCGATAAAGGTGACCTTAAAGCTTGCCGGGGCATCGGCGACAGCGGCGGCACGCGTGCCGGCAACGTTGTAGACGGCGGCACCGCAGACGGCTGCCGTAAACGGATCGGCGGCGCAGGCATACACGGCCAGCACGCCGCCCTGCGAGCAGCCGCAACCGGTGATCTTGGACATGAGCGGGCTGCCGCCGTGGGACTTGGCCACGGTTGTGCCGTCGGTAATCAGGTCGACTTCGCCCGAGACCACAACGGCGCCGCCGGTGTAGCGGGCGAGCGCCACGGCGGCATCGCGGGCAGCGTCTACCGTGTCGGTGGTATCGACACCGCGTACGCGGCTCAGGTCGGCCGCCTCGCCCTCAAGGCCCCACAGGCCGGCGAGTGCGATGATCTCGGAGGCGTTGCCGCGCACGATGGCGGGCTTGTACTGCTTGAGTTCGCCTACCAGCTGGGTGCGCAGGCTGCCGATGCCCAGGCCCACCGGATCGAGCACCCAGGGCTTGCCGGCGTCGTGTGCCGCCTTGGCCGCGCGGGGAATCGTCTGCTCGTAGATGGGGAAGAGCGTACCCATATTGAGATAGATGGCGCCGCCGCCGGCAACGAGTGCCTCGCCCTCGTCGGGCAGATAGACCATGGCGGCCGATCCGCCCACGGCGAGCTGTGCGTTGGCGACAAAGTCAATCGTCACCGTGTTGGTGATGGAGCCTGCCATCGGATTGGTGGCGCGAATCTCCCCCACGGCCTTGACCACATTTTGCTTAAGCTGTTTCGAATCGATCACTGCACATGCCTCCTTGGCATAGAAAAGGGGCGCTGTGCATAGACAGCGCCCCTAAAAAGGCGGCATGCTCCCTACGCCAGCATTAACTGACAGGTTCAAAGGATTGGGCCCCATGCCCTCTCAGCCTTGTGGTTTGCACCGCCGGCACTCCCGCATCGAATCTGTTGACCCTATACTAGCGCACCTGCCAAAAAGGGACAGGTTTATTTTGGCAGGTAACAACTGGGGCTTTGCGTTTCCCCAGATAAAACCTGCCAAAATAAACCTGTCCCTTTTTGGCAGGTCGGTACAATAGACGGGATAAAGAATGACCGAGGGGGCCTTATGATCAAACTTGTGCTGACCGATATGGACGATACGCTGATTCCGGCCGGGCATGACGGCGCCAGCGACTATGCCATCGAGGGCATTCATGCCATGCAGGCGGCGGGTCTGCACTTTGGTCCGGTTTCGGGTCGTCAGCCGTCTGCGATGGGCTGGATGTTTAAAAATCGTTCCGAGTGCTATTCGACCGGCGCATTCTGTAACGGCCAGGTCATGTTTGTCGACGGCGAGGCGGTCGCCTCGCGTGCGACCGATAGCGACGCACTAATGCGTTTAGCCGCCTATCTGGAAGAAGAAACCGACGATACCTATCTGAAGGTCTACAGCTTAGGTGATGACTTTTGGGATAACGATGCCTATTGCGTGACACGTGATGCCGAGCGTGTGCGTCGCGCTATGGAATCGGGCGGCAATGCGTGGCTCAAGGGCGAAGAGGCCCCGTGCCGCCCTGTCGTCGATGATGCGCCGGTGTTCAAGGCGAATATCTGGAGCGCCCGTTCGCGTGAGGAGCTCGCGGAGCTACGCGAGCGCGTTGCCGCCGAGGTGCCGGAGCTCTCGCTTGTGTTTCCCAACAACCGTGTGCGCCTGTTCGACATCCTTCCGGCTGGTTGGGACAAGGGCTGCGCTGCGCTGGAGCTGGCGCGCGCTTTGGGCCTAACGCCCGACGAGGTGGCCGTATTTGGCGATTCCGATAACGACCTGCCCATGATCGATGCCGTTCCCAACTCCGTTGCGGTCGCCAATGCCAACGAGGCCGTCACGGTTGCCGCACGCTGGCATATCGGCGCTGCGGCAGACGATGCGGTTGCCGCAGCGCTGCATCAGATTGCCGCCTGCGCCGCGACGGGGGAGATGCCGTCGTTTATGCGTCAGGCAGATGCGGCGGGTTCGGGTATCGCGGACGTCTAGGGAGGCCATCATGAAGCTCCAGCAGCTCAGATATGTCGTTAAAGTTGCCGAATGCGGCAGCATCACCGAGGCCTCGCGCCGGCTCTTTGTGTCGCAGCCTTCGATTACCGCGTCGATCCGCGATCTCGAAAACGAGATGGGTGTGCACATCTTTGAGCGCACCAACAAGGGCGTCATTGTGTCCGAGGAGGGCGAGACCTTCTTGGGCTATGCGCGCCAGGTACTCGACCAGGCCGACCTGCTCGAGGGCAAGTACAAAGGCACGTCCGAGCAGGTGCCGCACTTTAGTGTGAGCTGCCAGCATTATTCCTTTGCCGTTAATGCGTTTGTCGATGTAATCCGCGAGTTCGATGCCGCGCGCTACGACTTTACCCTACGCGAGGAGCAGACCCACGAGATTATCGAGGATGTCGCGCACATGAAAAGCGAGCTGGGCATCCTATATCTGTCCGAGCACAACCGCGAGGTCATCGAGCGCATGCTGGCGGCCAACGAGCTCGTGTTCGAAGGGCTCTTCTGTGCCACGCCGCATGTCTTCGTCTGCGCCGACCATCCGTTGGCGGACCGCTCCAGCGTGACGCTCGAGGATCTGGAAGACTACCCGTTCCTGTCCTATGAGCAGGGCAGCTATAACTCGTTTTATTATTCCGAGGAGCTGACCTCGACGTTCGAGCGTCGCAAAAATATCCGCGTGCGCGACCGTGCGACGTTGTTCAATTTGGCCATGGGCCTCAACGGCTACACGGTATGCTCGGGCGTGATCAGCCATGAGCTCAACGGCCCCGGCATTATCTCGATTCCGCTCGACGTGGACGAGTACATGGAGATCGGCATCATCACGCGCAAGAACACGACACTTACGCGCTACGGGCAGGCCTATATCGAAGCGATTCGTCAGCACATCTAGACTACTGCGTTCTGCACGGGTCAAATCTCTTTATGGCAGTCCAAACTGATATAGGAAGCATCTATATCAAACTGTTATAAACATATATTTTACGATGTCCATATGAGCGCTCATACTCTGTCCCAGTAAAGCAACCAATGCAAAGGGAGATATCTATGAGCACTTCGATTCAACCGAACGCGCCGTTTCGTGCCGATATCGTCGGCAGTTTTCTTCGTCCGCAGGCTGTAAAGGACGCCCGTGCCGCCTATGTCGCGGGTAAACTCGACGCTTCCGGCCTTAAGGCCGTCGAGGACGAGGCCATCCGCGACTTAGTGGCCAAGCAGAAGGCTGCCGGCCTGCAGGTGATTACCGATGGCGAGTTCCGCCGCAGCTACTGGCACCTCGATTTTATGTGGGGCCTCAACGGCATTGAGCGCCGCGCCTCGCGCACGGGCTACATGTTCCACGATGAGGAGACTACCGCCGACACCGCCGTGGTAACCGGTCCCATTAGCGGCGAGAATCATCCGTTCGTCGAGCACTTCAAATTTATCAAGTCGCTCGAGGGAGAGGGCCAGGTCGCGCGCCAGACCATTCCGGCGCCGATCCAGACGTTCTCCGAAGTCACACTCGACCGCTGCGATGGCCAGCAGGAGAGTCTGCACGCCGTCTACAAGACCGACGAAGAGCTCGTCGATGCCATTGCCGCAGCATACCGCACCGTGATTGCTGACCTGTATGCCGCGGGCTGCCGCAACATCCAGTTTGATGACTGCACCTGGGGCATCTACTGCGATACCGATTTTGTTGCCAAAACCGGCATGAGCCCGGTCGACCTGCAAAAGGTAAGCGAGCTGGGCGTGGCGCTCAACAATGCTGCCATCGAGGGCAAGCCCGACGATCTGGTTATCAACACGCATGTATGCCGCGGCAACTACCACTCCACCTACGCTTTTGAGGGCGGCTACGACCCCATCGCGCCGTACCTGTTTGCGCATGAGGACGTTGACGCGTTCTATCTGGAGTTCGACACGCCCCGCGCCGGTGGTTTTGAGCCGCTCAAGTACGTTGCTCCCGGCAAGAAGGTCGTGCTGGGCTTGGTGACCACCAAGGCGGCAGAGCTCGAGAACGAGGATGTTATCGTCGAGCGCATCCGCGAGGCGGCAAAGTACGTGCCGCTCGAGAACCTGTATCTGTCTCCGCAGTGTGGCTTTGCCAGCTGCGAGATTGGCAATAAGCTGACCGAGGACGAGCAGTGGGCAAAGATTGCGCTGGTCAGGCGTATTGCCGAGCGCGTTTGGAAATAGCGCTAGCGTTTGCAGGTGGCGGCGCGTGCGAGGTACTGCATATCGCGTACAATGGTTCGGATCGTATCGTTCGGGCAGGTTATCCGATATGCCCGGGCGCCCTTCCATTATGAAAGGACATCCATGTCCCAATCCTCGACGCCCGCCGTCGCCGATGCCATCTACGATGCGTCGTCGCTCGGCCGCCCGCGCATGTCTGTGTTGGGTTTGCAACACATGTTTGCGATGTTCGGAGCCACGGTGCTCGTGCCCGTGCTCACCGGCCTTTCCGTTTCGGCGACGCTTCTGTTCGCCGGCATCGGCACGCTGCTGTTTCATTTTCTATCGCGCGGTAAGGTGCCCGCGTTCCTGGGCTCCTCGTTTGCCTTTATCGCGGGTTATGCCGCCATTGCGCCCAACGGCGAGGCTGAGCTTTTGCCCTACGCTTGCCTGGGCGTAGCTTGTGCCGGCCTGCTCTATCCGGTGCTTGCGGCCCTGTTCCGCGCCTTTGGCGCCAAGCGTGTCATGCGTTTCTTCCCGCCGGTGGTGACTGGCCCCATCGTCATTTCCATCGGCTTGATCCTGGCAAGCTCTGCCATTGCTAACTGCCAGACCAACTGGTTTGTTGCTGCTATTGCCGTTGCCGTGATCATCATCTGCAACATTTGGGGTCGCGGCATGGTCAAGATCGTGCCGATTCTGCTGGGCGTTGTGGTGAGCTATGCCGTTGCGGCCGCGCTGGGCGAGGTCGACTTCTCTGGCGTCGCAGCCGCCCCCTGGGTTGGCTTGCCCGTCGTGTGGGACAACACCGTGTTTGCGCTCTTTGGACCGCAGTTCGATAGCAGTCTTGCCACGACGGCCATCATCACCATCATGCCACTGGCCTTTGCGACCATGATTGAGCACATTGGAGATATTTCCGCCATTGGCTCTACCTGCGAACGCAATTACATTGCCGATCCCGGTCTGCACCGTACCCTGCTCGGCGATGGCCTGGCGACTATCTTGGCATCGCTCTTTGGCGCTCCTGCCAATACGACGTATGGTGAGAACACCGGTGTGCTTGCCCTGACGCGCGTGTTCGACCCGCGCGTGATTCGCATTGCCGCCTGCTGTGCCATTGTGCTTTCGTTCTGCCCCAAGTTTGCTGCGGTGATTGCCGCCATGCCGGCGTGCGTTATCGGCGGTGTGTCGCTCGTGCTCTACGGCATGATCAGCGCCGTTGGTGTACGTAACCTCATCGAGAACCAGGTTGATTTCCAGAACAACCGCAACGTGCTGGTGGCGGCTCTGGTGCTCGTGCTTTCGCTCGGCATTGCCTACAGTACCACCGGCGCCATCGTGCTGGAGCTGGGCGGCGTGACGATTTCGCTTTCGGGCCTTGCCGTGGGCTCGCTGGTGGGCATTGTGCTCAACGCCATCCTGCCCGGTAACGACTTTGAGTTCGATACTTCCGAGCTTGAGGAGACTGCTGAATAGCAGCTGCGTTCAGCCAAATTAAAAATGGCGTCCATGCGTATGTACGCGTGGATGCCATTTTTAATGCGTCAGTATCCAGTGGATGCCGCGTGCCATGCGCAGGTCAGTTTGGGTAAAGTGATTGCCGGGGTTGAGCTCCAGCGTTGTTGGAATGTCACGCTCGATAAACAGCTCTTCCATCGCGCGCGTATCGTCGAGTACGTGCCGCATCATGCGGTTGGGCGTCTTGGTTTCCTTTTTGCCGAGTGACAGATAGACGGCGTCGGGCGTAGCTGTCATCGTGCGCTCGCGCGCGTAGTCGATAAAGCCGGGGAACCACAGCGACCCCGATGCACTCGCCGCGCGCTCAAAGACATCTGTTTGCCAAAGTGCCCACAGTGCAAAAAGACCCGCCAACGAGTAGCCGGCAACGCCGCGCCAGGTGGGCGGTTGCGGGAGCGATGATTCGGCCTCTGGGATTATCTGCTTCAACAACTCGTCAAGAAAACCAGCGGCCTGTCCACCAAAGGGCTCGGCATCGCGCACGGTACCGTCGCATACCCAGGGGCTCAGCTCGCGATTCCAGTTGAGGCTGCCAATGCCGACAAGCGTGAAGGGCGGGCAGTTGAGCTCTCGGCAGCGTTCATAAACCTCCGTGCCGTCGCCCATGACCACGGGAAGATAGATGACTGGTGCGCTTTCGGCATGCTGTGCATGAACGGTTATCTGCTTTTGATGCGCTTCCATGACGGGCTTCTCTCGGCGTTGTGATATCGACGGCCCCCATTGTCGCACGCCGGCTCATGCAGGTTGGGCTAGACCAAAGACAATCTCGTGCATACCCTGCGGACGCATATGGAAAACGCCACCGCCGGAGGGGAGCTCGGCGGTGGCGTTGTTAAACGGTGCTGGGACTCGGGGCCTTCGCGGGAGCTGCCATGTGCGCAGAGGCGTCTAAGAGCGCTTGCGGCTCGCCATGGTGCCTGCGGCGATAGCGGCTGTTCCCGCAAGGACGGTTGCCACGATGGCCGCACCCGAGGTGTCGCCGGTTGCCGCGAGCACGCCGGTAGTCTTGGCTTTCGTGATTGAAGCCGCAACGGCCTTGGTCGGCTTTGAGCCCTCAGGCTTGGGGTTCTGCTTGGACTCCGCGGGCTTGCTTTCTGCGGGCTTGGTCTCGTCGGGCTTGGGGTCTTCCGGCTTGGCTACCTCGGGAGGTGCGATGACCATGCTCTTGGCGACAGCTTCGTTATAGGGGGAGTCGATCACAGCGTCGCCCGTGCCGATGGCTTGGCCTGCCTCGTAGATGCCGTCACGGAGCTTGCGATAGTCAATGACCTTGCCGCCTTCGGGCGTCTGGATGGCGGCGTTCTCAATCTTGATGGTGCCGATTGTCTTGCCGTCAGCGCTCATGGCACGGGCAAAGATTGCCGCTGTATCTCCTTCGGCCGTTACTTTGCTGCGGATGATCGAGATGACTGCGGGTGTGACGCCCTCGCTGGTCTGGGCGATGATGCCGATGTTCTCGCCTTGGGGCTCGGGGCTCGTCTCACCATCTTGGTTTTCGCTGTAGGGGATGGGGCCGTCGCCGTTCTCGACATAGCGGGCTATGGCCTTGACAACGGAGTCGCTGATGTAGATGTGGCCACCCTCCTCGTTGGGTCGATCGTTTCTGGTGGAGAATGCAGCCGAAACCTCGCCTTCCGCAAACGCGTCCACGGTGGAGCCGTTCTTGACGACGATATCGTCTTGGTAGGTGAAGAGGGCAATGGCGCCACCGTATCTGCCTTTACTTGTGCGGACTGTCACGTTTGCATGATCGAGTGTGATGCCCTTGTGGGCATAGACGCCATACTCAACACCGTTTGCGTTGAGGGAGGCGTTTGTGGTTGCGAGGCTGCCCTTGGCCTCGACGGCGGCGTCTTTCTCGGAGCTCGCCTTGACCTGGCTGCCGTCCGAGATATTGATGTTGCCGCCGCTCCAAATGGCCTCACCATCGGCTGAGCTTGCCTCGACTGTGCCGCCACCCTTGATGGTGAGGTTCTTGTCGGTTCCGATACCCTTGTCCTTGGTAGCCCTGGCGGTGACGGCCCCGCTGTCGTCAATCGTGATATTGCCGTTTGCCCTGATGCCATCCGATACGCCCGTGGCGTTGACGTTGCCCGAACCTTTGATAGCGAGATCGCCCTCGGCGTCGATGGCATCAAACCCAGCGCTCGTGGCGTTGACGGATCCGGCTCCGTCGATGTTGATATTACCCGTGGAGAGGATAGCGTCCTCAGTAGATGTCACGCTGAGCGTGCTGCCCGCGTCGCCTTGGATATTGAGCTCGGCGTTCTCATTATTGCCATGAGAAGCCTTGATGCCTTCGATCCAGTCGGCAGTGACGATGTTGTTTCCCGAGTAATTCACGTTGAGCTTGCCTGCGGCCTGGATCTCGCCGCCGTTATAGTTGTTGAGCTTCAAGTCGTCGGCGCCGTCCCACGACCAGGTGCCGGTCTCGTCGCCCGCCGCAGTGCCGGCGTTGTATTTGGTTTCGCCGACCTTGACCCATTCCGCCGCGAGCGAGACGCTCGGCATGAGCAGCGAGCTCACCGTGAGCGCGCACACGGCGCCTACGACGATGCGGCGCGTCACGCGGCGCCAGCTGCCGTGCGCGAGTCCTATGCGACGGCGAACGTCGGGTTCGGCAACATGGGTTCCGGCGGTAGTGTCATTGCGTTTGGGGGTCGTGAACAAGGCTGCCATGGTTGCTCCCGTTCTCATAGGGCCTATACGGCTAGATTCAGCGTATCTGCTGGATGTTGCCGGCGGTAGTGCCGTTTGGAGGGCAAAATGGCCAAAATGGGGGAGAAATAGGCCGCACGCCGGCGCAGGGACCGACGCTAAAAGAAAAGCGCGGGGCCGCATGGCGACTCCGCGCTTTATTGTTCAGCTTTTGCAGCCTTGCCCTTACGCTACGAAGAAGTAGACGGGGAAGGCAAGAGCCGCGATCCACCCGTCCTGTGCGAAAAAGTGTTTACGAGCGTTTGCGACTCGCCAGGGCGCCTGCGGCGATGGCGGCTGTTCCCGCAAGGGCGGCTGCCACGATGGCTGCGTTCGAGGTGTCGCCGGTTGCCGCGAGCTTGCCGACGGTCTTGGTTCCCTTGGCTGCAACTGCAACGGTCTTGGTTGTCTTCGTGCCCTCGGACTTGGAACCCTCTGGCTTGGTCTTGCCGTGCTTTTCCTCGGGCTTGGTCTCCTCGGGAGGCACGATGACCGTGCTCTTGGCGACTGCTTCGTTGTAGGGGGAGTCGATCACGGCGTCGCCCGTGCCGATGGTTTGACCCGCCTCGTAGACGATGCCGTCGCTGAGTTCTTCCTTGTTGCGATAGTCAATGACCTTGCCGCCTTCAGGCGTCTGGATGGTGGCTCCTTCGATTTCGATGGTGCCGATCGCCTTGCCGTCCGCGCTCATGGCAAGGGCGAAGATTGCCGCCGTGTCTCCCTCGGCCGTGACCCTGCTGCGGACGATCGAGATGGTCGCGGGCGTGATGCCCTCGCTGGTCTGCGCGAAGATGCCGATGTTCAGGCCCTCGGACTCAGGGATGATTTCGTCGTTTTGGTCTCCACTGTAGTGGTCGGGGCCGTCGCCGCTGGTCTCGGCATAGCGGACTATGGCCTTGACAACGGAGTCGCTGATGTAGATATGGCCACCCGCTTCGTCGGAGTAGAAATTACTGGTGGAGATTGCAACCGAGAACCTGCCTTCTGCGAGCGCATCCACAGTCGAGCCGTTCTTGATGACGATGTCGTCCTCATCGGTGAAGAGTGCGCTGACTTCCCCGCCATCTGAGCTTGCGCGGATCGTCACGGTCGCGCCATCGAGCGTGATGCCCTTGTAGACATAGATGCCATACCCAACGCCACTTGCGTTGAGGGAAGCGTTCGTGACCGTGAGGCTGTTTTTACCGTCGATGGCGGCGTCTTCCTCGGAGCTTGCCTTGACCTGGCTGCCACCCGAGATCTCGATACTGCCGTCGGCCCAAATCGCATTGTCCTCGATAGAGCTTGCCTCTACCTTGCCGCCGCCCTTTATGATGAGGTTCTCGTTAGCATCGATACCCTGATCCTCGGTGGCCTTGGCGGTGACGGTTCCGCTGTTGTCGATCGTGATGTTGCCGTCGGCCCTGATGCCATCCGAATCGCCCGTGGCGTTAACGTTTCCCGAGCCCTTGATGGTGACATCGCCCCCGGCATCGATGGCATCGTGCTCGGTGCTCGTGGCGTTGACAGTGCCAGCGCCGTCGATGTTGATGTTGCCGACGGAAGTGATGGCGTCACGAGAAGATGTCACGTTGAGCGTGCTGGACGCGTCGCCCTGAATATTAAGCTCGGCGTTCTCGTTCGCGCCATCCTTAACCTTGATGCCGCGGCCGTTGTCGTTAGTGACGGTGTTGTTGCCCTCGTAGCTCACGTTGAGCTTGCCCGCTGCCTCGATCGCGCCGCCGTTATAGCCGTTGAGCTTCATGTCGTCGGCGCCGTCCCAGCTCCAGGTGCCGGCGGCGTCGCCCGCCGCGGTGCCGGCGTTGTATTGGGTGCCGCCGACGTCCACCCACTCGGCCGCGAGCGAGACGCTCGGCATGAGCAGCGAACTTACCGTGAGCGCGCATACGGCGCCTACAACGATGCGGCGTGTCACGCGGCGCCAGCTGCCGTGTGCGAGCAGCGTGCGACGGCGCACGTCGGGCTCGACAAAATGGGCTCCAGAGGTTTTGTCATTGCGCTTGGGGGTCGTGAACAAGGCGGCCATGGTTACTCCCATCCTCATAGGGCCTATGCGATTACGCCCAGCATATCTGCAGGATGTAGCCGGCGGTAGTGCCGTTTGGAGAGCAAAACGTCCAAAACTTGCGAAGCAATACATCGCGCGTCCGTGTGGCGCCTGGCTTTAAAAGCAAAGCGCGGAGCCGCTCGATGCGACTCCGCGCTTTGCTGTTTGGTATTGCGAATCTTGCGCCTACGCTACAAAGAAGTAGACGAGGAAGGCAAGGGCTGCGATCCACATGAGCGGCTTGATCTTGGATGCCTCGCCCTTAAAGAGCGCGACGACCACGTAGGCGATAAAGCCCAGACCAATGCCGGCAGAGATGGAGTAGGTGAAGGGCACGCCGGCGACAATCATGAACGCCGGGAAGCCCTGCGACACGTCGGACCAGTCGATCTCGGAGGCCTCGCTCATCATGAGGTAGCCGACGTAGACCAGAGCACCGCAGGTGGCGGCGCTGGAAACGATGGTGACGATGGGGGAGAAGAACGCGGCGAGAATGAACAGCACGCCGGTGGTGACGGAGGTGAGGCCCGTGCGGCCACCGTCGGCAGCGCCAGAGGTGGACTCGATGAAGGTGGTGATGGAGGAGACGCCCATAAAGCCACCGGCAGCAGCGGCCACGGAGTCGACGACCAGGATGGGACGGATGTCCTCGACATTGCCGTCCTCGGTCAAGAACTCGCCCTGCTTGGCGACGGCCATCGCGGTGCCCATGGTGTCGAAGAAGTCGCTCATGAGCAGCGAGAAGGCAACGACGAGCAGCATCGGGTCGGTCAGGACCTTCACGATGGCAAGGTTGCCGTCGGCAGTGCTGGCAAACGGGGCGCCGAAGGTCGAGAAGTCGAGCGGTGCGATGAGGCCCTCGGGCGCATGGGTGACGCCCAGCGGGATTCCGGCGATAACGGCGACGATGATGCCGATGAGCAGCGAGCCCGGCACGTTGCGGGAAGCCAGGGCAACCGTCACGACGATGGAGATGATGCCGACGATAAAGGTGGGGGAGGCGATGTCGCCCAGGCCGACGAGCGTACCGGCGCCAGCGGTGATGATGCCGGCGTCGCACAGGCCGATCATGGCGATAAACAGGCCCAGACCCACCGAGATGGCGTGGCGCAGGACCACGGGGATGGCGTCCATGATGGCCTCGCGCAGGCCGCAAAGGACGAGCAGCAAGATGACGATACCCTCGAGGAAGATAACGCTCATGGCGACGTGCCAGTCACCGCCGCACATGGTGGTGGTGATGCCCGCGATCATGGCGTTGATGCCCAGGCCTGAAGCGCAGGCGAGCGGGCGGTTTGCGAAGATGCCCATGCAGATGGTCATGATGCCGGCGCCCAGGCAGGTGGCGCAGGCGAGCGCTCCCGCATCAATGCCAGCGCCCGAGAGCACTGCGGGGTTGACGGCGATGATGTAGGCCATCGCCAGGAATGTTGTCAGTCCAGCGCGAAGTTCGGTCCCGATTGTGGACTTGCGCTCACTGACGTGAAAAAGTTCGTCCATGCATACCCTTTCCTTGTTCGGCCCCGAGTTTAGGCCGATTGACACGAACTCATTTACTATATCGCCTTTACAACCTTGCTGTTCCTCGCATGTTGATGTTCGGCGCTTTGTAACAGACGGACGGTATTTATCGCATGAAAATGTGTGGGTACCGTATACTTAAGCGGTTACAACGACCCCTATGGAGGAACGTATGATTAAAGAGCTTTGCCACGACGAGGCTATCCTGTCCCAGCGTTGCGAGGTTGCGACCGTCGAGGACGAGTCGGTTGCTCAGGACCTGATCGATACCATCAAGTCGCTCGATGATGCCGGCTGCTTGGCCGCCAACCAGATCGGCGTTACCAAGAAGGTCTGCGTCTACCTGGACGACGCCGGCGAGCCCCACGTGCTCTACAACCCCCGTCTGGTGTTTGGCCTGGGCGCCAGCAAGATGGAGGAGAGCTGCCTGACGCACGAGGAGGTCACCAAGTCCACGCGCTATATCAAGTGCAAGGTTGCCTTTGACCAGATCGTCGATGGCAAGATGCGCGAGCGCAAGCAGGACTTTGTGGGCTTCGAGGCGCAGATGGTCCAGCATATGATCGACCACTGTCTTGGAAAGTTGGTCTAAGGGGACCAAAGCACCGCACTTCGTCTCTTTTGGTCCGGGCGTGACATTGTTGTCATGTCCGGGCTTTTGTGTTTAGCGCCTTTTTGTTTGGTGACAATAACCTTAGCAGGACCGTAAAGCTAGGAGGCGCTATGTGCACGAGCATTCGATTTACCGATAATTCTGGCCACATGTATCTGGGCCGCAACCTCGACTGGAGCTTTGACTACGGCCAACAGGTTCGCGTGATGCCGCGCGGGTTCCACATTCCGTATTCGTTTATCGACGATGCGTCGGCGGCACACGCGGTAATCGGCATGTGCATCGATTACAAGAACTATCCCATGTTTTTCGACTGTGGTAACGATGCGGGTCTGGCTGTGGCGGGGCTCAACTTTCCCGGCTATGCCGAGTATGCCGAGGGGCCGGTTGATGGCAAGACCAATATCGCGGCCTACGAGTTTCCCCTGTGGGTGGCGGCGACGTTCTCGACGGTCGACGAGGCCGAGGCTGCGCTGCGCGATACGGTGATTGTCGCCAAATCTGCCGGCGAGGGCCTGGGCGTGTCGCTGCTCCATTGGATTATCGGCGACAGCCAGCGCAGTATCGTGGTCGAGATGATGGCCGACGGCCTGCATGTATACGACGACCCGGTCGATACCCTTGCCAACCAGCCGACTTTCCCGTGGCATATGGAAAACCTGCGCACCTATATCACCGCCACCAGCGATTTTCCGCAGACGGCGACATGGCGCGCCGCCGAGCTCAAGCCTTATGGCGCTGGTGCCGGCATGCGCGGTATTCCGGGCGATTGCTATTCGCCGAGCCGTTTTGTAAAGGCTGCCTACCTCAATGCCAATTACCCGCAAAAGGGCAGCGAGGCCGAAAACGTCGTCCGCATGTTCCGTTCGCTCGAGGGCGTGGCGATGATCGAGGGAGCGTCCAAGATGGGCGACGGCAAGTTCGAGAAGACCATCTACACCGGATGCTTTAGCGCGCGTACGGGCAATTATTACTACGCGACCTACGATGACCCATCGATTCGCTACGTGAGCCTGATGGATGCCGAGGGCGCGAGCCCCGATAGGCTCGTGGTTCCCGAGCCGCGTCGTTCGTAGCCCATAGCTTTACTGCAATGCAAAATGGCCCTGCACCTCACGGGAGATGCAGGGCCACTGCGACCTGGGCTTTATCCCGCATGCGCCCCGAGAAAATGTCCCTTAAGCGCGCGCTGCCTGGGCGATACCAGCCTTGGTGCTTGCGCGTTTGCCGGCGAGTTCGCAAAAGACCGCGCCGCCGATGATGAGCGCGGCGCCCATCAGGCGGACCGGCGTTATGCCTTCGCTCAAAAGGATGGCGGAGAACACAACGGCCGAAAGCGGCTCGAGGTAGCCGACAACCGCGACGGTCTGCACGGGCAGCCTGGCGACGGCGCTAAAGTAAAGCAGGCAGCCGACGCCGGTGTTGACGACGCCGAGCATAGCGACGGCACGCCAATCGATGCTTGCGGCGATACCGGGGGAAAAGAACGAGGGGGCGCCTTGGGTGACGAGCGTGAGGACCAGCGCGGTCACAAAGGCGGCGCTCACCTGGAGTGCAGAGTTCTCGAGGCCTTCGATGTGTGGCGCGCCTTTGC
The DNA here is from genome assembly GCF_003468085.1 of Collinsella sp. AM41-2BH. Lineage (NCBI taxonomy): Bacteria > Bacillati > Actinomycetota > Coriobacteriia > Coriobacteriales > Coriobacteriaceae > Collinsella > Collinsella sp. AM41-2BH. Next base: position 85,567 of record NZ_QSGH01000003.1, read on the forward strand.
TGGCGATGACCATCAACGCGTAGCAGAAGGCCGAGGCAATGCCACAGACGATGCCCGCAATGGGCATGTTGCCGCCGAGACCCTGCGCTGCAACGAGAAAAGCGCCGCAGGCGACGGCGATAAAGCCGGCGATTTTGCCCCCGGTCAGTTTTTCGCCAAAGATAAACGGCGAGAGGGCCATGACGATGATGGGGCCGCAGTAGTACAGCAGCGAGGATACGCCGACGCCGATCGTCTGATAGGCGCGGAACAGAAAAATCCAGCTGGCGCCCAACGCAGCTCCCGAGAGGATCAAGGCCACAGCTTCGCGAGGGCGGGATGGCGCCTGCAGTTTATGGCGTTGGGTGATGGCGAGGATGGTGACAAGCGAGAAGGCTCCCAGAAAGGTGCGCAGCAGCACGATATCGGAGCTCGGCAGCGCGATGGCCGCGGCAATGATGCCGTTGGAGCCAAACAACAACAATGCTGCTAAATACGTAATCAGTCCGTTGTTCATGCGCAGCCGCCCCTTTCATATCCCTGCATGTTCACTATGGGTGAGGTTGCCTTAGAAGAAAAGCGAATATAATGCATGGATAACATGACAAAACATCATGCAAAGGCGGAGGCGTGTCGTGGAAACGAATATTCAAAAGATGCAGGTGCTGCTCGAGACAGTGCGCGCCGGAAGCTTTACGCGCGCCGCCGAGCGCCTGAGCTATTCGCAATCGGGCGTGAGCCGCATGGTGGCCGACCTCGAGGCCGACTGGGGCTTTAAGGTGCTCGACCGCAGCCGCGAGGGCGTGACGCTTTCTGCCGACGGGCGGCAGGTCATGCCGGCTGTCGAGGCGCTCTGCGAGGAATTCATTCGCTTGCAGCGGCGTGTGGATGAGATGCGTGGGCTCATGCGTGGCAAAATCTGCATCGGTACGTTTTCGAGCGTGGCGACCCACGTACTGCCGCCGGTGATTGCGCGTTTTCGCGCCGATTATCCAGACGTCGATTACGAGTTGCTGATGGGCGACTATTCAGAGATTGAACAATGGGTGGCGCAGGGCCGCTGCGATCTGGGCTTTATCCCGCATGAGCCCCGAGAAAATGGCATGACATCGCGATCTTTGGTGCGCGACGAGTTGATGGCGGTGGTGCCGACAGACTCTCTGCTTGCTAGTGAGGGGGCCGTCTCGCTTGCCGACTTGGCCAACGAGCAGTTTATTCTGCTGGAACGCGGCACCGATGACGAGATTACGCCGCTGTTCCGTCGGGCGGGGCTGACAGTGCGCTCAAAACTGTCGACCTGGGATGACTATGCGATTATGGCCATGGTCGAGGACGGCTTGGGCGTGAGCATCCTTCCGGCGCTCATCTTGCGGCGCTGCCAGTTCAATGTCGCCATTCGTCCGCTCGAGGGACGTCCCCATCGGCAGATTAACGCCATATATCGAACGGCCGACGTTTCGCTTGCTGCTGCTCGATTCCTTGAATACCTCTAAACGCGTGCACGTTATTGTCCGCTTTGGGCAAATCTCGGAGTTCGGTACGTTTTCTTATGAAATTGAACTTTCGAATGAGGTACGGCGCTATACTGCTTGCTAAATTGAACCTTGGTTCAATTCGTGTCCTATAAATTGAACTTTGCCAGCAAGGAGGTTCCTGTGGCCCAAGAGACGTTTAGCGATCGCCTGCGACAGACTATGTCCGATCGCGACGTTCGCCAGTCGGACGTGATCCGCGCATCGGAGATGCTCGGCAAAAAACTCGGCAAGAGTCAGATGAGCCAATATGTGAGCGGCAAGACGATCCCGCGGCGTGATGTGGCAGAGCTGCTCGCCCGTATTTTGGAGGTCGATGTTACCTGGCTGCTCGCCGGTGACGCCGATCAAGGCGAGACGTCCTCGTCCCATAACGTTGCCAAATCCGAACCTAGTCCTTCAGCTCAAATTCCAAGGAGCACCACCATGCGTACTTTTTCTAAATCCACCAAGCTCGAGAACGTCCTGTATGACGTGCGCGGTCCCGTCGTCGACGAGGCTGCCCGTATGGAGGACGAGGGCGAGCGCATCCTCAAGCTCAATATCGGTAATCCGGCGCCCTTTGGTTTCCGCACGCCCGATGAGGTCATTAAGGATATGCGCCAGCAGCTGCCCGACTGCGAAGGCTATTCCAACTCGCGCGGACTGTTCTCCGCGCGCAAGGCGATCATGCAGTACTCGCAGATCAAGGGCCTGCCCAATGTTCAGATGGAGCACATCTACACGGGCAACGGCGTGTCCGAACTCATTCAGCTTTCGATGAACGCGCTGCTCGATAACGGTGACGAGATTCTGATTCCCAGCCCCGATTATCCGCTGTGGACGGCGTGCGCAACCCTTGCCGGTGGACATCCCGTGCACTATCTGTGCGACGAGCAGGCCGATTGGTATCCCGACCTGGCCGATATGGAGTCCAAGATCACGAGCGCGACCAAGGCCCTCGTCATCATCAACCCCAACAACCCCACGGGTTCCGTCTATCCGCGCGAGGCGCTCGAGGGTATCGTCGAGGTTGCACGCAGGCATCAGCTGATGATCTTTGCTGATGAGATCTACGACCGCCTGTGCATGGACGGCTACGAGCACGTCTCGATTGCCTCGCTCGCTCCCGACCTGCCCTGCGTCACCTTTAGCGGCCTTTCCAAGTCGCACATGATTGCGGGCTATCGTATTGGCTGGATGGTGCTTTCGGGCAACCAGCGCTGCATGAGCGACTTTATTATGGGCATCAACATGCTCTCGAACATGCGCCTGTGCTCCAACGTGCCGGCTCAGTCAATCGTCCAGACGGCGCTCGGCGGACACCAGTCCGTCAACGACTACATCCGTCCCGGCGGTCGTGTGTATGAGCAGCGCAACTTTGTGTACGAGGCACTCAGCAAGATCGATGGCATCTCGGTGGTCAAGCCGCGTGCGGCGTTCTATATCTTCCCCAAGATGGATGTGAAGAAGTTTAACATCACAGATGACGAGCAGTTCGCCCTCGACCTGCTGCACGAGAAGAAGATTCTCATTACGCGCGGCGGCGGCTTTAACTGGGGCGAGCCCGACCATTTCCGCATCGTGTACCTGCCGCGTATGGAAGTGCTCAAAGAGTCGCTCGAGGACCTCGCCGACTTCTTCGATCATTACCGCCAGAGCTAATTAGTTCCGCCGTTCTACCGAACGGCGGACCACTTGACGCTGCGCGAGCCGCATTCACGCCAATCTGACGTTCAATTTCGAGGGCGCGACCAGAAGGTCAGCGCCCTCTCATTTCACGTCACCTTGGCGCAAATGCGGCTCGCTCGCTGTCGTGTGCTCAACCTGCATCGTTACCCTGGCTGTCTAAATAACAATCCCGTTGCAGTGGTCGATTTCGTGCTGGATAATCTCGGCGGTGTAGCCCGAGAAGTTTTTGATGCGGTGGACGAAGTTCTCGTCCAAATACTCCACCTTAATGCGGCGGTAGCGGGTACAGGGGCGCTCACCGATCAACGAGAGGCATCCTTCGCTCGTCTGATAGGCATTGACCTGTTCAAGAATTTGAGGGTTGTACATCAGCAGCGTCCTGTTGCCGTCCTTTACGCAGATGATGCGCTTGCGCACGCCGATCATGTTGGCGGCGAGGCCCACGCACTCGTGCTCATGCTCAAGGAGCGTATCCAGGAGGTCCTGCCCGGTCGCGGCATCGTCGGGTCCCGCGTCTTCGGAAGGCAGACGCAAAAAGAACTCGGATTTCATGATGGGCTTAATCATGGCGGGCTCCTCATGTCTCATGCTTTCGTGGACTTTCAATAATAGCGCGGAAGGAAAGCAGCGCGTCCGCGTTACAATCTTTCGACGTTGGACCATGTTGCCAGATTCGTCGTGTTGCGGCATTTGGCGTAAGTCTAGGGCTCATTCTCGCCCTGGACGGTTCCTCCGGGGCGATGCGACGGTCGTTCCAAGAGGAAGGAAATGCATGGGGAACAAATCTCAGCAACAAGTTAGGGCAACGCCATCGGGCACTTCGGCGTTTCTCGTCGTCATGTATATCGCAGCCTTTGTTGCCGCGTTTAACGAGAACATCATTAACGTGGCGCTGCACGACATTATGGCGGCCTTTTCGGTGAGTGCCACCACGGCGCAGTGGCTTGTTTCGGGCTACATGATCGTGACGTCGATCTTTACGGCCATCATGGCCTTTCTGTCTGGTCGTTTTTCGACGCGTAAGCTGCTGTTTTTCGCATGTGGATGCCTGGTCGCCGGAGAAGTCCTGTGCTTGGTCGCCCCAACGTTTACCGTCTTGCTGCCAAGTCGCATTTTGCAGGCTGCGGGATCGGGCATCTTGTTTCCGCTCATGATGAACGTGGTGCTGTCTTGTGCTCCGCGCGAGAAGCTTGGCCTGTATCTGAGCCTGGGCGGTGCCTGCATCACGTTGGGACCGGCGTTTGGCCCCGTAATCAGCGGTCTTATGTGCACGTTGTTTGGCTGGAGGGCTGTGTTCGTAGTGCCGCTGGTGGCCGGTGTTGTGGTCGCTGCGGCGGCAGCAAAGCTCGTTCGAAATGTCGGAGAGCGCCTGGATGTTTCGCTCGATATCCTGTCGGTTATTTTGCTCGCCGCCGGCATTACGGCGTTCGTGTATTCCGTAGGAGAGTTCTCGACCAATGTGATGGCCGGTATCGTGGCGCTTTTCGCCGCTGTTGTGGTGCTCGGCCTGTTTGCGGTTCGTCAGCTCAAGCTCGAGCATCCGGTGCTTAACGTGCGTCCCATGGCGAGCGTTCGTTTTTGGCCTGCATGCCTGCTTGTGGTGGTGTCGATGATGACGACGTTCTCGATGAGCGTTTTGTTGCCGCTCTATTTTGAGGGCGCATACGGCATGACGGCTCATGTTGCTGGCTTGCTCATTTTGCCGGCGATTGCCTGCAACGCTGTGACCTCGATTGTGGGCGGACGCGTGATGGATGCCCGTGGCGCGTGGCCGCTGCTGCCGGTCGGCTTTGCCCTGATTGCTGTGGGACAGGCTGCAATTTCGATGACCGCGGCAAGCATGAACATTGGTATTGTCGTGGCGCTGACTGTTGTGGTGTATGCCGGTGTCGGTTTGGTGCTGAGCCCCTCGCAGACGGCCGGCCTGGAGACGTTGCCCGCCGCTGAGCATCCTCACGGAACGGCATTGCTCAACACGTGGAACATGATTGCCGCGTCGTTTGGCCCGTCCCTGTTTATCGGCCTGCTCTCGAGTTCTGCGGCGGTTGCCGGCGCCGCTGGCGTTGCGGCGGACGTTGCCCAGGCGATCGGATTTGCGGCTGCCGTGCGCGTAGCGGCCGTGATTGCCGTGGCCGGGTTCGCGGTGTCGCTGGTGTACGCCCGCCGCGAGTCGCACATGTCGCATTAATGTGTGCACATAGATTCTGCAGCTAGATTGGATGGCGACACCATAAACTAATGGACGTTTTGCCGAGAGGCATGAATGTTTAAAGCGCAAAGAGTGCGCGACGGGCCCCGCGAATGGGGCGATGATGCCCGAGAGGGCCAAGAAGGAGTCTCATGTCTGAGAACGAAGAGATCATGAACGAGACCGAGAACGAGACCATGGCTGCCGAGGTCGAGGCAGTCGAGACCGTGGAGACCGAAGCTGCCGAGGTTGAGGCTGCTGACGAGGTTTCCGCCGAGGAGGAGGCCGAGGTTGTCGAGGCCGCCGCTGATTACGATGACGAAGAGCTGATGGACAAGATGCAGAAGGCCGCCCGCCTGCTGCGCAGCCGTCGCTTTGCTATTTCCAAGGAGGAGGAGGCCAAGGCTGAGCGCATGGCGAACATCGAGCGCGCCATCAAGCTTCTTGACCTCAAGCCCAAGATGGAGCAGAAGGAGATGTCCGACCTGCTGGGCATGCGCCTTCGTGAGCTCGATGGCCTGATGGCCGAGGCCGAGGCTGCCGATCTGGTCGGCCGCATCGACGACGCCGAGGGCGATATGCGCAAGATCGTCGTCTTCGCTGCCGAGGATGCCGCTGAGGGCCTGGTCGAGCTTGCCAACAAGAAGGAGAAGCTCCTGCCTGAGCTTTCTTACGAGGAGGCCACCGAGCTGATGGCCGCTCTCGATAAGGTTATCGCTCCGCTCGTCGCCATGGGCCTGGACGAGGACCGCGGTCCTCGCGGCGGCCGTGACGAGCGCGGTGGCCGTGGCGGCGACCGTGGCGGTCGCGGCGGCTTTGGCGATCGCGGTGGCCGTGGTGGTGACCGCGGCGGTCGCGGTGGCGATCGCGGTGGCCGTGGCGGCTTTGGCGACCGTGGCGGCGACCGTGGCGGTCGCGGCGGCTTTGGTGGCAACCGTGGTGGCTATGGCGATCGCGGTGGCAACCGTGGCGGCTTCGGCGGCAACCGTGGTAACGACCGCGGCGGTCGCGGTGGCGATCGCGGCGGCCGCAACGGTGGCGGCTTCCGCGGCAACCGCTTTTAGGGGTTACGCGGTTCTACGAACCGCGTAACTAGTTGACGCTGCGCGCCACCCAGGGCGACAATTTGTCATTCAAAAGGCAAGGCATGACCAGAAGGTCTATGCCTTGCCTTTTTCATGCCAACTTGTTCGCCCTGGGCGGCGCTCGCTGGCGTTGCCAAAACATCGGCGTTGCCATGATCCAAGGTAGTCATTGGGGACGTTCTTAAACGACTACATAGCATGAGAGTGGATAATCTCCCGGTTTGAGCCTGCATTCAAGCTCAAAGTGGGAGATTATCCACTCTCATTTGTTATGTGTCCGAAAATCCACGCTCGTTTCTACTCTGTCTACATTTGTAGGAACAATTCGTGGAGGCGGGTGTCTTCATCGAGTTCGGGGTGGAAGGTTACGCCGAGCTGGTTGCCCTGGCGGGCAGCGACGATGCAGCCATCGACTTCGGCCAGGGCCTTGGCGTCGCCGTGGACCTCGACGATGCGGGGTGCGCGGATAAACGTCAGCGGCGCTTCACCGTCGATGCCGGCTACTTGCCCTTTGGTTCGAAAGCTGCCGAGCTGCCTGCCGTAGGCATTGCGCTCGACAAGTACATCCATGGTTGCCAAACGCGGCGTGCCCTTATCGTCATGGGCGGCAAGGTCGCGCGCCAGCAGAATCAGGCCGGCGCAGGTGCCCAGGACGGGCATGCCTTCAGCGATACGGGCGCGAAGCTCCTCGAGCATGCCCAGCTCATCAAGCAGCTTCCCTTGAACGGTGGACTCGCCGCCGGGAAGTACCAGACGGTCAAAGTCCTGCATCAAATCAGCCGCCTGCCTCAGCTCAATACAACGTGCGCCCAGCTCGGATAGTCTTGTCTCGTGCTCGGCAAAAGCGCCTTGGACCGCCAGCACGGCGACCGTCTGGCCTGCATAATCGCTCATGTGAGATCCTTTCTGCTGGACTAGCGTCCGCGCTCCTCCATGATGATCTCGATCTCGTCAGCGTTGATACCGACCATGGCCTCGCCCAGGTCCTCAGAAAGCTCGGCAATGAGCTTGGCGTCGGTGAAGTTTGCCACAGCCTTAACGATGGCGGCGGCGCGTTTGGCGGGGTCGCCGCTCTTAAAGATGCCCGAGCCGACAAAGACGCCCTCGGCACCCAGCTGCATCATCAGCGCGGCGTCCGCGGGGGTTGCTACACCGCCGGCGGCAAAGTTCACCACGGGAAGCTTGCCCGTGGCATGGACCTCGCGCACAAGCTCGACTGGAACTTGCAGTTGCTTAGCTGCCTCAAAGAGCTCGTCATCGCGCAGAGCAGCAACGTCGCGGATTTGCTTTTGAATCTTGCGCATGTGGCGCACGGCTTGGACGACGTCGCCCGTGCCCGGCTCGCCCTTGGTGCGAATCATTGTGGCGCCCTCGGCAACACGGCGCAACGCTTCGCCCAGATCGCGGGCACCGCAGACAAACGGGACGTCAAACTGGGTCTTATCGATGTGGTAGACATCGTCGGCGGGGGAGAGAACCTCGGACTCATCGATGTAGTCGGTCTCGATGGCCTGAAGGACCTGCGCCTCGACGATGTGACCGATGCGGCACTTGGCCATGACGGGGATGGAGACGGCCTCTTGAATGCCCTTGATCATCTTGGGGTCACTCATGCGCGACACGCCGCCGGCGGCGCGGATGTCGGCCGGGATGCGCTCGAGAGCCATGACGGCGCAGGCGCCTGCCTCCTCGGCGATACGTGCCTGCTCGGGCGTGGTGACGTCCATGATGACGCCGCCCTTGAGCATCTGCGCGAGTTCGCGATTGAGTTTGACGCGATCTGCCTTGCTGGTCTGTTCTGCCATGGTTGCTCCCTTGGTTGGCATGTGCATTGCTTGACGGAAAATCCTATCGGGGAGCTGCGCATGGCAAAATACTCAGTTTTCGAGATAATAATAAGGTCAGCTTAATACCAGATTGAACAGCTCGATAAGGTCAGGTGACAAACTCATGCTTGACTACAATTTGGAAAAACGCGGCGAAGCATCGCTCTATGAGTATGTTTACCAGCAAATCCGAGATGATATCGTAGCTGGACGCATTACGGCGGGGGAGCATCTGCCGTCCAAGCGCGCCTTTGCCAGTCATCTGGGAATCAGTGTTATTACCATTGAGAATGCATATAGCCAGTTACTCGCTGAGGGCTATATTTGCTCAATGCCACGTCGTGGCTACTACGCTTGCGAGCTTCCGGATGCACCGGTTTTGGCTTCGGCTGCGGAGGGCATCGACCGAGATGCCGTCTCTGTGGGCCCCAGCGTGCATGATGTCAACGGACAGGTCGAGCGATTCGATGCGCTTTCTCCTTCTGCTTTGGAGGCGGCGCGGCTTTGGCAAAGCGCGCTACGGGCGACGCTGGCATCCGAGGACGAGCGCGAAATCTTTTCGCCCGCGCCGGCGCAGGGCACCGCTCGGCTGCGACGTGCGATTGCGCACCATCTACGCGGGACGAGGGGTATGAATGTCGACCCCAACAACATTGTTATCGGTGCGGGCGCCCAGCTGCTCGATACCATGTTGGTTCAGTTGCTTGGAGCCGACAAGGTGTATGCCGTTGAGGATCCGGGCTATCTGCGCCTGACGCGCATCTATCAGGCTATGGGTTGCGAAGTGCGTCATATCCCGTTGGACGGTGAAGGCGTGGACTTGAGTGCTCTGCAGAAAACCGGGGCGGATGTCCTTCACCTGATGCCGTCTCACCAATATCCGACCGGCCTTGTGACGAGCATTGCGCGTCGCTATGCCCTGCTGAGCTGGGCCGCCGAGCAGCCGGACCGGTATCTCATCGAAGATGACTTTGATTGTGAGTTTCGCCTTGCCGGCAAGCCGATTCCCGCGCTCGCGTCGATCGATGCCGCCCAATCGGTCATCTACACCAACACGTTTTCGAAGAGCCTTTCATCGGCGTTACGTTTGGCGTACATGGTGCTGCCCGATGAACTAATGGAGAGGTTTAAACGCAACCTTGGTTTCTACGCCTCGTCGGTAAGTTCTGTTGACCAGGTCGCTTTAGCGCGCTTGCTGGAATCGGGTGATTACGAGCGGCATGTGAACCGCGTGCGCGTGCGTGCTCGCGAGGCACGCGATGGCCTGGCAGCGCTTGTACGGAAAGCGTTTCCGGCAGGGGAGGTCTCGATCGAGCATGCAGACGCGGGCCTTTACTGTATCGTGGTTGCGGAGCGTGGAATGGGCGGAAGCACTTTTGCACGGGCCCTCACGCGCTCGAGCATCCCTTTTATCGATATCGGTGACTGTTTTTGGTGTGCCGATGGCGCATCTGTCCCTGAAAACTCAACTCAAATTCTTGTTCAGTATGACGATCTGAGTCCAAAAGTACTAACTACCTTGGAATTGCAGCTAATGGGGGGCACTCTGCAACCTAAGTGAGTAGACTTTTAGCACTTTGGCGACCAGGCAGTTTTGTAACAAGCTATCTACCTGCGGTTTTGAAAAGTAGGATGACCGGCCTGCTCGGGATGTTCAAAAAAAGTCTACTCACTTGCCGCGCAAAGCTCCTGCATGAGAAAAAAATGGGGTTTTCAACAGGGCTTCGTCCAGCTCTTGGCAAGCTTTTGGCCAGTTGGGGAGGGCTGTTGAAAACTTGGCAGTCCGTTCGGCGCCATTTTTGGTGCGTTCGCGCCAATGCGTGACTGACTGGGTTGAAATTCGTGATTTCCTGTGCCTATGAAAGATCTACTTTGTGACATATCGGCTTTTAGGTACTGGCGTTTGCCTCCTCAAGTCCGCGCTTTGTGTCCGCCTCTTCCACGACCGGAAGAAGACCGGCAGCGATATGATCTCGCCCGCAACCCGACGGCTGCGGTCGCGCTCGGTTTTCCGTTGTATACATTGGTTCGGACGAGAAACAAACGGACTTGTCCTGCCAGCATTAGGCAGCGGCTGTTTCTTGGTGAGCTTCCCAGGGAATCCGTGCTGGAAACGGAGCATGGGTTTTTGATTACGTCTCCTCTACTGACGGCATTCATCATGTTGCGGCATCTGACGGATCTTCAGCTTCTTTTGGTATTGGCGGAGGTGTGTGGCTTGTTTGCGGTGTGCGCCCTGCCGGCGGCACTTGAGGCGGAGCTTTCGCGTGCAATTGATTCGGGCGCGATTTCGACAACGTTCGGTTGGGTGCGCTGCCCGTCCGAGGACGGCACCGCCTCAAATTTATGGCGTCGAGACGCTTTGGTTTTGGGCGGAGACCTTGACCGTTTTTGTTCAGATGTTTGCGGGATGCGTTACGGCAATAGATTTATAGCGGTATCGCAACTCGTTCCATTGGGCGCCGCGTCGCCTTTTGAGGTCGAGGCGTATTTGCTACTTGCACTGCCGCGATCCCTGGGAGGCGAAGGTTTCTGCGGCATAGAGCTTAATGTTGAAGTGATGCTAAGCACAAGTGCTCGAGCGATTGTGGGAAAGTCCCGTGTGTATATCGACCTACTTCTTTCTTCGCCGGACGGCAGGCGACAGGTGGCCATTGAATGTCAGGGAAAGGCCTCGCACGGATGCGCAGGGGATGGCTTGCGTGACGCTGACCGCATGACGGCCCTTCAGGCCATGGGCTACGATGTACTTCTCCTGACACACAGACAGATATCCGATGAGGGTAGATTCCACGCGATCGTTAAGGCCGTATGCAGGATGCTCGATGCTGAATATCGTGATAAAAGCTCAGATGAGCAAAGGGCTGAGACATTACTCCGGTCTGAACTATTCGTTGACTGGACAAAATTGGGAGTAATTGACGGAAAGATGCCCGTTAGACACAAAACAGCTCGATCGTGGACGGCTGCGGTTCTAAGTGAGTAGGCTTTTGGCACTTTGGCGACCAGGCCGTTTTGAAACAAGTCATTTACCTGCGACTTTATAAAGCAATACGGATGGTCTGCTCGGCAAGTTTCGAAAAGTCTACTCACTTAGTTTTTGACGAGAAACCGATGCCGAAGATAGCTCTATTTCAGGGCGTTAACGAGTCCTCGAGACACAAAAAGGCCCGAACCAATACGGTCCGGGCCTTCTTCGAGCTAGAGGTTATGTCTCAGGCAGTTGGCTTAGCCAAAGTAGCGCTTGAGCAAGCCAGCGAAAGCCTTGCCGTGGCGAGCCTCGTCGCGAGCCATCTCGTGCACGGTGTCGTGGATGGCATCGAGGCCAGCGGCCTTGGCGCGCTTGGCAAGATCGGTCTTGCCGGCGGTGGCGCCGTTCTCGGCCTCAACGCGCATCTCGAGGTTCTTCTTGGTGGAGTCGGTCACGACCTCGCCCAGAAGCTCGGCGAACTTGGCGGCGTGCTCGGCCTCCTCGTGGGCAGCCTTCTCCCAGTACAGGCCGATCTCGGGATAGCCCTCGCGATGAGCGACGCGAGCCATGGCCAGGTACATACCGACCTCAGAGCACTCGCCCTCAAAGTTGGCGCGCAGATCGGCAACGATGTCCTCGGAGACGCCCTCCATCTTGGCGACGCCCACGACGTGCTCGGCAGCCCACTCGAGCTGGCCCTCCTCCTGCTTCAGGAAGCGAGAGCCGGGAACGCCGCACTGGGGGCACTTGAAGTCCTCGGGCAGCTGGTCGCCGTCGAACTCTTCCACATAACCGCAAACGGGGCAAACAAACTTCATGATTCGATCCTTTCGATCGATGGCGATGGTGCGCTCGTCCGGTCCCGTAAGGGCCCTCTCCGGACGTGCGTCTTGACGAGTTCTATTATCCATAAATGAGACCGAATGTGAAGCCTATTAGGAATGATTTTTAATAAAACAATTTAAGCATGTGTAGATGTTGATTGATTAACGATTGCTAGACCTCGTGCGACCTCCGATGAGTACAATCGGTCGAGCAAATGTTGACCAATCAACAAATGAAGGAGCTTCCTTTATGCATCTAGCCCGCCGCGCCTGGTGCCGAACGTATCAAACGGTTTTTCGCATCGCATTGCCGGTACTGCCCTATACCGAGCCACGCATTTTAGAGCACGCTGAGGAAGTGCCCGCAGTGCTTCAAAAGCGTTCAATACAGCATGTTCTTATCGTGACAGATCCCGGCATTGCCCGTCTGGGGCTCACGGCACCGCTCGAGACAGCGCTCGCGTCCAAGGGAATTAGCGCTGCGGTCTATGCCGAGACACGTGCGAACCCCACGGTCTCAAACGTGGAGGAAGCGGCATCCCTGTATCGAGAGGGCGCCTGCCAGGCCATTATCGGTTTTGGCGGCGGCTCGGCCATGGACTGCGCCAAGGGCGTGGGAGCACGCGTCGCGCAGCCAAACAAGCCCATCAACAAGATGCGCGGCCTGCTGCGTGTCCATCGTCGCCTGCCGCTGCTCATCGCCGTTCCCACCACGGCGGGCACGGGAAGCGAGGTCACGCTTGCAGCGGTAATTACCGACGACGAGACGCACTACAAGTACCCCATCAACGACTTTGTGCTGATCCCGCGCTGTGCGGTGCACGACCCCGAGTTTACGCGCGTCCTGCCCGCCTCCATTACGGGGCAGACGGGTATGGATGCCCTGACGCATGCCGTCGAGGCCTTTATCGGCCGTAGCACCACGCCCTACACGCGCAAGATGGCGCGCCAGGCGGTGCAGCTCATCCACGACAATTTGCTCGAGGCCTATGAGCATGGCGACGACATGCGTGCGCGTCGCAATATGCTTTCGGCTGCGCATAAGGCGGGCGTTGCGTTTACCCGCTCCTATGTCGGATATGTGCATGCCATCGCGCACAGTCTGGGCGGCCGATACGGAGTTCCGCACGGTTTGGCCAACGCGATCATCCTGCCGCACATGCTTCGTGCCTATGGCGAAGCCGCTGCTCCTAAACTCGCCGACCTCGCCCGCATGGCCGGTATCGCGCCGGCTAACGCGCGGGACAGCTTGGCGGCCGAAGCCTTTATCGACTGGGTCGACCGCATGAATGCCGCCTTGGGCATACCCAAATATGTGACGGGCATTCGCCGCTCCGATATTCCACAAATGGCGGCCCATGCCGATGCCGAGGCCAATCCCCTGTACCCCGTTCCGCTTTTAATGGACCGTTTGGAGCTCGAGCATATGTACGAGGTCGTTGCGGGTGGTATGTTTGAAGACGAGAACTAGGAGGGCCCATGAACACCGAGGAAATCGCGCGTATCGTTGCCGATCAGCGCGCCTATTTTAAGACGCACGCCACGTTTGATGTCGATGCTCGACGTCGTGCGCTCGTGAGTTTACGCGATGCGGTGCGGGCCCACGAGGCCGATATTGCCCATGCGCTCAAGACCGATTTGGGAAAGTCGCATGACGAGGCGTATATGTGCGAGATCGGCACCTCGCTTTCCGAGATTCGTTATCAGATTGCGCATGTGGCTCGATGGGGTCGCTCGCGCCTGCGTCCGTGTGACCTCGCCAACGCCGTGAGTGTGTGCAAGACGCAGTCCGTGCCCTATGGCGTCACACTCATCATGGCTCCGTGGAACTACCCGTTTTTACTGACGCTCGAGCCACTCGCCGGCGCCCTTGCCGCGGGCAATACCGTGGTCATCAAGCCGAGTGCCTATGCTCCGGCATCGAGCGCGGTGCTCAAGCAAATCTGTGAAGAGGCATTTGATCCGCGCTTGGTGACGGTCGTCGAAGGCGGGCGTGCCGAAAACGAAGCGTTGCTCGATGAGTGCTGGGACAAGATCTTCTTTACCGGTAGCGTTCCGGTCGGCAAGCTCGTCATGGAGCGTGCAAGTAAAAACCTCACACCCGTGACGCTTGAGCTGGGCGGAAAGAGTCCCTGCATCGTGGATGCGACGGCTAACTTGAAGGTCGCGGCACGCCGTATCGCCTTTGGTAAATGGCTCAACGTGGGGCAGACCTGCGTGGCGCCCGACTACCTGCTGGTCGATACGCGCGTGCACGACGAGCTGCTGGGTCTCATCAAGGAGGAGGCCCGCCGTATGTTTGGAGAGCATCCGCTCGATAACGAGGATTACGGGCATATCGTCAACGCCAAGCATTTTGCGCGCGTGCGCGGGCTGATCGATCCCGATAAGGTCGTGCTGGGAGGTACCGCGCGCGAGACTTCGCTCAAGATCGAGCCGACGATTTTGGATGGCGTGTCCCCCGATGACGCCGTAATGCAGGAGGAGATTTTCGGCCCCATCTTGCCGGTGCTGACGTTTGAGAGCCTAGACGAGGCCGAGACGTTTATTACGGATCGTCCGACGCCGCTGGCCCTGTATATCTTTAGCCAGGACCGTGAGGTTCAGCAGCGCTTTGTGCGTTACGTGCCCTTTGGTGGTGGCTGTGTTAATGACACCATTATGCATTTGGCCACGAGCCATATGGGCTTTGGCGGCATGGGGGCGAGCGGTATGGGACAGTACCATGGACGCGAGAGCTTCGATACGTTTAGCCACAAGAAGAGCATCGTGAACAAGACAACGTGGCTGGACGTGCCGTTCCGCTATGCCCCTTACGCAAGCTGGAAGCACAAGTTCGTGCGCATGTTTGTGCATTAGAATCAGATGACATAGGGATAAACAAAGTGGCCGCCCCCGCGTAAGCGAAGACGGCCATTTCTCACGATGAAAACGTGTATCGGAGTTGGCAAGACCCGCTGCCACGGGTGCCATCCGTGTTCCCATCTTATCTGCAAGCGTCCCGTCGCGCAAGCGTTGCGGCAAGCGATTGAAAGACACGGACGGGGTGAATTTGTGTCCGCACGAACCCGTAGACTTCTCAACTATGTGGTGGATACTCGCTAATCGGTGATGGAGGCGGTCATGTTTGATGACGATGACCTGTTCGATCTGGTAGGCGATCCGTTTGAGTGGGATTTGCTGCTCGATGACGATGAGTTGGAGCAGGACCGCAAAAAGCAAAAGGATAAGAACGCCCGGGGTAAAGGTTCGAATAAAAAGGACAAGCGTCGCCGAGGTCTGTTCGGCGGGCTCTTTGGGTGACTGTCTCATCGTCGCGTCTGTATACTAAACAGGTCTTATACGCGTTGCGAAATGAGGACAGAGACGATGATGTGGTTTACCGCCGACCTGCACCTGGGCGATACGAATATCTTGCACGACATGGATCGACCGTTTGACTCGGTCGAGGAGATGAACCGCCGTGTCATCGATGCCATCAACGAGTGCGTGGCTGTGGACGACCGCCTTTATGTCCTGGGAGACTTTACGTATCGATTGCCCCTGGCGGAAGCGGTGCGCCTGCGCGAGCGCATCGAATGCCAGAACGTAACGCTCATCCGCGGTAACCATGACGGCGACTGGGAAGATCCAGACGCGCCGCACATTTGGGATGAGGTGCGCGATTATCTGGAGGTCGCCCCCGGTTACGCTAAGGGCCATCGCCTGGTAATGAGCCATTACCCCATGCTCAGCTGGAACGGCAAGGCGCGTGGCGCCATCATGTTGCACGGGCATATCCACAGCAGGGGAGACCGCACCAACGCGCGCAACCGCGATCGCGAGCGCCCCATCTTTCGCTATGATGTCGGCCTCGATGCCAACGAGTACAAGCCCGTAAGCCGTGACCAAATCCTAGGCTTCTTTGGACTGTAGCTGTAAGTGCAGGTAGAATGAACGCGCCGCGCGGATGGTCTGTGCGGCGCGTTTCAGTAGGAGCGATGAATCCATGAGGGCTATCCAGCGCATTAACCATAACGCTGCCATCTGCGAAGACGGCGCGGGGCGTCAGCTTATCGCGCTGGGTCGTGGTATCGGCTTTGGCGATATGCCGCGTGAGGTCGACCTGGATGTCATCACGCGTACCTTTTACGGCATTGATTCAAAGTACCTGGCGTTTATCGATGAGGTCGATCCCGAGGTGCTGGAGTTTTCTGCTCAGCTGGCTGATATCGCGACCGGACAGCTTTCGTACGAATTGAGTCCTAACCTTCCCATTACATTGGCAGACCATATTCAGTTTGCCATTAAGCGTGCCCGCGAACACATGGTGGTGTCGTTGCCGCTTGAGCGCGATCTTGAGCAGCTGCATCCCATCGAATGCCGCTTGGGCGAGCTGGCTGTTCGCGGTATCCAGAAGAGCTTTCATGTGCGCATGCCCCGAAGCGAGGCCGCGGGCATTGCCATGTCGATTGTCAACGCATCGGTTAAGCCGAGCGAGCGGCGCGTGCTTGCCGAGCAGCACGAGGAGCGACTGCTCGATATGACGGTCGCGATTATTCAAGAAGAGTTGGGTGTGACGGTCGATCGCTCGTCGTTCGCCTTTGCCCGCTTTGCCACTCATGTGCGCTATCTGCTCGACCGCGTGGCAAAGAAAGAGCCGATCGATACCGAGAACTCCGGTCTTTACGACGTGCTCGTGGAGCAGTATCCGGCGGCATCGCGTTGCGCTCACCGTGTCGACGATCTGATTCAAGAGACCTTTGGCGAGCCATTGGCCCAAGAGGAGCTCGTCTATCTGATCATGCATGTGAATCGCGTGGCTTCTGTCCACTCGGATAAATAGGCTCTCTGGTATTTCCTTTCCGTCATGGCGACCGTTCGCGGGTCGTTTGCTACCGTTCGTCGGTAATCTGAGCCGCAACGAACGCATCTGCCGCATATACTCGCCGTGTGTTGGGTGTTACTCACGGCGCAGCTCCGAGAGGCACTACCGATTCTGCCGAGACCATAATTGGGTCTCTGTCGGTTGTGCGCGGGGCTTTTTTCATGTCGATCCACCCGGGAATCACATGCAAATCAATCTCTTGCCAACTGATATCGCGCGCTGCGCAGGCGCGAGCGGAATCGTGCGTCTTGGCGCCGTGAAGTCCCACGGCCTTTAGTTGGAAGAGAAGGGATTCGACATGGCTGTCGATAACAAGAAGATTGCCGAGGACGTGCTCGCTGCCGTCGGCGGCGCCTCCAATGTGACGAACGCGACGCACTGCATGACCCGCTTGCGTCTGAACCTCAAAGATCAGTCCATTCCCAATGATAATGAAGTTAAGAAGATCAAGGGTGTGCTGGGCGCACAGTGGTCTGGCGGCCAGTATCAGGTCATCATTGGCCAGAACGTGCCGAAGGTCTATGACGCCGCCATTGCGCTGGGCGTCAAGGGCGAAGGCTCCATTGACGAGAACCTCGATGACGGCACCAAGGAGCCACTGACGGTCAAGACTGCGGGCAAGAAGGCCCTTAACTACCTGTCCAAGACAATGTGCATGACGATCCCCATTATCATGGGCGCCGCTATGTTCCGCACACTTGCCGTACTTTGCGGCGACGGCATGCTCGGTGTCTGGTCTGCCGATTCTGACATCTACAACTTCTTCTACAACTGGATTTACAACGCCGGCTATTATTTCCTTCCTGTCTATCTGGGTTGGGCTGCCGCAAAGCAGCTCGGCTGCAGCCAGCCGCTCGGCATGATGCTCGGCGGCGTGCTCATTGCCCCCGAGTTCATGACGTTGGTCAACGCCGCTGCGGATTCTGGTGCTACGACCACGATGGTTTACGGCGTGCTCCCGGCTCAGCTGAACAACTATTCTGCGACCGTGCTCCCCATGCTGCTGTCTATGCCGGTGCTGATGGTCGTCGAGAAGTTCATGAAGAAGATCATCCCCGACATGCTCTCCACGGTGTTTGTGCCCGTGTGCACCATGGCTGTGATGACCCCCGTTTCCCTGTGCGCCCTAGCTCCGATTGGTTCCATTCTGGGCGACCTGGTCGGCAACTTTATGTTCGGCCTCGGAAACGCTGGCGGCATCGTCACGATCCTCTCCCTCGTCGCCATTGCTGCGCTTTGGGAGTTCCTGGTTATGACCGGTATGCACCAGGTTCTGATTGCCCTCGGCATTGTGCAGGTGCTCACCTCAGGGTCTGACTCCTGCGTTATGGTCGCGGGTGCTATCGCTCAGTTCGCCACGTGGGGCATGGCCTTCGGTGCCTTCCTGCGCCTTAAGGAGGTCGACGAAAAGGGCGCTATGCTTGGTTTCTCGCTCTCCGGCATTGTCGGTGGCGTGACGGAGCCCGCGCTGTATGGCTGCGGCTTTAAGTATACTCGCTGCCTGGGTGCCATGGTCGCGGGCGGCGCTATCGGCGGCCTGATCGCGGCTCTCACTAATGTGACCACGTATGTTTTGGGCGCAACTAATATCCTTGGTATTACAGGTTATGTTGCAGGCGGAACTGCTAATCTCGTATGGGGCTGCGTTGCATCGGGCACTGCATTTGTTGCCGCCGCTGCCATCGCCTACTTCTTTGGCTTTACCAAGGAGCAGCTCGACGAAGACGCTGCTGCCGCCAAAGCCTAAAGCATCCGTTCGGTAGGACAATTATCTGGGGCACTTGGCTGCGCTTCAAGTGTCCCTTTCCGTAGATGGGGGTCAATATGAAGCAATTGCTCATTCGTGCCGACGATATCGGTTATTCGTATGCCGTTAACCTGGGGATTGCCCGCAGTATCAATGAGGGCCTGGTGCGCTCGGCGGGACTTATGCCCAATATGCCCGAGGCCGAGCGTGGCTGGTCGCTCGTGGCGGATGTCGGCATTGCGGTGGGTCAGCATACCAACGTGTGCCTGGGCAAGCCGTGTGCCGACCCGGCGCTCATTCCGAGCATGCTCAACGAGAACGGCGAGTTCCATAGCAGCCGTACCTTCCGCGATCATTTTAAGCGCGGCGAGGAGTTGATAGACTTCGACGAGGCCTGCATCGAGATCCGCGCGCAGCATGACCGCTTTGTCGAGATCGTGGGCCGCGAGCCCGATTACTTTGAGGCCCATGCCGTCATGAGCAAAAACCTTAACCGAGCGATCTCGGCGGTTGCTCAGGAGCTGGGCCTTAAGGAGCAAAAGGCGAGCTTCGACCCCGCGGCTGTGGTGCATTGCGGAGATACTGATCTGCGCATGGTGATGCGCTCGATGGAACCGGGCTACGAGCCCAAAGAGGTAATCATGCAGACGGTTCGCGAGATGGTGGACGGCGAGACGGTCGTCTTTGTGTGCCATCCGGGCTATCTCGATCGTTTTATCTTGGAGAACAGCTCGCTCACGACCGACCGCACCAAGGAAGTCGATGCGCTGATTGACCCCGAGCTTCGCACTTGGCTTGAGTCTCAACCTGATCTTCGCCTGATCGACTACCGCGACCTGTAAGGACCCAAGTCACCACAAAGGGGGCAGTCGCCTTTGTGGTGGTTCTGGCGCCGTTGCCATTATGGCGGCGGCGTCTTTTTTGTCCGTGCGGCGCGGTAGAGTGTAGGCGGTTGAAATTTGCGTCCATCGAGGAGCTGCCATGAACGAGATCAAGTGCCCGCATTGCGGCGAAGTTTTTAAGGTCGATGCGTCCGGTTATGCGGATATCGTCAAGCAGGTGCGCGATGCCGAGTTCTCGCGCGACCTGGATGAGCGCGTGAAGGCGGTTCAGCGCGAGGGCGAGCAGGCACTGGAGCTTGAGCGCTCGCGCTCGACGGCTGCCTTGCAAAAGGCAGAGTCTCAGCGCGACGCTGAGCTCGTAGAGCAGAAGAACGCTGCGGCTCAACAGCTGGCGCAAGAAGTCGCCAAGCGCGATGCCGAGCTTGCCGAGCTGCGCGCCAAGCTCGAAGGCGCTACTGCAGAGCGCGAGAGTGCAAGCCAGCGCGCGGCGGTTGAGGCCCGCGCCGATGCTCAAAAGGAGAATGCCGAACTGCAGCGCGAGATCGACAACCTGCGTGCGCAGTTGGGGCGCAAAGATGATGAAGCCAAGCTTGCCGAGGCAGCGGCACGCAATGCTGCTCAAAACGACCTGTCCGCACGTGATGCCCAGATTGCCGAGCTGCAAGCCAGGCTCGCCGCGGCGGACAAGGCCCAGGAGATGGCGCTTGCTGCTGCTGCGGCCGAGTCGCAGCGTGAGCTCGAGGCCGCTCGCAGCGAGGCCGAACGTACGCTTGCTGACTATCGCGCGAAGGTTCAGGAGAAGTTTTCCGTCGCAAAGGCTCAGTCCGAGCAGGAGGCCGAGGGTCTGCGTGCTCAGCTGCGCGAACAGGAACTGACGGCCAAGATGAACCTATCGGAGGCGGTCGCCGCGGTGGAGCGTGAGCGTGACGAGGCCCGCGCCAAGCTCACGAGTGAGCTGGCGGTGCGCGATTCACGCGAGGAGCAGGCCAAGGCGGCACACGAGCTCGAACTTGCGCAGACCAAGCGCGCGAACGAGGAACTGATTCGCTACAAGGATGAAGAGATTGAGCGCCTTAAGGACATGAAGGTCCGCCTGTCCACCAAGATGGTGGGCGAGTCGCTCGAGCAGCACTGCGAGACCGAGTTTAACCGCCTGCGCATGACGGCGTTTCCCAACGCGTATTTCGAGAAGGATAACGATGCATCCGAGGGTACCAAGGGCGACTTTATCTTCCGCGAGTGTGACGAGAGCGGCAACGAGATCATTTCGATCATGTTCGAGATGAAAAACGAGAACGACGAGACCGCGACCAAACACAAGAACGAGGATTTCTTTAAGAAACTCGATCACGATCGCCGCCAGAAAGGCTGCGAGTATGCGGTGCTCTGCACCCTGCTGGAGCCCGAGAGTGACCTCTATAACGCGGGTATCGTCGACGTGAGCTACCGCTATGAGAAGATGTACGTGATCCGCCCGCAGTTCTTCATTCCCATGATTACGCTCCTTCGCAACGCCGCTATGGGTTCGCTTCGCTATAAGCAGGAACTGGCGGAGTACAAACAGCAGAATATCGATGTCACGAACTTCGAAGCCAAGATGGAGAAGTTCAAGGATGGCTTCTCGCGCAACTACAACCTGGCGAGCAAGCAATTCGAGTCGGCAATCAAGGAGATCGATGCCGCCATTAAGCAGCTCGAGAAGACCAAGGACGATTTGCGCCGCAGCACCGAGAACCTACGCTTGGCCCACAACAAGGCCGATGAGCTTACCATTCGCAAGCTCACATGGGGCAACAAGACCATGAAGGCAGCGTTTGACGAGGCACGCGAGGCTGCGCCAGAGACAAACGATGAGCCAGCCGAGGCTGATTCGTATGAGGTCGAGGATGTCGAGTAGGGGATAGCGTATCGCGCAAAAAGCGGGGCCGCTGGCAATGTTGCCAGCGGCCCCGCTTCGTTCCATTCCATTGTGCCCGGCTAGTCCTCGAGCAGGTCCTCGATAAAGCCGACGCGGTAGTTCTTGAAGATGACCTCGCCGCCGTCTTGCGTGGCGTCCAGATCGACATCGCCCATGATGCCAAAGTCGTGGTCGCCGTCCTCGTCGGCAAAGATCTGGTGCACGTGCCATACGTGCGCGGTCTTCTCGTCGGACTCGTCGATGGAAAACATCGCGGCGCTGCGGGCATCTCCGTCGGTGAGGATTTCCTCGTGCTGCTCATGGTAGGCATCGAGCGCCTTTTGCCAGCGAATTTCGCTCATGCCCCAGTCGTCGTCGAGTTCGCCCAGGTCGCGAACGTGCTCGCGGGCGGCAAGGGTCACGCGGCGGAAGAGCGCGTTGCGCACCAACAACGTGCAGCCGCGACGGTCCGCCACGACCTCGTCGATGCCCTGCGGCGGCGTGGCGTCGAGGGCTGCCGGGTTGCCAGCGTTCTCCCACTCGTCTACCAAGCTCGAGTCGACCGAGCGCACCACAAAGCCCAGCCACGAGATAATGTCGCGCAGGCGCTCGTCGCGCTTCTCGATGGGCACGGTGCGGTCGAGTGAACGGTAAGCCTCTGCCAGGTAGCGCAGCAAAATGCCCTCGGAGCGGGCGATGCCGAGCTTTTGAATGTAGCCCTTAAAATCGCTCGCGCTTTCCAGCATATCGCGCAGGACGCTCTTGGGAGAGAGCTGGTAGTCGTTTGCCCAGGGTACTTCCTGGCAGTACTTGTCAAAAGCGGCGTCGAGCAAATCCTCGAGCGGCTTTTCGTAGGTGACATCCTGGATGCGCTCCAGGCGTTCCTCATATTCGACGCCGTCAGCCTTCATTTCGGCCATCGCGCGGTCGCGCGCTGCGCGCTCCTGAGCGCGCAGCACCTGCTTGGGATCCTCGAGCGTTGCCTCGACCATTGAGATCAGGTCCATGGTATAGGTCTCGCTCTCGGGATCGAGCAGCTCCAACGCGGCAAGCAAAAACGGCGAGAGCGGCTGGTCGAGCGCAAAGTCCTCGGGCAGGTCGACCGTCAGCGCGTAGTCGATGTCCGGCGCGGCATCAGCCGGAGCGTCGGGTGCGGGCGGTACCTCGGTGCGCACGACGACGCCGGAGTCGATGAGCGTGGCGAAGATTTCGTCGGCGCGAACCTCGAGCTTGGCCTTTTCTTCGGGGGTCTGCAGGCTTGTCTCGATGAGGTCGTGCACGCGGGCGCGAGCGTCACCGCCCTGCTCGACCACGCTAATCACCATGGAGTGTGTGATGCGAAGGCGCGGCTTGAGCGTCTCGGGCTGCGTCTCGATCAGGCGCTCAAAGGTCTGCTTGTTCCAGGTGACAAAGCCCTCGGGGGCCTTCTTCTTTTTAATCTTGCGGAGCTTTTTGGGATCGTCGCCCGCCTTGGCCATAAGCTTGGCATTCTCGATCTCGTGCTCGGGTGCCTCGGCGATCACCATGCCCTCGGTATCGAAGCCCGAGCGACCGGCGCGACCAGCGATCTGATGAAACTCACGGGCGCGCAGGCGACGCATCTTGTAGCCGTCGAACTTGGTGAGCGCGGTGAGCACCACGGTATGGATGGGTACGTTGATGCCGACGCCGAGCGTATCGGTACCGCAGATGACGGGCAGCAGGCCCTGCTGCGCCAAGCGCTCGACCAGCAGGCGATAGCGCGGCAACATGCCAGCATGGTGCACGCCGACGCCGCAGCCGAGCAAACGCTTGAGGATCTTGCCGAAGGCCGTCGAGAAGCTCGTGCCTTTGGCGGCTTCCTTAATAGCCTCGCGCTGCTCCTTGCTGGCGATGCCAAAATTGGCGAGGGATTGCGCCGTCGCAAGTGCGGCGTCCTGGCTAAAGTGCACGATGTAGAGCGGGGCCTCGCCACGGCGCATGGCGAGCTCGACGGTGCCCTCAAGCGAGGTCGTCACGTAGTCGTAGCTCAGCGGCACGGGGCGTGGGGCATCGACGACCAAGTCGCAGGTAGCGCCGGTGTGTTCCTCGAGTGAGGTGGCGATGGCAGTGACATCGCCGAGCGTGGCACTCATGAGCATAAACTGCGTATGGGGCAGGGTGAGCAGCGGCACCTGCCAGGCCCAGCCGCGGTCGGGGTCGGCAAAGTAGTGGAACTCGTCCATGGCCACGCAGCCCACGCCGGCGTCCTCGCCCTCGCGGAGCGCATCGTTGGCAAGGATTTCGGCCGTGCAGCAGATGACGGGTGCCTTGGTGTTGATATGCGTGTCGCCGGTGATCATGCCGACGTTATCGCGGCCGAGCACCTGTACCAGATCGAAGAACTTTTCGCTGACCAGAGCCTTGATAGGAGCCGTATAGTAGCAGCGCTTGCCCTGTGCCATGCCCATAAAGAGCATGCCCAGCGCAACAAGTGACTTACCCGAGCCGGTCGGCGTGCCTAAGATGACGTGATCGCCGGCGGCCAGGTCCATGAGGGCCTCTTCTTGGTGATCCCACAGCTCGATGCCGCGGTCGCTCGTCCATTCAAAGAAGCGTTCGAAGGCTTGATCGGGCGTGAGCCATGGTTCGGGCTCGCTGCCGTCCTCGGGCTCCCACCAGGTGGGGGAGAGCGCACCGAGTGAGCCGAATTCGGCTTCGGTTCCCGTGCCGCCCGAGAATGAACTGGCGGCTCCGGCGCCGGAGACGGTGCTGGCGGCGATATCTGTCGTGGTCTGTGCCATGTGTTTGCTTTCTCTCGCGATTGTCCGCCAACTATTATGGCGTAGCGGCGGCGCGGGGTGCCAGCGCGAAAGAAAATGCAGGAAATGGGCGTCCTGCTCAGCCGTTTGGTGCAGCCGCGAGCTAAGTGAGTAGACTTTTTGCGATTTCGCCAGCACATGGCTTTTGCGTAAGGGATTTACCTGCGGTTTTACTTGTTCCTATGCGGGTTGTGCTTGGCTATTGCTAAAAAGTCTACTCACTTAGGCTTGAGGGTCGTTCGTCGGTGCCTATTTGCGCTTGCTCGCTGGCGACGTGACTGTCAAAAGCCCCTATGACTCCTGCGGAAGGCGCTTTTTGCCTTTGCGGGTGCGGTTTCTAAAGTTCTCGACGGCCTCTTCCATGCCCAGAGGTACATAGGTGAGCTCATCGAGGTTTTCGGGCAGGTAGCAGGCAAGGCTTTGCTCCTGCGCGCGGCCCGCCGCGAGCTGTTCATTGCTGGGCTGCGCGCCGGGTGTGGCGCAAATGCCATAGACGACGGCACCCATCTCGCGCGTGCGGCATTCGTACTCGGTCTCGGGATGCTCGGGATGGTCGCGGCGGACGTCGTCGCTTACCCAAAGCGTGTCGTAGCCGGCCGCGGCAAACTGCCCCAGGGCGTAGTCGCGCAATGGCTTACTGTCGGTTCGCAGTGTGACGGTGGCGCCGGCTGAAAAGAGCGGGCGGTAGAGCATCAGATGGTCGACATGGACGAGTCGTTTTTTGGCGTACTTGGCCTTGGGCTGCGGCGTGGGAAAGTTGATGGTTATGGCGTCGAGCTCGCCTGCGGCAAACAGCTGCGGCAACGTTGCGGCGCCTCGGGGCAGGACGAGTGCGTTGGATAGCTCCTGCTCGCAGATTTTCTGTGCGGCATAGGCGATGCAGATGGGCTCCTGGTCCATACCGATAAAGAGGGTGTTTGGCTCGTGCGCCGCACGCTCTACAAGGTACGTTCCCTTGCCACAGCCAAGATCCAGGTGAAGGTGTTCGAAGGGCTTGCTGCCAACTGGCGCGCAAGCCTCGCGCCAATCTCCGGCATAGGCCTCGGGGTTCGTCTCGATTGCATCGGCGTAGCGCCCCAGGCGCTCTTCGAGCACAAAGTTCTTAGGCGTGCGAACGTGGACGGCTCCCATGAGGCTCCTTGGTCATAAGTATGGAACGCATGGCTGCACGTTCCGGTGATGGGTTAGAAGGGGGGCGATTTGCCCAAAAGATGCGGTGCGGCTCAGCGACGAGTCGCTGACGCCTATAGACGCTTGAGAATCACGTAACGGTTGAGATCGCCGCTGCGACCGTCGGCATGGAAGCGCTCAAGCTCGCGCACGGGGACCTCGCCGCTCTTGTAGAACGTACGGACGCCGCGCACCAGGTCGGTGATCTGCTGATCGTCAAAGTGATGGCAATAGCGGTAGGCGTGGCGGTCGTTTTGCCAGCCAATGAGGTGGTCACCGGCTTCAAACTGCGCGGAATCGTAACCCTCAAACGGCGGGGTGAGCTCGGCGCGGGCCTCGGCACGAACGGCCTTGCGCGCCATGCGCCCGTCGTTCATAAACTCCCAAAAGCTGATGGCGATGATGCCGCCTGGGCGCGTCTGGCGCACCAGGGCGTCGAGCACGCGTACGCGGTACTCGCACGACGGCACGTGGTGCATAAATCCAAAGCAGACCGAGATGTCGGCGAGCGGGGCGTTGAAAAGCACGTCGGGTGTCTTGGCGGGGTTGAGCTTCATGAGGGCGTCGAGCACATCGAGTTCCTGGAAGTGCAGGTTGGGAATGCGCAGGGCGTGACCGTGCGCATCGATAGCCAAATCCTGACACGAGTCAACACCATAGAACTCAAACGGGCAACTGGCGTCTGCCGAGGGGTTTGTGCCGTCGACGCCCTTGGCGGCAAGTGCGCCGCCGGCGGCAAAGTTCTCGAATCGCATATTGCCGCAGGCGAGATCGAAGACGCGGACGGGATGCTCGATCGTGGCGACGTCGAGCTGCTCGAGCGCTATGTCCATGGTGCGTACCCAGCCGGGCCACGGTGCCTGGCGCGTATCGGAGAAGGAGGCGGAGTGCTCGC
Source organism: Collinsella sp. AM41-2BH (assembly GCF_003468085.1). Lineage (NCBI taxonomy): Bacteria > Bacillati > Actinomycetota > Coriobacteriia > Coriobacteriales > Coriobacteriaceae > Collinsella > Collinsella sp. AM41-2BH. Next base: position 111,841 of record NZ_QSGH01000003.1, read on the forward strand.
GATAGAACGTATTGTTGAGCTGAATGAGCGATGAGGCGAAATCGCGGTTCACGGCGCGGAACTCCCTCCGTTGGCGGTGCGGAATAAACAGTACGACCATACTACCGTTAACGCCGCAACGGGGACAACCGAGCTGCGGGTCATTGCTTTGTTTGGACACATTTCCGCAGCTCATATATGCCCGCAACCGCCGGTTGTCAAAAATCTCACTAGAATAGGTGGCATGCTTTTGGCGGTGGCGGATAGATTTTTAACTGTGCAAGGCGCCTTAAGAACAAAAACGGTCCGGCGGCACGGCTGGCATCGCATAGGAGGAACCATGAATGTAGAAACTGCGCAGCGGCTCGCCGACCTTCGTCGCAGCAAGGGTTTTAGCCAAGAAGGGCTGGCGCGAAAGCTGGGGCTGTCGCGCCAGGCGGTCAGTAAATGGGAGCGTGCGGAGAGCTCGCCCGATACCGAGAACCTGATCTCGCTCGCAAAACTCTATGGCGTGAGTTTGGACGAGCTCCTCAATCCGAGCGATGAGATCGAGGACGATATCGAGTTTGAGAACGAGGACCGCGCCCGTCAGCGCGAGGCCGAGGCGGCAGAACGTGCCCGCACCCATGAGGCGGCGGCGCGCGCCACGGAGGCAGCTACGCAGGCGAGTGATGCTGCGGCCAAGGCGGCGCAAGCGGCAAGCTGGAGTGCGCAGGCCGCCAATGCCGCTACGGCGCAGGTGACGAGTGGCGGCGCAGCTGGCTCGACTCCGTTGAAAGGTCCGTTCCAGTCGTTTCCGTATTGGGCCGTGTGCTGGCTGCTGTTCTTTTTGCTGATGTTCCTGTTTGGTGGCTCCTTTGCCGCGCTGATCTTCTTTACAATCCCCATCTATCACTGGGTGGCGCGTGCGCTCGATGGCGATTGGGCACGCGGGGATATTCAGGTTGGTCCGGCGCCGGAGGCGGCTAAGGCTCAGGATGTTTCCGCTGCGGTTGATACTGACGTGGCTTCCTCGACCGCCGCTGAGCCGAGCGCCAAAGAAGGTGATGAATGATGAAGCTCTCGCATGAGTCCAAGGTCCGCCTGGGCGTCGGTATCGGAGCGTTCGTGCTCATCATCGGGCTTATCTTTGGCACTTCGCGGATATTGTTTCATTTTGATGGCCCGTGGGATCTCGGCGATATTGCATCCGGTTTGTCCGGTATGGACGATGTGGTTGACGGGGACGATTCTTTGGATGGCGGTAACTATTCCGCTCGGCCTCAGCAGCTTTCGAGCACGACTTTTGACGAAGACGCGTTCCAATCGCTCGACTTGGATGTGACGTCGGGAACGGTCGAGGTTAAACGTGTCTCTGGCGGACCGGTGCGTGTCATCGAAAGCGGGCACGTTGCAAAGGGGGTGTCTGCTTCCGATGCCGCCACTCAGAATCTGGTCAAGATCGAGGGCTCTACACTCAAGATCAGCCAGTTCGACTGCGATGACGAGCGCGCCCATGACCGTAAGGTCACCATTGAACTGCCGCGTGAGCTTGCCGATAACATGATGGGCATTACGGCAAACGTGGGGTTGGGAGACCTGACGGTCGCGGACATTGCGTGCCACGACTTTGATTTGACGTTGGACTCGGGAGACATCGAGTTTGCTGGTACTGTAACCGACACCCTGAATGCCAAGGTAGGTTCGGGCGATGTGGCGTTCGAGCTCTACCAGGCGCCCGCGAAGTCGATGGACGTGAGCGTGGGCTCGGGCGACGTGGAGATGACGGTTCCGAACTCTACGGGCTTTAAGGCGAGCCTCGCCGTGGGCAGCGGTGACTTCGAGAGCGATTTCCTTCCGCTTGGCTACGATGGCGAGACCATATTAAATCTTGAATTCGACAACGGTGATAAGTCTGCCACGTATCGTTTTGAGGTTGGTTCGGGTGACGTGTCGTTTGATTCGGAGTGACGGGTGGTTTTCGGAGACCCGCAAACGTAGCCGCGCTGTTTGATGAAGGCGCCGAAGCCGAGATCGGCTCCGGCGCCTTTGCCTTTACAATGGGGTCATGGAACAGATTATTTTGAACATACTCGATGCCCTGCGTCGCGGTGAGACCGTGGACGACAAGGTACTCGTCAAATTGATACATGCCGAGGCGCGCCGTGAGGGTGCCGACAAGCGCGATTTGGCCAAGCGTCGCCTGCTGCCGTTTTACCAGCGGGTGAAACGCGAGGAGCCGGCTCGTTGGACGGCATGGAATGTCGACGCCGAGCTAGAGCGCCAACTGCTGCAGGTGCTGCGCATGAAGCCCCGCCGCACGGCTTCGGGCGTGGCGACCATTACCGTCATCACCAAGCCGTGGCCGTGCTCGGGAGATTGCCTGTTTTGCCCCAATGACCTGCGCATGCCCAAGAGCTATCTGCACGCCGAGCCGGCATGCGCCCGTGCGGAGCAAAACTGCTTCGACCCGTATCTGCAGGTGAGCGCTCGCCTGACCGCGCTTTCGCAGATGGGACATGCGACCGATAAGATTGAGCTCATCGTGCTCGGCGGTACCTGGAGCGACTATCCGCAAGGCTATCAGACGTGGTTTATGTCGGAGCTTTTCCGTGCGCTCAATGACGATGCCGTTGCCGGCGTGGCTGCTAACCCCATGTTGGCGCGTCCGGGCATCAGCCGTGCCGAGGCAGGGCGCCTGCTCGATGGCGCTCCCGCCGATACGCTGCCGCCGGTGGTGGCGGAGCGACGCGAACGCTATCGCGCTGCCGGTATTGCGACCGATGAGGCTGAGCTTGCGAGCGGTGTTGCCGGCGAACAGGAGCGCGTGGATGCTGCCGTGGGCGGCTATAACCGCGCGGTGCGTCGTCTGTACGGCCCCGGTACGCCGTGGGGCGAGGTCGCCGAGTGGCAGGCGGCAACGATGGAGGAGCTCGAGCTTCAGCAGCGCATCAACGAGACGGCGAAGCATCGCGTGGTGGGGCTCGTTATCGAGACGCGCCCCGATGCCGTAACGCCGCAGGCGCTCACGCTCATCCGCCGTCTGGGCTGCACCAAGATCCAGATGGGCATCCAGAGCCTCGACCAACACCTGCTCGATATCAACGAGCGTCGCATTTCGGTGGCACAGATCGAGCGGGCGTTTTCGCTCGCGCGCCTGTTTGGCTTTAAGATCCACGCGCATTTTATGCTCAACTTGCTGGGCGCTACGCCCGAGGGGGACAAGCGCGACTACGAGCGCTTTGTGACCGAGGGCGCCTTTATGCCCGACGAGGTCAAGGTCTACCCGTGCGCGCTCATCGAGGGCTCGCGCCTGGTGGGCTGTTATGAGCGTGGCGAGTGGCGCCCCTATACCGAGGACGAGCTGCTCGATGTGCTGGCAAACGACATCGTGGTGACGCCGGCGTTCTGCCGCATCAGCCGCATGATTCGCGACTTTAGCTCCGACGACATTATGGTGGGCAACAAGAAGCCCAACCTGCGTCAGCTCGTCGAGAACCGCTTGGCGGCTCGTGGAGAAGGCGCGACGGTGCGCGAGATCCGCTATCGCGAGATCAGCACCGCGGGCGCCGACCTGGACGAACTGTCTCTTGATGAGGTCGCTTACGAGACGCCGGTGACGCGCGAGCGCTTTTTGCAGTGGGTGACGCCGCGGGGCAAGATCGCGGGCTTTTTGCGCCTGTCCCTGCCCGATCGCGCCTTTGTCACCGCACATGCGGACGAGTTGCCGACGACGCCGGACGAGGCGATGATTCGCGAGGTGCACGTGTATGGCATGGCGGCGCGCGTGGGGGATCAAGGCCAGGCGGCGCAGCATCACGGTTTGGGGCGTTTGCTCGTAGAGCATGCATGCGAGATTGCCCGGGATGCGGGTTATGCGCGCATCAACGTGATTAGCGCGATTGGCACACGCGAGTACTATCGCCATCTTGGATTTTATGACCATGGCCTTTATCTGCAAAAGGAGCTCTAGATGAACAAGCCGAGTGTTTCTGCCGGCGTCGTTGCCGGCGTTGCTCTGGGAGCCGCGGCGCTTGGTGCGGCCGCTGTCGCTGTTCGTGCTGCCTGTCTGCAGGTTGCGCGAACTCGCAATGGGTTGGCGCGCGTGAAGCGCATGCACGATGAGAGCGGTGACGAGGTCCGTGTGCTCGTGCAGGGCGGCGTCTACCAAAGCGCGAGCTACGTTGGCGAGCGTTGGGCAGAGCCCGTCTTTACGTACTATCGCGCGTTTGATGACGTGTTTGAGGCCGAGGGCGCAATGCGTGACGCTTATGGTCACGGTATCGACCGCATGCTTATGCTGGGCGGTGGCGGGTTTGCCTATCCTAAGTTCGCTCTGATGTCGCACGAGGGCTTGCGCATGGACGTTATTGAGTATGACGGAGAGATTACGCGCCTGGCGCGCCGCTGGTTCTACCTAGACGAGCTGGAGCGCGCGGTGGGTGACCGCTTGCGGGTGATTACCGCTGAGGCTCGCTCGTATCTGGGCGTGACGAGCGTGGGTCATCGTCGCTACGACGTGGTCGTGAGCGATTGCTTTGGCGGTGCCGAGCCCGTGCGCGAGCTGGCAACCGTTGAGGCGTTGCGTTTAGTGCGGGGTAGCTTGAACCCGGGCGGCATCTACGTGGCTAATATTGTGAGCGCGAACGAGGGGAGCGACGTGACGTTCCTGCGCGATTGCGCCGCCACGGCGCTCGAGGTGTTCGACCACGTTTGGGTGGTCCCATGTGGCGATACGGAGTTCGGCGGCGAGGAAAACCACCTGCTCATTGTCAGCGACGGCGACTACGCCTTTGCCGAAGCCGTGCCCTTCGACGCCGACTTTCTCGGCGCTACCCTCCATGACTAGCGCGTTTCCCTGCGACCAGTCTTTCTGGGACGGGGCTTTTTTAGCTACGGGCATGATTTTTCTGGGACGGGGATTATAAAATCATTAGGTACAGAATGATTTTTTAATCCCCGTCCCAGAAAAATCATGCTGCCGGCGCCTGGCCAAGAAGTAGCTCAACAAGCCCCGTCCCAGAAAGACTGGTCTCAGGCGTGGTCGCGCCAGCTGCGGACACGCTGCTTCATGCCCTCTATGTCGAGCACGCCTTCGGCAAAGCCCTTGCGCACGAGCTCTTCGGGAACAAACTCGTCGTAGCGGTCAAAGTAAGGCACCTCGCCAGGATAGACGAGCTCGATGGGATCGAAGTCCTTTTCGGCCTCGGCGGCGAGCACCTCAAAGAACGTCTCCTCGTCGGCCTTCATCTTAAACTGCATAAAGTACGGGCGTGACGGGTCGAGTCCGCGAAGGCCCAGCTCAGCGGCGCATTTGATTTTAAGCATGCGCTCGAGTGCTAGGAAGGCGTAGCTGCCCAACCAGGGGAAGAGCACCCAGGTGTCGCCACCCAGATTGATGAGCGGCTTAGTTCCCGCGCCCGAAATCTCGGCGGTATGACGAGCCTGCGCCAAGCGAGCCCGTGCGTTACCCATAAGGTACGGATATGCTGCGTGCTCAGTGAGCGCTTGGCGCATACGCTCGAGCACATGCGTGTTAATGTCGCCGGGGCAGTCGCCAAAGTAGGCCGGCACCCGGCCCTTGACCTGCGTGGCAAAGACAGTGTGGCGCTTCCAGTCCACTTCCTCGACAATCCAGCAGTGTCCGGCGATGGCGATGCGCTCACCGGGCGGGGGCGGATTAACGATCGTGCCCAGCTCGGCCGATTCGCTCCGGACGGTAAACTCCTCGTTTTCCTGGAACACGGCGTAGAACTTAAAGTTGTTGATGATGCGCTCGCCCGCGAGACCCACGATGAGCCCGCCACCTTCGGTGACCTGGATATGGTCGATCTTAATGAGGTGACGTAGCAGCACACGGTAATCGTCTGCCGAGACACGGTGGAAATAGCTGAGCGTGAGCACGCGCTGGGCAAGTTCGGCCGGCGTGAGCTCGCCGGTGCTGGCGAGGGTCGACATAGTCTGGTGATAGAGCAGGCTGTAGGGGAGACGATCGAGCTCGGGTGGCTCGACCCACTTTTCCTCGCGATAGAGTTGTACGAGCGCGATACCCTGCAGGAGCTTCCAGGGAATGGTTTCGGGCATCATCGTGCGCGGCTCGGGCTCTTCCTCGCGCATGACAAACCACATCTCGGGCGGAAGATCGCGACGGCCTGTGCGCCCCATGCGCTGCAAAAAGGAGCTGACGGTAAACGGCGCGTCAATCTGGAAGGCGCGCTCCAGGCGGCCGATATCGATACCGAGCTCCAGCGTAGAGGTGGTGACGGTCGTCTGTGTCTGTTCCTCGTCGCGCATGAGCTCTTCTGCCGTCTCGCGCAGCGATGCCGAAAGATTGCCGTGGTGGATGAGAAAGCGGTCGGGCTCGTGCCGGCTCTCGCAGTAGCTACGCAGCATGGAGCATACGGCCTCTGCCTCCTCGCGCGAGTTGGCAAAGACCAGGCATTTGCGGCCGCGGGTGTGTTCGAAGATATAGCCCATGCCGGGGTCGGCGTTGTCGGGCGCCGTGTCGGTGGGGTTGAGAAGCGCCTGCTCGGTCGCTCGTGGGATGTCGACTTCGCCCTCGGGGGCCGAGGAAGTTTGGCGGTCCTTGGGAGCGGCCTTGCCCCGTGCCCGCTCACGACGTTGATGGCGCTCCTCTTGTGTGAGCTGTCCGCTGTGACGCATGTCTTGGGCGCCGGCGGGCAGCGCCGCGGATGCCGCTGCCTCGATGCGCTCGCACGCGAGTACTTCGGCCTCTTGAGGACCTGTGCCCATGAATCCCCGCTGCTGAGCCTGGGGGCCCGAGTTGTAGAAGTGCTCCATGGAGATGCGCCACACGCGGCGCGGTTCCTCAAAGCGGGGGATAACGCAGTCGCGCCCCGTTCCCTGCGAGAGAAAGGCGCCCGTGCGCTCGGGGTCGCCGATGGTGGCCGAAAGGCCAATGCGGCGGGGCTGCACGCCTGCCATGCGCGAGAGGCGCTCGATAAGACAGAGCGTCTGCCCGCCGCGGTCGCCGCGCATGAGCGAATGGACTTCGTCGATAACCACATAGCGCAGGTCGCAAAACATGCGCGGGATCGCCATGTGCTTATGGATCAGGAGTGCCTCGAGCGACTCGGGCGTAATCTGTAGGATGCCGCTCGGTTTTTTGATGAGTTTGGCCTTGTGTGATTGCGAGACATCGCCATGCCAGTGCCAGACGGGGATATCGGCTTCTTCGCACAGGTCGTTGAGGCGGAAGAATTGGTCGTTGATGAGCGCCTTGAGGGGGCCAATGTAGAGGGCGCCCACGCTTGCGGGCGGGTTCTCCCAAAACTCGGTCAGGATGGGAAAGAAGGCTGCCTCGGTTTTGCCGGAAGCCGTGGATGCCGTCAGGAGCACATTGTCCTGTGTGTTGAAGATGGCATCTGCCGCCGCAACCTGGATAGAGCGCAAGCTCTCCCAATCGTGGGAGTAGATGAAGTCTTGGATAAACGGGGCGTAGCGGTCAAAGGCGTTCACGGGGCCTCCTTTCAACAACGAATCTCTCAACGCGGCTGGCAACGGCTTGCTGCATTACTGCTTCAACGTTTGCCCAGATAAAACCTGCCAAAATAAACCTGTCCCTTTTTGGTGGGTTAGATGGTGAACTCGGCGAAGTTGCGGTCGCCGCCTGCGGTGCCGGTGTCGCCTGTTGCGGTTGCCGGCGCCAACGCGTCGCCGCCGACGCTTTGCAGCAGCTCGGCCACGTTGGCGTCGGGGTTTTGGCATAGGATGTCGAGCAGCTCGATAAAGTCACGAATGACTTCACGCGGCGTCAGATGCGTGTCGGCTCCCACGCGACCGAACTCGATCTTGAGGAAGTCCACCAAGTCGTTCTCGGTAAGCGTGGGCGTCCAGCCAAAGTAGCCGGCGTGAATTTGCATGAGTTTTTCGATCAGCACCAGCAGCTCCTCGTAGGTGAGTGGCTGCAGGCGGATGATGGGCGCGAGCATGTCCTTAAGGTCTTCGCGCGCAAAGCGGCCCTGAGCGAGTCGGCTGCGCAGGGCCTCGTAGGAGAACACGCCGCGGCGGCGGTCTTCGATGGAGGTTGGCGTGCCGCCCATGATCATGCCTAGGTACTGCGCCTTGCCCTGGAGCGTGTCGTTGTACATGGTCAGGATCTTCTCGTAGTTGTATTGGCGCGTGATGGCGTTGGGAATCTTATACAGATTCACGAGCTCGTCGATGAGCACCAGCATGCCCTTGTAGCCACTGCAGACCAAAAAACGCGCGATGAGTTTGACGTAGTCGTACCAGTCGTCATCGCTGATGATGGTTGAGGAGCCCAGCTCGGCGCGTGCCTCGCTCTTGGTGCGGTATTCGCCGCGAATCCATTTGGTCACGCGGCTCATGGTCTCTTCGTCGCCCCCGGATGCGGCCATGCGATAGCGGCGGAGCATGCGGGTGAAGTCGAAGCCGTGGACCATCTCCTCGAGCGGGGCCAGTTGGGCATTGACGACCGATTCGTCGACGTCGGCACACGAGGCGACCCAGCGATCCAGAATAAGGTTGAGCGCACCGCCCTCGGGGCGCGTCTTGGTCGATATATTGCGGATGAGCTCGCGGTAGGTGGCAAGGCCCTGCCCCTGACCGCCCTGCAGGCGTCGCTCGGGCGACAAGTCGGCATCGGCGACGACGAATCCCTCGCCCATGGCGTGCGTGCGGATGGTCTGGAGCAAAAAGCTCTTACCGGCGCCGTAGCGACCGACTAAAAAGCGGAAGCTCGCGCCGCCATCGGCGATGAGACTTAAATCGGTGAGCAGGGCGCGGATCTCGACCTCGCGCCCTACGGTGATGTAAGGAAGGCCGATGCGCGGGACCACGCCGCCCTTGAGCGAGTTGAGAATGACGGCAGCGACGCGCTTGGGCACGCGGGGTGCTGCGGATGCGGTATCACTCATGGTCTAGGTATCCTCTCACGTCTGCTTCGTAGTCCTCGATAATCTGCGGCCCTGCCGCGCCGAATTCGATAACGGTGTCTCCCACCAGGTCAAAGAGCGCCTCGTTGATGGTATCGACAAGCATGTCCTCACTCTTGCCCGACTGCGCCACCGCCGATGCCGTCTGCGCTGCGTTTTGCTCGAGTAGTGCTCGAAGATAGGCGTCTGCGGCGGGATCGAGTGCGGACGCGGTGTCAGCGGACGTGGGTGCTGGTGCGAGGAGCGGGGCCACGACGCCAAACTGCTCGGTGGAGATGGTCGGCTCGCTAGCCTCGTCCTGCTGCATGGTCGTCGCGACTGGTTCGGCGATCGTGCCGGCCACGGGCTTGGCTTCCCGTCGTTCGGCAACTGTCACCTCGGCATCCGCAAGCGTGCCGTCCTCGCGTTCCTCGTCGATCAAAAGCGCTTCGCGCGTTTGTGCGGCAGCGCTCCGAATGTGCCCCAGCTGGCTCAGATCGATATCGATCTTGACGGGCTGGTGTGCGGCGTCCCACGAAAGCCATGCCACAATCTCGTCATCGATAATCTTGGCCAGATATTTGGGGACCTTTTCTTCCTTAAGGGGATGGGCAGGGTCCAGGGCCAGGCGCAGGCGTTGGTCGCAGGCGCGCATCATCTCGCCAAGTTTGCTGCTCTTTTGTCTGCTGCCGTGAATCCGCATGCATTCCCAAAAACCGTTTTGGCAACGGTAGATATGGATGGGGTCCAGACGGTATTCGCAGTCCTCGTGGCGCTCGGGCGCAAAGAATACGGCCGAGGCAAACATGGTGTAGGGCATGGCCGTCTCCTCCCCAAATAAACTTGCCACGATGCCGGTCTTTCGGTGCGTGTCATAGTAGCGCGCCATGCGGACATACACGGCGCACGCCACGTGGCGCAGATCACGGTGGTGGCTGCGGTCGAGCCGCGAGCTACTTAGGTTGTACGTGGAGAGGGCGTTGATGGCGGCCATGAGTCGCTCCTCGCGCACCTCATCGGGCGGAAGGGGGAGCGTGGGCTCGGAGGTTTTGCGACGCTTAGGGGTCTGGCCGGACGGTGCCGGTACAAGGTCTCGTGCCGCGCGCCGCAGTTCGATAAGGGCGTTATCGAACATGACGGTTTTAGAGTCGCGAAGCAGCTTGGGGTCGAGCCCGTGGAACACGGCGTAATCTTGCAGCCACACGCGCGCAAACCGGTCGATGCCGGGCTCGAGGGCGCGATAGACATCCCAAAAAGCCTTGATCTTGTTAAAACCATCGAGTGGATTATCTACGCCAATGCCGCAGATCAGCTCATAGAGATACAGAAAGGCAAAGGACGTAGACGTTTCCTCGACGGTTCCGCGGCGCACTTGGGCACGCCAGGTAAAGTAGCCGCGCAGTTGCCGGTCGCTCATGGCGTTGTAGGTGGGAAAGTACGACTTAAAGGTGCCGTTGTAGGGACAGTCGTCCTCAAAGTCGGCCATCAGCAGGCCCTGGCGGTAAAAAAGCTCGGCTTCCGAAAGCCAGCGGCCCGCACCGCCCTTGGGGTCATCCTGCCAGCGCGATATCTCGCGCATTTTACGGTACTGGTCGGGGAGGAAATTCTGCATCTGTCGGCCGGTTTTGAGAATCGGCTCGTCTGCGTAGGTTTCGTTTGAGAAGCGGGCGGACTGATGGGTCCGGGCCTCGGCCATAATGCGCTCGATGAGCATCTTGATGTCCTGGTCGGCCACCGCTCCTCCTCTCGAACGCAGCTACGGTGACCTCATATCATAGCACAGCATCAAACAGATGTTCGAGATACCGCTGCGTTGCTAGATTTAGAACAGGAGGGCGTATATGACGGCGATGACGACGGAGGGAAGCATATTGGCCGTGCGGAAGGTCTGAGGACGGATGAGGTTGACGCCGACGCAGAAGATGAGCATGGAGCCTACGAGCGAAAGGCTGTTGAGGGCTGCTGTGGTCATGATGGGGGAGAGCGCGCCGGCAAACAACGTGATCGTCCCCTGGAACACGGCGACGGGCAGGGCGGAGAAGATGCAGCCGCGGCCAAGCGAGGCCGTCATGGTGCAGACGATGATGCAGTCCAGTGCGCCCTTGAGGGCAAGCGTTGACCAGTCGCCGAGCAGGCCGTCCTGGATCGATCCCACAATGGCCATGGCGCCGATGCACACGGTGAGTGAAGTCGAGACAAAAGCGTTGGTGAACTCGTTATCGCCCTCACTGCCAGTCTTGCGCTTGAGCCATTCGCCAAGGTTCTCGATGGCGGCCTCCAAGTTGATGGCCTCGCCGATGAGCGAACCGAGCGCAAATGAGACGATGAGCATGGTGGTACCGGTGGTCGCTAGCGCCTTTCCATCGATGATGAGCATCTTTTGCATGGTGCCGCCCAGGCCGATAAACAGGACGCACAGCCCCGATGCTTTCATGAGCGTGTCTTGGATGCGCGGTGTAATGAAGCGGCCGCCCGCTAATCCCAAAAGACCGCCCGCAACTAAAAGCGCAACGTTGATGATTGTTCCCAAGCCCGGCATGAGCCCTCCTGTATTGATGCCAACGTGGCAATCGTAGCAGAACGAAATGCGAGGCACATCGCGACTCATCTAATACGTTATATAAGTGGTATTAGGAATGATGCGCAGCATTTAAGCCTCAGGTGGTTGTCGGGACATAGGGGTAGTAGTCAAAGCGCAGTGTCATAAGCCGCTGCGGGGATTCAATAGCCGCGGCGATGATATTGGCATCGCGGGCACGATCAAACCCTTCGAGTTCGATCTGATACGAGACGTCTTGCATAATGTCCAGACGTCGCCAGGCTAGAAGTGTGTCGCCATCGAATTCCAAGGTCTTGCCTCCGTCTGGGGCAACGGCGTATAGACGCAGTTTAGCGGTGGTTGCAGGGTCGACAACCGTGACCTTTTTAATTTCGTTTCGAGTATTCTTGGCGCCCAACAAGGTGAGCAGTGTTGGGGCCACGACCTCGCCCGATGGCAAAAAGACGACTTCGATGGATTCGGGAAATGCGATGATGGCCGACTTGCGGACGGGCTGATTGGCGGCGGCAACTTCGATGTTTGCAGCATCGATGACCTCTGTGTGGTCGAGGGCGGCAAGCACGCAGCAGTTACCTTCATCGATCTCCTGAGGATCAGCAAGTCCCAGACTGTCCGCGAGCTCGGGATCGTTTGGACCGGTAGCGGGCTCATTCGGTGCTTCGAAAGAAGCTGGGACGCTGTTTGTCGGCGACGGCGTGTCGCCCGCACCTGCTTCTTTGTCCGTGCTCTCTTCTTGTATGGTTGCGTTGATGGGTTCGTCGTTTGAGGGGAGCGTCTTGGCGTCAAGCGCGGAGGGGACAATCCCGATGGCTCCGGATCCGTTCCACTCCATTTCGAGAAGCGCCGGGTCGGCAAGAATGCGTTGCCTGCTTTGCGCGTGGGCATCGATTTCAATAGGGCCTGCCTCTATCCCTCGTGTAAGGCTGAGTGATCCGGCTGGCTTCTCGAAATGAGCGTCTGTGTCTTTGGTGCTGACGGCGTAGAACAGCAGGGATGCTTCTCCCGCCGCGATGGCATCGGTGCCCGCCTTGGTCAGCCGCAGCGATGCCGTGAATGAGAGGGTGGGCTGCACATCGTCTGCATTCGCGGCGGCGCAGCCCAGACATATACCGCCTCCTTTCTCGAAAAACGCACCGTCGAAGGCGACCTTCGCTCCGTTCGCCGAGTCATCGACCGAAGCGATATCGATGCGCAACCCCAAATCGCACGGATCGCCATCTGCATCGAGCACAATCGAGCGCCATGTGCAGACGGCGCACCCCGCCTGGGAGCCGTTTGCCTTGTTCGAACGATTGATATCCACGACTATCGAGCCGTCCGTATTACGACGAAGGCATCCCGAGGTTGAGATTGCGGCCTGTGCGAACGAAAAACGCTTGCACGCAATGGCGCTCGACGGATTTGGTGCGGAGCTTAGGGCTGCTGGTAAGGAGTCTGCCATGACGGGAGTCGCCCAAGCGGCGACAGGCGTTCCGGTTGCGAGCGCGCCGCAGAGTGCGACGACGGGCAAAAGGTTCTTCGATGCCATGGGGTCTCCTTAGCTAATTTAGTGCGGCCTGTCCGTGTTTCGTTTCTGGCTGCGTTTGATGTGCAGACCGAGGCCGGCGGTTCCCGCACCTGCTGCCGTGGCGCCTGCTGCCAAGAGCCATCGTCTGTCGTCTGTCTGTGCCAACGGTTCCTTGCAGTTGCCGCGGTCGAGCTCCGAGAGGTCGACCGTCACTTGCGTGGCGGCCTGCGCCTGTTCTTGCTGGGCAAAGGCCATGGCTGGCCCAAACGCTAGGATACTGACGGCGGCCAGGGCGACGGCCTTATGCCGTGTGCGCACCGGGCTCGACCGTCCAGGTGATCGTTGCAACCTGATCGCCTTCGCCGGTTACGCGGAAGATGTCGCGCGTGACGCGGGCGACGTTTCCGCTTGTCTTGAGCTTAATTTTGTCCGTGCCGCCGGCAATGCCCTGGTAGCCCATGTCGAAGGCTGCATTCTTGGAAAGATCGAGGCCCGTCTCCTGCATTGCGGCGCTGGCGTTCTGGAGTGCGCCGTCGGGGCCGACCTTAAAGTCGATGGAATTCTGCGCGGTTCCGGCCTTGGCGTCGGCGGCAATGGTCCAGGTGTTCATGGCGTCGATCTTCATGTTGGTGACATGGATGCCGTAGGCCGAATGATTGTCGATGGTGGTCGCGTCTTCTGAGGGGCCCTGAAGCGTGCCGTCGGCCTTGGCGACGAAGGGAATAACCGTCGGAACTTTGAACTCTACGTTGTCGATCTCGGTCCTGACCATTACTTTCGTGGTTCCAACGCGCCCGGCTGCCAGAGCTGGCGTCGGGGCGGCGCCCATTGCGAGCGCGAGCGCGAGCCCTGCGCCCACGACGAGCGCTCTGGCTCCGTTCATGTTCCTGGTGATGTCCATGGTCGTTCCTTTCTATTCGCCGCGGGCCGTCCCCGCGATGATTGGACGAATGCTGGTGAATTGCGTGCGGTGTCGCGTCGGCCGAAAAAGCTAGTTCTCGGCTTGCTCAACCCGTACCTTGACACGTGTCGGATTGCCGTGGCTGTCGAGGGTCTTGGCATCGAGTGCCTGGATCTCGATGTATGCCTCGCCTTCTTTGATGTCGCCGGCGGGGCACGTCTCGATTGTCTTGCCGGTCTCGACCACACCGGATTCGTACATGGTCTCGTCGTTTTGGATGACGCGGAATCGCTGGGGAAATTTATTGTCTTGGACGTTTTGCACGTTGACGCGCAGCTTGCCGTCCTCCTGTAGCTGAGCGACCGGCGCGACCGAAATCGTCATCATGTTGTCGCGGACGATGGCATCGAGCTCATCTTGGATTTCTTGTCGCGATTTACCCTCTGCCGTCGTGACTGAGGCGCCCGCTTCGGGCACGGGCTGCGACTGCCAGGCGTATAGCCCTACGGCGATGAGGGCGCAGGCGATAGCCAGGCAGACAACGACGAGTTTCTTGCGACGCCCCAGTCCTGCGAGGCGGGGCGGCTTCTTCGCACTCATGCGGCGTCCTTGGTGGTGTAGACACGTGCGAACGTGGACGGGTCCGCTCCAAAGAGCATGTGAAGCATCAGGCGGCGCGAGTAGATGAGCTCGTCAAAGTCGTGAGGGAGCTCGATGTCGTGGATACGCGCGATGTGGTGGGCGAGCGCCGAGAACGACTCGGGGTCGCAGATAACATCGGTGGTGACGTGGTAGACCGCCGTATCGGGGAACGCCTCTTCGTCGAAAGGCAGGAGATAGGGATCGTCGTCGACCTCGATGGCGACGCCGTACTGGGGCCAGTAATATGCCATGGGAACCTCCCTGCTTCTGGGGCCAAAACTTCTATCGGTTTTGGCTGTCGACGCCGACCGTATCAGCCGCTACTTGACCAATTTCTGACCAAATGCTTGACGGTTTGACATCTCCGCAGGTAAAAGGTGGAAAAATTACTTCAACTTTTTTCGAGCGACAATCGAGCGGTCGGCGACGGCGGGGCGATATGTGTCAAAAGCATCGTCTGCCGAGGAAGCCTTGCCGTTCGCCGAATTGCACAAACGTAAAAATCGCCAATTATGGAGACGGTCTCGAACACGTCGACGAAACGATGCGGTAACATCTCCCTGCAAACACTGTAGTTAGCTAAAGGGGGAGTTCGCGTGTCTGCAACCATTAAACCCTTCACCGATGAGTTCGAAGAGTATGGCCGCGATGAATCTCGTGCATCGGGCGAAGCATCGAGCATCTCGTTTCCGACAACGGAAGACGAGGTCCGTGCCATTTTGGAAACGCTCCATGCCGAGCGTGTCCCGGTAACGGTTCAGGGCGCCCGAACCGGCCTTGCCGCCGGTGCCGTGCCCCACGGTGGGCATATCCTCAATACTTCCCGTATGAATCGCTACTTGGGCCTTCGCCGCGATGAACAAGGCCAATTTCTGCTGCGCGTGGAGCCGGGCGTTGTGCTCTCGGAGCTGCGTAAGCAGCTGAGCAAGAAGGTACTGCCGACCGCTGGTTGGGACCAGGTATCGCTTGAGGCCTACGAGGAGTTCCAAGAGTCCCCCGAGCAGTTCTTTCCCACCGATCCCACCGAGGCATCTGCCTGTCTGGGTGGCATGGCGGCATGCAACGCCTCCGGCGCCCGCAGCTACGCTTACGGCCCCATGCGCCCGCATATCACGGGACTCCACGTCGCGCTGGCTGATGGCGATTTGCTTGAGCTTCAGCGCGGCGAGGCTTTTGCCCAGGGCCGCCACCTGTCGCTCGTGACGGCAGAGGGTCATACATTCGAGCTTGATCTTCCTGACTACACCATGCCCAAGACCAAAAATGCCTCGGGGTATTTTGTTGCGGACGATATGGACGCCATCGATCTTTTTATCGGTGCGTGCGGCACGCTCGGCGTCATTACCGAGCTCGAGATCGCCCTGCAGGCGGCACCTTCGGTCGTATGGGGTGTGAGTTGCTTTTTCGATAGCGAAGACAAGGCCGTGTCCTTTACCGATTCCGTGCGTCCCGTGCTGTCCCATGCCGCCGCTATTGAGTATTTCGATGCTGGCGCCCTGGATATCCTGCGTCGCCAGCGCGAGCAGTCGACAGCGTTTGCCTCGCTGCCGGCGCTCGACGACGAGGCAAAGGTCTGTGTCTACGTGGAGCTCGACTGCGATGACGAGGCGCAGGCGACCGAGGAGCTGTACCACTTGGGATGGGTGCTGGAGCTTGCGGGCGGCCGCGACGATGCGACATGGGTCGCCCGCAACGAAGTCGATCGCGAGTGCCAGCGGTTCTTCCGCCACGCGGTGCCCGAGAGCGTCAACATGCTCATTGACGAGCGTCGCCGCACCGACCCCACCATTACCAAGCTGGGATCGGATATGTCGGTGCCCAATGCACGCCTTGCCGATGTCGTGGCCCTCTATCGCCGCACGCTGGCCGAAAGCGGGCTTGAGTCTGCTGCCTGGGGACACATCGGGAACAACCATCTGCATGTGAACATCCTGCCGCGCGATGCGCAAGACTACCGTCGTGGTGGAGAGCTCTTTGCCCAGTGGGCTTCCGAGGTCACGGCCATGGGCGGTGCCGTTTCTGCCGAACACGGCGTCGGCAAGATCAAGGCGGGCTTCTTGGAGACGATGTACGGCCACGAGGCCATGGTCGAGTCGGCGCGTCTCAAACTCCAGCTTGATCCTGCCGGCCAGCTGGGTCGCGGCAACCTGTTTACGGAGAAGCTCTTGGATGAACTCGTCCAGAAAGGGGGCGCGTGAAGATGAGTGATTTCCATATGGTGGTGTGCGTCAAGGCGGTGCCCGGAAGCACCGAGGTCAAGATGGACCCCAAGACCAATACTATCGTGCGTGATGGCAAGCAGGCGGTCGTTAATCCCTTCGATGCAAGTGCCCTCGAATGTGCGCTAGCGCTGAAGGACGACTTTATCGGCTTTGGCATGGACGTGCGTGTGACGGTGGTGTCGATGGGCATCCCCGCGACCGAATCGCTGCTGCGCGACTGCATCGCCCGCGGTGCCGACGACGCGCTGCTGCTGACCGATCGCGCCTTTGCGGGCGCCGATACCCTAGCCACCACCTATGCCCTCAAATGCGGCATCGAGGCACTCGATGAGGACTTTGACCTGCTCATCTGCGGCAAGATGGCAGTGGACGGCGATACGGCCCAGATCGGCCCCGAGCTGGCCGGCGCCTTTGGGGTCCCCTGCGTGACCGACGTGAGCTGTGTGCAGAGCGCGGGATTTACGACGTGTGGCTCGCTGGCGCTCGTTCACGGCTGCGATGCCGGCGAGGAGACGGTGTACCTGGAGATGCCGTGTGCGATGACGACCGCCAAGGAGATTGGCCAGCTGCGCATGCCGAGTATTGCCGGTATTCGCGCGGCCGAGGATGCAGACGTGCGTGTGGCCAGCGCTGCCGACGTAAACGCCGATCCCTCGCGTTGCGGCCTTGCCGGATCACCGACGCAGGTCGTGCGCTCGTTTGTGCCCGACCGTGACCAAACGTGCGAGGCCGTTGAGGGAACGGCGTCCGAGCAGGCGGTAAAACTTGCCAAGATTATTGAGGGGATGGCATAGATGAGCGGGCTGATTATCGATAGCGAAGCCTGTATCGGCTGCGGTCGCTGCGTTCGCGCCTGCGCCTCGGGCGGCATTGTGGTGGAGGGTGAGCGCCCCAATCGCTGTGCCCGCGTAACCGACGGCTGTATCCTGTGCGGTGGGTGCGTCGACGCCTGCCCCGTCAACGCCATCTCGATTGAGCGCGACGAGGCCGCCGGCGCGGCAGACCTTGACGCATATCGAGACATCTGGATCTTCGTGCAGACTGACGAGCACGATGCCGTTGCATCCGTGGCCTTCGAGCTCATGGGCAAGGGGCGCGAGCTTGCCGATGCCCGCGGCTGCCGTCTGGTGGCACTGGTCGGCATGAGCCCCGAGGGCTCACTCGGGGACCTGGAGCATCTGATTTGCGCCGGTGCGGACGAAGTTCTGGTCTGTCGTGACGAGCGCCTGCGTCAGAACGACGCGGAGGTCTACGCTCGCTTGATCTGCGATTTGGTAGCCGAGCGCAAGCCCGAGGCCATTCTGTACGGCGCGACCGCCTTTGGTCGCGAGCTGGCGCCCGGTGTGGCCGTGCGCTTGCAGACGGGTCTTACGGCCGATTGCACGGTGCTTTCTATGGATACGGAGACGGGTCTGCTGCAGCAGACGCGCCCGGCGTTTGGCGGCAACCTGATGGCCACCATTATCTGCCCCAACCACCGTCCTCAGATGGCAACGGTGCGCCCCGGCATCTTTAAGGCGCCCGAGTTTGACTATAGCCGCTCCGGCACGATTACCCAGGTAGTGCTTGCGGATGACGTTAAGGCCCGCGTCGAGATCTCGATTCCCGCCGAGGAGTGGGGACAGCAGGCCTCAATTGCCGATGCCGAGCGTCTGGTCGTGGTGGGCCGCGGCATCGGCTCCAAGAAGAATCTGCCCCTGATGCGAAAGCTCGCCGATGCCCTGGGTGCCGAGCTTGGTTGCACGCGTCCCATTGTGGAGGCAGGCTGGTTGGAGTATCGCCACCAAATTGGCCAGACGGGTGTATCGGTCTCGCCCAAGCTCCTCGTGAGCATCGGTGTCTCGGGCGCTATCCAGCATCTCGCCGGCATCGGTGGGGCGGAGTGCATTGTCGCCATCAATGAGGACCCGGATGCCCCCATCTTTGGTGCCGCCCAGTACAAGGTCGTCGGCGATGCCGTTGAGATCGTCGAGGAGCTGCTGGCTCAGCTTGAGCGCTAAGCGCGCGTCAGCCAGTCGCGCATCTCGTCCTTTAGGCGGCTCCAGGTTGCCTGCGTGGCGGGGTCGGTAAAGGGCCGCGTAATGCCAAAGGGCGCGTCGAGCAGGCGGTGGATATCGCCCTGTTTGCGCGCCAGCGCGCGGCTCGCTGGATAGACGAGCTCAAACATAAAGCAGATGAGTCCCACCAGGTAGTCTGCGGGCTCATCGCGCTCATCGCGTGCGACGCAGCGGTGCTCGTCAAAGGCGGTAAGCGCCGGTGTCGAGAAGTGGCTGGCGAGAAACGTGTCCTCATCCACCTTGAGGATGGTGTCGACGGTGCTGTCGGCGATGGTGCGCATAATGTCGATCTTGTCGCCATCGCGCACGATCTCGCAGAAGCTCCGTGTACGGGTGTCGAGTTCCGTGGGCAGGCGAAAATCACTGTGGTGGGCGATGCTCGCGCGGATCAGTTCGTCCTCTGCCGGGTCATCGATAAAGTCGCGGATGCTCGTTACGGCGGGTGCATCGGCGGGATTCTCGCCAAAGAGGACCTCGATGCCCAGCGCTGCATGGCTCATGCTCTCGGCGTCCTTAAAGGTGTCCCAGTGCCGCAACTGCTCAAAGCGGCCCATATCGTGTAGCAGGCCGCAAAGCCATGCCAGGTCAATATCTTCTGACGACCAGCCCTGCTCGCGCGCTACGGCATCGCATGCCTCGGCCACGTGGTACGTATGCTCGATTTTGAGCGCGATGCGTGGGTTGGTGGCGTCGTAGGCATCGGTGTAGCTTTTGAAGGCCGCGCGCGCCCGGTCTCGATCGATAGCTGTCATAATGACTTCCTAAAAAGTTGTGTCTTTCGATCCGGTGGCAATTGTAGGTGAACTTTATTGCCACCGGTTGATATTTCTGCTGCGTTGCAAGGCGCGCTGCAGACGACTTACCAGAATGGGAGTGGCATGGTCCTTAGGATCTTTAAAATCGTCTGGCCAGTGATGCTTACCTATATTGCAATAGGCGCGCCGTGCGGAATGATCATGGGGCAGACGGGAATGGAGCCCTGGATGGTCTTTGCTCTGAGCAGCACGTTTGTGACGGGCAGCGGCCAGTTTATGATCTGCAATCTTTGGCTGGCGGGCGTGCCTGCAGCATCGATCGTCGCGAGCGTTGCTGCCATCTCCTCGCGCTTTGCGCTTTACTCGGCATCGATCGCGCCGCATCTGACGGGTGCCTCGAAGCGTCAGACGCTGGCTGTTGCCGCGACACTTACCGAGGAGGCATATGGCATCTCGCTTGCCAAGTTGGTTGAAGGGGAGGATTGGGGCCCGCGCGAGTCCTTCGTGCTCAACGTGATCCTTATCGCAACATGGGGCGTTTCGTGTACGATGGGCGCCATCGTCGGCGCCGTTGTCGATGTTCCCACCGCCATTGCAGCCTTTGTCTGCACCTCGCTCTTTATCTGCCTGCTCTTTTCGCAGCGGCTGTCGCGCGGCAACGTTGTCGCGGCGGTTTCGGGCGCGGTGTCCGTCGCCGTATGCAAGTTCTTGGGCCTCACGAATATTGCCGTGCCGGCAAGCGTCGTGGCCGGCATTGCCATTGCGTTGGCGTGCGATGCTGTATTTGACGGAAGAGGTGCCCGCGATGCCCGTTAACGAGTTCTTGGTTCTGTGGCTGTCGTCGTGGGCTGCTATCGCGTTCTTTCGCATCGCGCCGGCGTTTGCCTTGCGCGGGAGAACGCTGTCGCCCCGCATTACCGAGGCCCTGGGTTATATCCCGCCCGCTGCCTTTGCCGCGCTGGTCGCCAACGACTTGGCGAGCCCCGGCGCGTTCGACGCGGGACCCTGGCCTGCCTTGGTTCCCTGGATTGCGGCTGCCGGCGTCGTGGCCGTGGCGGTCAAGACAAAATCGATGCTTTGGTGCTGCGTCTCGGGCATCGTACTCTATATCGTCTTGAGCCTTATATAGGGGTGGCGTCGCGGGCGCCGAATCTCGTTCCATCCCAACTTGTCGAATTTTTCACCGAGCTGGTCTATTTCTTCTGGTACCATGGTCAAACTTTACTGTAGCAAAGCGTGACGTGGGCTTTTGTACCCCGTCAGCGGAAATGGGGGTTTCATGGCACAGGAAGCGACCGCCAACGAGCAAAAGAAATTCAAGGTCCCGCGCATCCCGGGCGACATCATGATCTATCCGATGATCGTCGGTCTTTTGCTCAACACCTTCTGCCCGCAGGTTTTTGAGATCGGCGGATTCTTTACGGCTGCCTGCCGCGGTGGCTCCAATACCATCGTCGCCGCGATCCTGCTGTTTGTGGGCGCCGGCATCAGCTTTAAGTCCACGCCGGGCGCTATCAAGACCGGCATCGTCGTGCTGATTCCCAAGCTGGTCGTCGCAGCGGCTCTCGGCCTGGGCGTGGCATATTTCTTTAACGACAACTTCCTGGGTCTGAGCTCCGTGTCTATCATCGGCGGCATCACGTTTTGCAACATGGCGCTCTATACGGGCATCATGGGCGAGTTCGGCGATGAGTCTGAGCAGGGCGCCGTCGGTATCCTGTTCTTTACGGCCGGCCCCGCCGTCACGATGATCATCCTCGGTGTTTCCGGCCTCGCCAACATTCCCATTGGCACCATTATCGGCTCCATCTTGCCACTCGTTATCGGCATGGTTCTGGGCAACCTGTTCCCGTTTATCAAGAACCTGCTGGTTCCCGGTGCCAATCCCGCGATTGCCGTCATCGGATTTCAGCTCGGTGCGTCCATGAGCCTGTCGAGCTTTATCACCGGCGGTATTTCCGGCATCTTGCTGGGCCTTGTCACGCTGTTTGTCGTCGGTCCCATCACCTTTGCGTTCGAGCGTCTGTGCGGCGGCAATGGCAAGGCCGCTGTGGCTTGCTCCACCATTGCCGGCACGGCTATGACCACACCGGTTGCCCTCGCCGAGGTCGCACCGCGCTACGCCGAGCTTGCGCCCACCGCGTACGCTCAGATCGCCACCGCCGTTATCATCACGGCGGTCATGGCTCCGATTCTGACTGGCTGGGTCGACAAGAAGTTCTGCCAAGGCAAGGAGGATTTGTCGCCTGTCGGTGTCGAGGCCATCGAGGAAGCCGTCGCGACTGACATCGATGGCGAGTAGCAATCGATACCTATCAATGATGCCGGCGTGTGCAATTCGCGCCGTATGGGCGCCCGAACAGAAACTGTTTTGCAGTGATGTTCGGGCGCTCTGCTATTATCCCCTTTACCCCTGCGGAGTAAAGGGGTGTTTATTGCCCTGATTCGAATTGGGCGATTCTGACCACTTGGGTATTGAAGGGATGGCGCTAGTGGTTAAGGCACTTAAGATTGAGATATTCGTGCTATGCATGATTGTTCTTATCGGGCTTGCCGTGCGAAGTCGTCGCTCCTTGTTCTCGAGCACCCAGCAGCTATTGTTTAGCATGCTTGGCTACACCTCTGCCGCGTACATATTATTCGATATGATCTGGACGCTTTCGGACGGTGTGGACGGCACGTTGGGCATTGCTGCCAACTGGATTTCCAACGCGGTTTCGTTTTCGCTCTTTGCTATCGCGTGTCTCATTTGGTTTATCTATTCCGAGACGGTGCAGGGTTCTCGCCTTTTGACCTCGCGCTATAGGGTGGTGCTTGTAGCGTTGCCTACGGCTCTGGTGGTCGTGCTGGCGTTTACCAGTTACTGGACGCACGCCCTGTTCTATATCGATTCGCAGGGCGTGTATCGTCGCGGCTTTGCCTATATGATCCAGCCCATCGTCAGCTACTGTTACGTTATACATACGTCCCTGCATGCATTTGTGCAATCTCGCAGGGTCGAGAGCCTGCAGACGAAGGCCATCTATCGAACCTTGGCATTTTTCGCCATTCCGGCCCTGGTGGGCGGTACCTTTCAGGTCGTATACTCGGTGCCCGGCCTTTGTGTCGGCATAATGATTAGCATGTTGCTGCTCTACATCATCTACCAGGAGCAGCTCATCTCGACCGACCCGTTGACTGGACTTAACAATCGCAACCGTTTTGAGACCTATATGCTGTCGCTCTTCTCAAATGTGGATCAGGCCGAAGATGTATATCTGCTTATGATGGACGGCGACGGCTTTAAGCAGATTAACGATCGCTATGGGCATGTGGAGGGCGACCACGCTCTTCAGGTCATATCCGCTGCGCTCAAAGAAGTCTGCTCGGCGTCTGGCGGCTTTATCGCACGTTATGGTGGCGATGAGTTCGTGGTGCTCCAAAAGGCAGTGGCGGAACAGGATATCATGCATCTGTGCGCGACAATCAACGATGAGCTCGCGCGCGCCGAGGTTCCGTATCTGTTGCGGATGTCCATCGGCTACGCACGGGTTGGTGATGGCGTCGATACCTGGCAAGACTTGCTTCGCGCTGCCGATGCGGAGCTCTACCGTGTCAAGGCCGAGAAAAAGAAAGCTGGCATCCAGATACGCTAGATAAAGGGGTGCAAGCTTGCGTGCATGGCGGCCCTCGGCTCTCCGATGTACTCCATTAAGCTAAAGTGTGCGAACATCCTCCCTAAAAAGGTGAGCTCGCTAGGCCTTTTTGGGCCTGTTGACGATGATGATGCCGCCGCAGACCAACAGCAGGGCAACAAGTACGGTAACAGGGCTCGTGCCAGCGCCCTCGCCGAGCAGCAGAGCGCTCAACAGTACGCCAAAGACTGGATTCATAAAGCCAAAGACCGACACACGGCTGACGGGGTTGACGGCAAGCAGGCGCGACCATAGCGAGTACGCGACGGCGGAGATGAGTGCCATATAGATAATGAGCGCGATGGCGGGGATGATCGCGGTGGGGGAGAGCGCGCCGCCCATCAAAAACCCGATGGCGGTGAGGACCAGGCCGCCGACCAAGAACTGCCACCCGGCAAGCAAGACACCGTCGTGCTCGCGCGAGAAGATGCCGATCAGGCAGGTCGACAGGGCACCCGCGACGGTGGAGGCCAGGATAAAGCCCTCGCCGTCGAGCGTAAAGCCAAAGGTGCCGTCCGCGCCCGAAAGGTTGACGAGCGCGACGCCGGCAAAGCCCAGTGCACAGCCGAGCACCTTGGCCGTACTGAGCTTTTCGGTGCGAAACGCCAGGGCGGCAAAGAGGATTGCGAGGAAGTTGGCGCTGGCCTCGATGATGGAGCTCGACATGGCACTGGCGCGCGAGAGTCCCAGGTAGAAAAAGAAGTACTGCCCGATAGTCTGGAAGAGTGACAGGATGCAGATGGGCTTGATATCGCGTACCTGTGGGACGAGCGGGCGGCGCTGAGCTGTGCTCATACCGACGATAACCAGGATGCCGGCAAGCGTGAAGCGCAAACCTGCAAAGAGTAGCTGCGAGGCGCTATCGTGCGCCGGGATCCCAAAGAGTGCGTAGCCGATCTTGATGCAGGGAAAGGCCGATCCCCAGAGTGCACAGCAAACAAGACAGCCCAGGATGAGTCCGGGCAGGGTGGCGAGATACGGCTTGCGGCTTTCCATGATGTCCTTCCTACATGCGCGAAGCAAAAAAGAACCCGCCACCGGATGTGTCGGTGGCGGGTGTTGTTACCCGAGGGGATTGTACCCGATGGGAAAGGTTTAGGCGAAGTAGGCTACGCCGCTCTCAAAGATCGGCATGAACTTATCGCCGGGGACATGCTCGGGCACGTTGCGGTACAGGTTGTCGCCGCGACGCTCGGCATGGCCCATCTTGCCCAGGACGCGGCCGTCGGGGCTCGTGATGCCCTCGATGGCGAGTGCGGAGCCGTTGGGGTTGATGGAAAGGTCCATGCTCGGCTTGCCGTCCTCGCCCACGTACTGCGTGGCGACCTGGCCGTTGGCGATCAGCTGGGCGAGCACCTCGTCGTCGGCGACAAAGCGGCCCTCGCCGTGGCTGATGGCGACGGTGTAGGGGTCGTCGAGGCTGCACTGCGACAGCCACGGGGACAGGTTGGACGAGATGCGGGTGCGCACCAGGCGGCTCTGATGGCGACCGATGGTGTTGAACGTCAGCGTGGGCGCATCGGGCGTGGCGTCGACGATGTCGCCGTAGGGCACCAGGCCGAGCTTGACCAGAGCCTGGAAGCCGTTGCAGATGCCCAGCATCAGGCCGTCGCGGGCCTTGAGCAGGTCGCGGACTGCCTCGGTGACCTCGGGAGCGCGGAAGAACGCCGTGATGAACTTGGCGGAGCCATCGGGCTCGTCACCGCCCGAGAAGCCACCGGGGATCATGACGATCTGGCTTGCACGGATGCGGCGGGCGAGCTCGTGGGTGCTCTCGGCGACGGCCTCGGGCGTGAGGTTGTTGATCACGAAGGTGTCGGCCTCGGCACCGGCGGCACGGAAGGCGCGGGCGCTGTCGTACTCGCAGTTGTTGCCGGGGAACACGGGGATGATTACGCGCGGGCGGGCGATCTTGGCGCCGCCGTACACGTGGATATCCTTGGCGCGGAAGTCGATGGTCTCGACCTCGGCGGTCTCGCCGGTGCTGCGGTAGGCGAAGACGCCCTCGATGCCGCTCTCCCAGGCCTCCTGGAGCTCAGCGAGCTCGATGACTTCGGAGCCGGTGTCGATGACATAGCCCTCGACGGTGGTACCCAGGGGCTCGACGACAACGCCGTCGGCGACCTCGGGCAGCTCGGCGTCCTCGGCGAGCTCGACGATAAAGCTGCCGTAGAGCGGGGTGAAGAGGCTCTCCACGTCCACGTCCTCGGCAAGCTCGATGCCGATCTGGTTGCCGACGCACATCTTAAAGAGGCTCTCGGCGCCGCAGCCGTAGCCGGGCGTGGAGACGGCCAGGGCGTCGCCGTTGGCGGTGAGCGCCTCGACGGCGTCAAACGCGGCGAGCAGCTGCTGAGCGTCGGGGCGGTAGTCCTCACCATAGGTGGCGGGGGCGATGCGCACGACGCGATGCGTCAGACCCTTGAACTCGGGCGAGACGGCACGGGCGGCCTTGCCCACGGCCACAGCGAAGCTGATCAGGGTCGGCGGAACGTTGAGCTCACCGGCCTCGTCCTCAAACGAGCCGCTCATAGAGTCCTTGCCGCCGATGGCACCGGCACCCAGATCGACCTGGGCCATAAGGGC
Source organism: Collinsella sp. AM41-2BH (assembly GCF_003468085.1). Taxonomy (NCBI): domain Bacteria; kingdom Bacillati; phylum Actinomycetota; class Coriobacteriia; order Coriobacteriales; family Coriobacteriaceae; genus Collinsella; species Collinsella sp. AM41-2BH. The sequence goes on from NZ_QSGH01000003.1 coordinate 137,597, forward strand.
GCCCAGGACGGCTGCCATGGGCTTGCCCCAGCGCTCGGCCTCGGTGCGCAGACGCTCGAAGTACTCCTGGAAGGAGAGATAGGCACGCTTGTGCTCAAAGCCGGCAGCCACGAGCTTGGCGATGGACTCAACCACGGACAGGTAGGCGCCCGCAAACTGGTCGGCCTCCATCAGGTAGGGGTTGAAGCCCCATGCCATAGCGCTCGCCGTGGTGGTCTCGCCGTCCACGGGGAACTTGGCAACCATAGCCGAGCTGGGGGTGAGTTGCGTCTTGCCGCCAAAGGGCATGAGCACGGTCGCGGCGCCGATGGTGGAGTCGAAGCGCTCGGAAAGGCCCTTGTTGGAGGCGACGTTGAGGTCGGTGACCAGCGAGGTCATACGCTCGGCAAGCGTGGTGCCGGCCCAGCTGGGCTGCCACACGCTGCGGGCGCACACGTGGGCGACCTGGTGCTTGGGCGCACCGTTGGAGTTGAGGAACTCGCGGGACAGGTCGACGATGGCGACGCCGTTCCAGGCCATGCGCATGCGCGGCTCGGCGGTAACCTCGGCGATAACGGTTGCCTCCAGGTTCTCCTCGGCGGCGTAACCCATGAACTCATCGACGTCACCGTCGGCGACGGCGCAGGCCATACGCTCCTGGGACTCGGAGATAGCGAGCTCGGTGCCGTCCAGGCCGTCGTACTTCTTAGTCACGGTGTCCAGGTCCACGTACAGGCCGTCGGCAAGCTCGCCCACGGCGACCGAGACGCCGCCGGCGCCAAAGTCGTTGCAGCGCTTGATCAGACGGCAGGCGTCGCCGCGGCGGAACAGACGCTGCAGCTTGCGCTCGACTGGGGCGTTGCCCTTCTGGACCTCGGCGCCCGAGGTTTCGATGGACTCGGTGTTCTGGGTTTTGGAGGAGCCGGTGGCGCCGCCGATGCCGTCGCGGCCGGTGCGGCCGCCCAGCAGGATGATCTTGTCGGTGGGGGCGGGGCACTCGCGACGCACGTGGTTTGCCGGGGTGGCGCCCACGACGGCGCCGACCTCCATGCGCTTGGCCACATAGCCGGGGTGATAGAGCTCGTTGACCTGGCCGGTGGCAAGGCCGATCTGGTTGCCGTAGCTGGAGTAGCCGGCGGCGGCAGTGGTCACGAGCTTGCGCTGCGGCAGCTTGCCCTCGAGCGTCTCGGAAACCGGGACGGTGGGGTCGCCGGCGCCGGTGACGCGCATGGCCTGGTACACGTAGCTGCGGCCCGAGAGCGGGTCGCGGATGGCACCGCCCACGCAGGTGGCGGCACCGCCGAAGGGCTCGATCTCGGTCGGGTGGTTGTGGGTCTCATTCTTAAAGAGGAACAGCCAGTCCTGGTCCTCGCCGTCGACATCGACTTTTACCTTGACGGTGCAGGCGTTGATCTCCTCGGATTCGTCGACATCGGTCATGACACCGGTCTTCTTAAGGTACTTGGCGCCGATGGTGCCCATATCCATGAGGCAGACGGGCTTGGCGTCACGACCGAGCTCGTGGCGCATCTCCATGTAGCGGTCGAAGGCCTGCTGCACCACGGCGTCGTCGATCGTCACGTCATCCAGGACGGTACCGAAGGTGGTGTGGCGGCAGTGGTCGGACCAATAGGTGTCGATCACGCGGATCTCGGTGATGGTGGGGTCGCGATCTTCATCGCGGAAGTACTGCTGGCAGAAGGCGATGTCCGCCTCGTCCATGGCAAGACCGCGATCGGAGATAAAGGCGGCAAGACCGGCCTCGTCGAGCTCGCGGAAGCCGTCAAGCACCTCGACGGGCGCAGGCTCGGGGGTCTCCATGTACAGCGTCTCGGGCAGGTCGAGCGAGGCGATGCGCGCCTCGACGGGGTTCACCACGTAGTGCTTGATGGCCTCGATGGCGGCCTCGTCCAGGGCGCCCGAGATTATATAGACCTTGGCGGAGCGTACGGCGGGGCGCTCGCCCTGGCTGATGGGCTGCACGCACTCGCTGGCGGAGTCGGCGCGCTGGTCAAACTGGCCAGGCAGGAATTCGACGGCAAAGACGGCGCCGTCGCTTGCGGGGAGCTCGTTGTAGGTCACATCGACCTGGGGCTCGCTAAAGACGGTCGGCACGCAGGAGCGGAACAGCTCCTCATCGATGCCCTCGACGTCGTAGCGGTTGATGATCCTCAGGGCCTCGATGCCCTTGATGCCGAGAATCTCGGTCAGCTCGTCCTTGAGCTGCTGAGCCTCGACGTCGAACCCGGGTTTCTTCTCCACGTAGATACGAGAGACCATTGGTTCCTGCCTTCCTGATCGGTTGGGCGTACGGTGCGGTATGCGGCAGCGGTCGGTTTGCGGGGCAAGCCTCGCGGTCGCCTTGAGCCACATACTTTTAAACCTCACTATGATACGACAGCTCGTGGCGCGTTGAGGACGGCGAGGGTGCTACAGTGGAGCGCAAACAAGAGAAAGGCATCACATGGCATTTGTTTCGCTCGCCATCATCGCACTCGTGGCCTTTGCAAGCCCCTTCATCGCCTCGGCGATTCCCGGAAAACCCGTTCCCGAGACGGTCTTTTTGCTCGTGTTTGGCGCGGTGCTGGGACCTCATATGCTCGGCATTATCCATGTGGATGCCGAGGTCTCGCTCGTGTCCGAGCTCGGCCTGGCCTTTTTGTTCCTGCTTGCCGGTTTTGAGATCGATCCCAAGAACATCACGGGCATCGAGGGGCGTTACGGCATGGCGACGTGGGTCGTCACGTTTGGCATCGCCTGGCTTGCCGTGCGCTTTACCCCGTGGTTCTCGGTCAGTCATTTTGATGGCATCGCCGTGACGCTGGCGTTGACCTCGACGGCGCTTGGGGCGCTCATGCCCATCTTGCGCGAGCGGTCGCTTGCCGGGACGCGCGTCGGCGATTCGATTCTTGCCTATGGTACGTGGGGCGAGCTCGGGCCCGTGCTCGCCATGTCGGTGCTGCTGTCCGCCCGTACGGGTGTCGAGACGCTGTTGATCTTGGGACTGTTCGCCGTGGTGTGCGTGCTGCTTGCCGTGGTCCCCAGCCGCTCCAAGCGTATCGGCAGCCGCTTCTTTGCCTTTATTCAGGAGCGCGCCGATACGACTTCTCAGACGTTCGTGCGCCTCACAGTGCTCATCCTGGTCACGCTCGTGGCGTTTTCCGCCATTTTTAGCCTCGATATCGTGTTGGGCGCTTTTGCCGCGGGCTTTGTCCTGCGCTATATCATCCCCGAGGGCAACCATACGCTCGAGCTTAAACTCGATGGCCTTGCCTATGGCTTTTTAATCCCGGTGTTCTTTACCGTGTCGGGTGCCAAGATCGACCTGACGGCTGTAGCATCGCGCCCTGGCCTGCTCGTGGGCTTTATCGTGGCGTTGCTGGTTATCCGCGCCGTGCCCATTGTCGTCTCCATGAGCATCTGCCCTAAGACGCGCGATGTTTCTGCCCACGGCCGCATTACCGTAGCGCTCTACTGCACCACGGCGCTGCCGATTATCGTCGCCGTGACGAGCGTCGCTGTCAATGCCGGCGCATTATCGCAGGGCGTTGCTTCGGTTATGGTGGCGGCCGGTGCCATCACGGTGTTCCTGATGCCACTGCTCGCGCAGCTCTTCTACCGCGTGGTCGATGCCGCGCCGGTCGCCGCCGTGGCGGAGGTTGCCGAGCATCCTTCCGATGCGCTCAATATCCTGCGCGCCCATCACGACCTTGCAAGTCTTCTCGCCCGCGAGCACGAGCTATTGACGTCGCATGGACATGGTCGCTCGCTCGACGGTATGCCCACGATTGATTCCATTGCTGACCGCCTTTCGGCCGAAGCGGCGAGCGAACGCATCGATGCCCGTATTGTCGATGCCGCCCATTTGCTGGCCGAGAAAACCTATGGCGATGAGATCGACCCGTCCAAGCTGACTGCGCGCGAGCGTCGCCGCCTAGAGCGCGCCAAGCTCGCCGTTCATGAGTACCGCCGCCGCATGCTGGAGCTCTACGCCCGCGATGAAGCCCAGGACGACGACGGCAGGTAGCCAACGTCGCCGCGGAAAATGCATCCCGGAATTGGCGCCCAGAGTGGGATGCGGTTTCCGCGAGGGGACCGTTTCGGAAAGCGTGTCCCAGAATCCGCGCCCAGAATGGGACGTAGTTTCCGAAAGATGGGCCTGAGGGAAACTGCGCCCCGTTCTGAGCTGAAATACCGGGACGCAGTTTCCCCTATAAACAGAGCAAGGCGCGCTGCCTGCGGTTGATGCAGGCAGCGCGCCTTTTGCGTTGGGCCTCGTTGAGGTTTGAAGTCGTGGCTTGCGACCTTTAGGAGCGGGCGGCTCCGTCGACGGGGAGCACGGCACCCGTAACATAGGAGGACATGTCGCTCGCCAGGAAAACAAAGGCGTTGGCGACATCCTCGGGCTCGCCCATGCGACCCAGCGGAATGGTGGCGATGATGGGCTTAATAACCTCTTCGGGCAGGTTGGCGACCATATCGGTCTTGGTTACGCCAGGCGCGACGGCATTGACGCGGATGCCCATGGGGGCGAGTTCGCGCGAGAGCGACTGGACCATGCCGTTGACGGCAAACTTGGACGTGGGATAGCCGACGCCGGAGGGCTGGCCATACTTGGCGACCATCGAGCTCGTGGTGGTGATGGTGCCGCCGTGGCCGGCCTCGGCCATGATCTTGGCGGCAGCCTGGTGGCCGTTAAAGACGGCGACGACGTTGAGGTCCATGACCTTTGCAAACTCCTCGGCCGTGTAGTCCAAAAGGGGAGAACGCTGGGAGATGCCGGCATTGTTGACGACCGTGTCCAGGCCGCCCATATCGGCGGCAGCCTGGGTAAAGGCCTCGGTTACGGCCTCGAGCGAGGTGAGGTCGCAGGAGCGGCCCCAGACCTTGGCCTCGGGATAAGCGGTCGTCAGTTTCTCAACGGCAGCGTCGGCAGTCTCCTGGCGCGAGCCAAAGACGGTGACGGCAGCACCTTCCTCGATAAAACGGCAGGCGATGGCATAGCCGATACCGCGCGTGCCTCCGGTGATGATCGCTTTCTTGCCCTCGAGCAACATGGTGCTTCCTCTCTTTGCGGGCGGATATACGCAGTACAGCGTAGCGGTAGCCGGAATCGGTCGCGTTTGCATATCGGTGAACGGTAGCCCGCGTTACCGATGAGCGGCTCGCGCAAATATGCTCTGCCGTTGTGCTTAGGGCAGGTGACAAAAGGGCTCCCGTCCCACGTCGGACGGAAGCCCTCAAAGTGCGTATTGCTGGGCGAGCGTTGGGTTAGTTGGCCATGACGCCTTCGGTCCAAGCCTCGACGTCCTCGATGCGCAGGACGTTGGCGACCTCGGCCACGCAGTCGACGCTGGCAAGCTCGGCGGCGGCAGCCTGGACGTCCTTCTCGAGCGCGCGGTGCGTCAGGAAGATGACCGAGCAGGCATCGCTGACGCCCGACTTGCCGTCCTCGACCTGGTTGATGAGCGAGATCGAGATGTTGTGCTTGGCAAAGATATCGACCGTCTCGGACAGGGCGCCCACGCGGTCGGCGACCTTCAGGCGCACATAGTACTTGGTCTGGAGCTCGTCCATGGGCTTAAAGGCGAGGTTGTGGCCATAGGGCTCAATCTCGGGCAGCGGAGCCACGCCGCGGCTGATCTGCTCGGAGAGCGACAGGATATCGCCCACGACGGCGCTCGCGGTGGGGAAGGAGCCTGCGCCGGCACCGTAGAACATGGTCTCGCCCACGGCGTCGCCTACCACGTAGACAGCGTTCATGGCGCCGTTGACCTTGGCGAGCATGTGGTCGGCGGGGATCAGCGTGGGATGCACGCGGACGTCGACGCCGGCGTCGGTGTTGCGGGCGATGCCCAGCAGCTTAATGGTGTAGCCGAGCTCGCGGGCCTGGGTGATGTCCTCGGCGCCGATGGTGCGGATACCCTGCTGGTACACATCGTCGGTGGTCACGCGGGTGCCAAAGCCGATGGAGGCGAGGATTGCCGTCTTGCTGGCGGCGTCGAAGCCGTCGACGTCTGCGGACGGGTCGGCCTCGGCATAGCCCTTGGCCTGTGCGTCGGCGAGCACATCGGCGTAATCGGCGCCCTCGGCGTCCATGCGCGACAGGATGTAGTTGGTGGTTCCGTTGAGGATGCCGGCGATGGTCAGGATCTTGTTGCCCACTAGGTCGTGCTCGAGCGTGCTGACAATGGGGATGCCACCGCCGCAGCTGGCCTCGCACTTAATCTGCACGCCGCACGCGCGCGCCTTTTCGGCGAGCGTCTCGACGTGACGGCCCAGCAGGGCCTTGTTGGCAGAGACGACGTGCTTGCCGTTCTCGAAGGCGGTGGTGAAGATCTCGGTTGCGGGATGCTCGCCGCCGATCAGCTCGACGACGATGTCGACGGCGGGGTCGGTGACGACGTCGTGCCAGTCACTCGTGAAGGCCTCGCGCTCAATGCCTGCCGCCTCGGCCTGCTCCCAGGCAAGCGCGCAGGCGCGGGTCAGCTTAAGGTCGATGCCGTAGGCTGCCAGGTACTCATCGTGGTGGCTCTTGATCAGACGGGCCACGCCGCCGCCGACGGTTCCCAGACCGATCAGACCGACGTTCACGGTGCGCAGGGATTCGCTCATAGATAGCTCCTTCGTGCATCTTGTGGATGAATTAACTGCTTATAGGTTGAGTGCATTCTAGCGTGAAGTGCGGGCGCGTGCTTGCCAGGCAGCCGGAGCTGTGCAAAACGCTACCCCCGAAACGCTGCGGAAATATTGGAAACACGCTCGCTACAAACGAACTCCCGTAACAAAATTGTCAACGTTTGCGCCATAAGGTTTGCCCTGTACCGCAAGACGGACGCGTCGCGGCCAGCGAAAAAAGGGGGGACACCATGTTTATTGAGAGCGGGGAACGCTTGTAACAGAATGGAAACATTACTTTTACATAATAAAGTGGCATTACTGCATAAAGTAGTAGGAATACGCAGAACTATGGATAAATGAACAAATCCAAAGAAAAGTTGAAATAATCGCCACTTTTCCTAACTAAAGCGTCTACTATTTTGCGAACGCCGAACACGGCGAAGGATGGCCTGTCGGGCAGCCAAAACCCGACGAGATTTGAGAGGAGAGCCGCATGTCGAGCCTCACCGGTAAGTCATTGAACCCTGTTATGAATCGCAGGAGCGTTATCGCGAGCGCAGCAGGTCTGGGGGCGATGTCCATTCTAGCTGGCTGCTCCTCCAACGGCGGCGACAGCGGTTCCGCTTCGGGCGACGCTTCGTTTAAGATCGGCACCATCGGCCCGCTGACCGGCGCCAACGCGTCCTACGGCAAGTCCGTTACCCAGGGCGTCGAGCTTGGCTGCAAGGACTTCTCCACCAAGGAGCTGCCGCTTGCCAGCAAGGCCGAGGACGACCAGGCCGACGGCGAGAAGGCCGTCAACGCCTTGAATACCCTGCTCGACTGGGGCATGCAGGCCCTCGTCGGCCCGACCACCACGGGTGCGTCGGTTGCCGTTGCCGCAGAGTGCGGTAACGACCCCAAGACGTTCATGATCACCCCGTCCGCGTCCTCTGAGGATGTCACCGACGGCAAGGATTGCGTCTTCCAGGTATGCTTTACCGACCCCAACCAAGGCGTCAACGCTGCCAAGTTCCTGGCGCAGAAGTATGCGGACGAGAAGTTCGTGCTGTTCTATAACTCCGGCGACGCTTATTCTGCGGGTGTCGCAGATTCCTTTAAGGCCCAGGCCGCTGAGTCCAAGCTCGAGGTTGTTGACGAGGAGACCTTTAAGGACGACTCCGCCACGAGCTTTACCAACCAGCTGACCAAGGCCAAGCAGGCCGGCGCCACCATGATCTTTGCGCCGATCTACTACACCCCGGCGTCCGTCCTGCTCAAGAACGCCAAGGACATGGGCTACGACGTCAAGATGATGGGCTGCGATGGCATGGACGGCATCCTGGGCGTTGAGGGTTTCGACACCTCTCTTGCCGAGGGTCTGCTGCTCATGACCCCGTTCTCCGCCGACGACGAGAAGAACGCCGACTTCGTTAACGCTTACAAGGATAAGTACGGCGATACCCCCGACCAGTTTGCCGCCGACGCCTACGACGGCGTGCACGCGGTGGCCGAGGCTCTTAAGGAGGCCGGCCTGGGCGTCGACGCCGACCCCACCGAGGTTGCCGAGAAGCTTCCCGAGGCTATGCTCAAGATTACTGTTGACGGCCTGACTGGCAAGCTCTCCTGGAACGACAAGGGTCAGGTCCAGAAGGACCCGACGGCGTACGTCATTACCGACGGCAAGTACGTACAGGCCTAATAGGCCGCCTTACATAGAGCGGTTTTGATCCCAAGCAGGGGAGGTTTTGGCCTTCCCTGCTTGCTTGGTATCTAGGGACGATGTAACGTCCCTGTTTCATACATCAACTGGAAACCTATTCGAAAGGGGGATGTGGAACATGACGGTCTTTATCCAATACCTGGTCAACGGCCTGTCCATGGGCAGCGTCTACGCCATCATCGCGTTGGGCTACACCATGGTCTACGGTATCGCCAAGATGCTCAACTTCGCTCACGGCGACGTCATCATGGTCGGTGCCTATGTCTCGTTCTGCGCCACGTCGTATCTCGGCCTCCCGGGCTGGGCATCTGTAATTCTCTCTTGTGTGGTCTGCACGGTTCTCGGTGTTCTCATCGAGGGTCTGGCATACAAGCCGCTGCGTCAGGCGGGCCCGCTGGCCGTTCTGATCACGGCCATCGGCGTGTCCTACTTCCTGCAGAACGCCGCGCAGCTCCTGTGGGGCGCCACGCCCAAGAACTTTACTTCGCTCGTCACCTTCCAGGTGCCGGAGTTCTTGGCCAAGTTTAACGTAAGCGCCGTCTCGCTCGTCACCATCGTCGCCTGCCTGGTTATCATGGCCGGCCTGATGTTCTTTACAGGTAAGACCAAGATGGGCAAGGCCATGCGCGCCGTGTCCGAGGACAAGGCCGCCGCTCAGCTCATGGGCATCAACGTCAACCGCACCATCTCGATGACGTTTGCCATCGGCTCTGCCCTTGCCGCCATCGCCGGCGTGCTCCTGTGCTCCTACTCGCCGGTGTTGCAGCCCACCACGGGCGCCATGCCTGGCATCAAGGCCTTCGACGCTGCCGTTTTCGGCGGCATCGGCTCCATCCCCGGTGCCTTTGTCGGCGGTATTCTCATCGGCATCATCGAGGCGATGGCTCAGGCTTACATTTCCACGAGCCTTGCCAACTCCATCGTCTTTGGTGTTTTGATTATCGTCCTGCTCGTCAAGCCTGCCGGCCTCTTGGGCAAGTACGTCCCCGAGAAGGTGTAGGTGAGCGTTATGAAGTTCCTTAAAGACAAGCAGACGCGTCACGACTTTGTCACGTACGCCATGTGCATCGTGGCATTCGCCATCGTGTTCTTTATGCAGTCCAACCATATGATCCCGCGCATGATCGCCGGTCAGCTGGTTCCCATCACGGCCTACATCGTTATGGCCATCTCGCTCAACCTCGTCGTCGGTATTGCGGGCGACTTGTCGCTGGGCCACGCGGGCTTTATGAGTGTCGGCGCCTATACGGGCATCGTTACCGCCGTCGCGCTGGAGAGCGCCGTTCCGTCCGATCCGATGCGCCTGATCATCAGCATTGTGGTCGGCGCTATCGCTGCCGCCATCCTGGGCTTCTTGATCGGCATCCCGGTCCTTCGCCTGAGCGGCGATTACCTGGCTATCGTGACGCTGGCCTTTGGCGAGATCATCAAAGAGATCGTCACCTGCCTCATTGTGGGCGTCGATTCCCGCGGTCTGCACGTGATCTTTAACATCACGGGCAACTCTACGATCGACGACCTGCACCTGCTTGAGGACGGCACCGCCATCATCAAGGGTGCCCAGGGCGCATCGGGCGTGTCGACCTATTCGACCTTCCTTGCCGGCGCCATCCTGGTTATGGTCGCGCTCGTGATTGTACTCAACCTGGTTCGCAGCCGTACCGGCCGTGCCATCATGGCCGTGCGCGATAACAAGATTGCAGCCGAGTCCGTAGGCATCTCCGTCACCGAGTACCGCATGATCGCCTTCGTGGTTTCCGCTGCCCTCGCCGGTGCTGCCGGAGCTCTCTTCGGCGGTAACTTCTCGCAGCTCTCCGCCACCAAGTTCGACTTCAACACGTCGATCCTCATTCTGGTGTTCGTGGTCCTGGGCGGCCTGGGCAACATGCGCGGTTCCGTCATCGCGGCGGCGTTGCTCACGGTGCTTCCCGAGCTGCTCCGTCAGTTCTCGGACTACCGCATGCTCATCTACGCCATCGTGTTGATCCTGGTCATGATCTTTACCAACAACCCGCAGCTCAAGGCGTTCTTCGCACGCATTAAGGACCGCTTTGCTTCCAAGAAGGAGGTGGCAGCCGATGCCCAGTAAATTTGAGTTCAACAAGGGTAAGATGGTCCCGTATCCTTCTGGCGCCATCGTTCCCGATCGCGATCTGGGCCAGCGCCCGGCACTCGAGTGCATCCACCTGGGCATTGAGTTCGGTGGCCTTAAGGCAGTCGACGACTTTAGCCTGACTATCGGCAAGACCGAGATCGCCGGTCTGATCGGCCCCAACGGTGCCGGAAAGACCACGGTCTTCAACCTGCTCACCAAGGTGTATCAGCCCACGCACGGCACCATCCTGCTCGACGGTGAGGACACCTCGGGCAAGTCGGTCTACCAGGTCAACCGCATGGGCATTGCCCGTACGTTCCAGAACATCCGCCTGTTCAACACCATGACGGTGGAGGACAACGTCAAGGTCGGTCTGCACAACCAGGAGCGCTATTCCGGTTTTGAGGGCGTGCTGCGCCTGCCGACGTACTGGAAGCACGAGAAGGCCGCCCATGAGCGTGCCATGGAGCTGCTCTCCATCTTTGATATGGAGCATCTGGCAAACGAACAGGCCGGCTCGCTGCCTTACGGCGCTCAGCGCCGCCTGGAGATCGTCCGCGCGCTTGCCACCAACCCCAAGCTGCTGCTGCTCGACGAGCCTGCCGCCGGCATGAACCCGTCCGAGACCGCGGAGCTCATGGAGAACATCGTTAAGATTCGCGACACCTTTGGCATCGCCATCATGCTTATCGAGCACGACATGTCGCTCGTCATGAATATTTGCGAGGGTATCTGCGTACTCAACTTTGGTAAGGTCATCGCCAAGGGCACGGCAGAGGAAATCCAGAACAACGACGCCGTTATCGAGGCATATCTGGGCAAGCAGGATAAGGGGGAGAACTAAATGGCAGAGCCGATGCTTTCCGTCTACAACATCAACGTCTGGTACGGCGCCATCCACGCCATCAAGGACATCTCCTTTAACGTCAACGAGGGCGAGATCGTGGCTCTGATCGGTGCGAACGGTGCCGGCAAGTCCACAACGCTCAAGACCGTCTCGGGCCTGCTGCGCTCCAAGACCGGCTCCATCAAGTTTATGGGCGAGGACATTACTCATACGCCCGCCGATAAGCTGGTTGGTAAGGGCCTGGCCCAGGTGCCCGAGGGCCGTCGCGCCTTTTTGCAGATGACGGTCGAGGAGAACCTGGAGATGGGCGCCTACACGCAGCCCAAGTCCACGGTTGCTCCGGGCCTTGAGCGCGTCTACGAGCAGTTCCCGCGCCTGAAGGAGCGCCGTCGCCAAGTCGCCGGCACCCTTTCGGGCGGCGAGCAGCAGATGCTCGTTATGGGCCGCGCCCTTATGAGCAACCCCAAGCTGCTCATGCTCGACGAGCCTTCCATGGGCCTGGCGCCGATTCTGATTGAGCAGATCTTCCAGATTGTCGAGGACCTGCACAAGGCCGGCACCACGGTGCTCCTGGTCGAGCAGAACGCGCAGATGGCACTTTCCATCGCCACACGCGGTTACGTGCTCGAGACCGGCAAGATCACCATGACCGGCACCGGTCAAGAGCTCCTGCACGACGACAACGTCCGCAAGGCTTACCTGGGCGGCTAGGGACTTCCGCCGTTCTGCCGAACGGCGGACCGGCCGACGCTGCGCGGGCGCCCTGATCGACGTGCCGAAGCTCCTCACCCTTGGGGCTATGCCGCGGTACGAGGCCAGGTGGTCATGGTCCGGGAACCTCGCGATGTCGAATGACACCGCGAGGTTCGCCGCCGTCCTCGGCGGCCTCGACCCCCGAGTGGGCGATCCCCACGCGCTAACGCCTGCAAACAAGGGGATTGCCAAGACGCCGCCGGGCACCTCCGTCATAGACGTGGAAGTGCGGCCGCGCTGAAGCACTGCGCGGTGTCTGCTCGCTTATGTGCGCATCACGAAGGAAGACCAGATCGGTGAGCGGGATTGGCCCGAAGTCGAGAGATTCCCATCAGCCTCTCGTCGGTCGATGACCGGTTCACCACGCAGGAAGAGCGTGACGGAAGGTCTCGCAAAAAGGCTCCGAGCGCGGCGTGCTCATGCCCGTCGTGGTGCGCCCGAAGGGGGGGACGGCTGCTACGAGCTCGATCATTTGCGAGGAGAAGACGAACCAGTCGTTGCAGATCCAATATGGATCTCGCCGACCTCGGCAAGCTGCTCGATGAGTGGAAGCCCTGTCGGGTCGTCTATTTCAACACCACCCAGAATGATGGTGTCATCGCGCAGGTCGATCTGCGTGTTGAGCACAGCGAGGTTAAAGCCGGAGGCCACAAATCCGATAGCAGCCAGGACGAGCCCCGTGGCAACAAGCCCACCCGCTACGGCAAGGTAAATCCTTTTTACGCTGGACATGTTTGCACTCCTTCCTATGCCGTGAGCGGCGCCGCTTCGGCGCCCATGCGGCTCTTATTGCCTCGATCTTTCCAGAAGGGCGAAACGGCTTTCTTCGCCCAAAGGGCAGAGAGGCGCGCGATCTGCTTGGACGCCGTCCAGGCGCCGGCTCCCGTGAGGAGCGCCACACCGATGGAAGCGAATCCCATTCCCATCGAGGCCAAAACGTACGGAACATGCCCGATAATGATGCCGTCCACGGCGAACAGGAGCCCTACCAGGCCCGCGCCCCCGAATGCCGCGGCCACGATCCACACGCAGAGCGCAAGAACCCAAATACAGATGTAGACTGCAGCGGCAACGGCGACGAACGCGAGCAGCAGCGGAATCCATACCGGAGAGCCCACGATGGCGAGCGCCCATAGAAGTGCCGTGCTCTTGCGCTTGGTCCTCGCGATCGCGCGCGGCACGGCGGGCAGTTCGTCGAGCGTTGCCTCGGCGACCTCACCGGGCGTGCCCATGGCGGCCACAGCCTCGGCCTCCGTCATGCCGTCCTCCATACGGTCGGCGATGGCCTCCGCGTAGAACTCCTGCGTTTCCTTTACCTGATCTGCCGGCAGGCAGGCCAGAAGCTCGCCCAGCCGGTTCAAGAACTCATCGCGCGTCATGGTGCGCCCCCTCCACGTAACGGTAGATCTCCTGCACGGATGGCCATTCGGCGAGGAACTCGGCGATACGCTCGCGCCCGGCGTCCGTGATGCGGTAGTACCTCCGCAGCCGCCCGTTGTGCTCGGCGGAGCGCGCGGTGATGCAGCCCGCCTTCTCCAGGCGCTTGAGCAACGGATAGAGCGTGGATTCCGTGAGCCCCATACTCGCGGGCACGTCCTTCACGATCTGATAGCCGTAGGATTCCTCGCCCGAGACGGCCGCGAGCACGCAGGCCTCGAGGAAGCCGCGCTTCATCTGTGCCTCCATCCGCACACCTCCTTTCGTAGTATACTGTGTAACACCTACTATATGACACATAGTATATGATGTCAACAGTTGTCGTATAGGGAGTCCGGTCTGTCTGTCCCCTGCGGGTACTCATTGGGGACGTACTTAAATGAGTACCCATCGCTCAAGGTGGCACCTGGGGACGTTCCTTATGTGCCGGCACTTTGGGACACTCCTTGTCAAGGTTTTGTTCCATCGTGCGGGTTGCTATTTAACGTGCGACAATGCCGTGTGGAAATCGAAATGTCTCCTGGGGGCTATCTATGCTGTACGAGTTTTGTGCCGAGAGCTTTGAGCGTGTGCCGGCGGCTATCGATGCCGGTGCTAAGCGCATCGAGTTGTGCGACAACCTTGCCGTCGGTGGTACCACGCCCTCGGCCGGCGTTATCAGCACTACGGTCAGCTATGCTCACGAGCATGACGCGCGAGTGATGTGCATGATTCGCCCGCGTGGCGGTGACTTTCACTACAACCAGGACGAGCTGCGCATGATGGAGATGGACTTGGGTCTTGCCGTGAGCGCCGGCGTTGACGGCCTGGTCTTTGGCTGCTGCAAGCCCTGTGCCGGCGGCTGGGCGCTCGACGAGCTCACCCTCGGCGCCCTCGTGATGGCTACGGGCTGCGCGACCGAGGAGTGCAAGCGCGGGGCCATCGATATCACCTTCCACATGGCCTTTGACCAGCTCTCGCTCGAGGCTCAGCTCGATGCCATTGACACACTCGCCGACTGCGGCATCACGCGCATCCTGACGCATGGTGGTGCTGCCGGAACGCCGATCGAGGACAACCTGGAGCACCTGTCGCGTCTTGTCGAGTATGCGGGCGACCGCCTGACCATTCTTCCCGGTGGCGGCATTTCCACGGCCAATCGCGATACCGTGGCGGCGGCACTGGGCGTCTCCGAACTCCATGGCACCAAGATCGTGCCGCTGGAGGTATAACCCGTGGCGCTGGTATTTGACGTCCAGCAGGCGAGCGGTAAGCCCGACGATAATCGTCGCCCTGGCACCGCGTGCCCCTTTTGTGACACGGAGGGGCTCGCCAACATCATCCAGCGCGATGGTGACTGCATCTGGCTCGAGAATAGGTTCAAGACCTTGCGCGCCACCCGTCAAACCGTGTTGATTGAATCGGCAGATCACGATGCCGACTTGGTGACCTATGAGCCGGATGAACTCCACCATGTGATGCGGTTTGCTCTGGGCTGTTGGCAGCAGATGATCGATTCCCAGCAGTACCGCAGTGTACTCATGTATAAGAACAAAGGTCCGCTTTCGGGCGGCAGCCTCGTCCATCCACACATGCAGATTGTGGGCTTGGAACAGGAGGACGGCTATGCGGCGCTGACCTTAGCCAACTTTGAAGGCATCGCTGTCTGGCAGCAGGGGAGAATCTCGGTCAACATCTCAACCGAACCGATTATGGGATTCTTTGAGGTCAACGTCTCGGCTCCACAGGGAATCGCCGCCAGCGACGACGCCCGCGACCAAGCCGAAGCGGACCTGTTTGCCGATGCGATTCAGGTGGCCCTGCACTATATCCTGCACGAGCACCACGGCGGCCGCGCGGAGTCGTACAACTTGTTCTTCTACCACATGGACGGCCGGACCATTGCCAAGGTGTTGCCGCGTTGGGTGGTTTCGCCCTACTTTGTCGGTTATCGTTTGGCCCAGGTCAATGCCGAGACCACGCTCGATATCGATGCAGAGCGCCTGCGTGCGCATCTGGAAACGCTCGTATAGCAAGACTATCACCCGCGTAATGCGGACAGTCTAGCGTGCCATGGCGTCGCGGCCGGCCTCGACGCGCTTGCGCTGGGCGGCGCGCTCCTCGCCGGTCAGTCGCTCAAAGAGATGTCCGATAACCGAGGCGAGCACCTGCTGAAACAGCGTTCCGCACATGACGGGAAACACGACCTCGCCGGGAAAATACTGCGTGGCGATGACGGCGCCCGAAGAGATATTGCGCATGCCGCAGGTAAAGCACATGGTGGTCGTCTCGCTATACGGCAGGTGCAACGCGTGGGCGACCAGAATGCCGACGACAAAGCCGCTGATGGCGAAGGTCAAAATAAAGAGGGCGACTTCCAGGCGCACCGCATTCATGTGCAGCACGTACTCGCTCATGGCGGTGGAGTTGGAGGCGATGACACCCATCATCATGAACTTGCAGGCGGGCGAAAGCGCGTGGGAGAGTTTCTCGTGTCCCCATCCGCGCGTGAACTCGTTGACCACGATGCCGAGCACGGCGGGGATGGCGATCATAAAGGCCATGTTCTGCATCATACCCGGAACATCGATTGCAACGGTGGCACCCAGCAGGAGCTTAAGCGTGAGCGGAATCGTGACGGGCGAGATGACCGAGGACGTCAGGATGATGGTGAGCGCGAGCGGGCCGTTGCCGCCAAACATGCTAATCCACATAAAGGCGGTGA
This sequence comes from Collinsella sp. AM41-2BH, assembly GCF_003468085.1. Taxonomy (NCBI): domain Bacteria; kingdom Bacillati; phylum Actinomycetota; class Coriobacteriia; order Coriobacteriales; family Coriobacteriaceae; genus Collinsella; species Collinsella sp. AM41-2BH. The sequence goes on from NZ_QSGH01000003.1 coordinate 153,735, forward strand.
CTGCCACGGGTACGCTGTACTCGAGCACGATGCCGCAGACAAGGTTTGGGTTGGAACCAAAGAACAGTGAGCCCATGGCATACGCCGCGATGGGGATGAGCACGGCCGAGACAAATAACGCCAAAATCAAATGTAGGGGACGGCGGAACACCTCGGCCACCTGGTGAAAGGTGTTGCTGAGCGCACCTTGGAACGTCATAAAGGCAAACAGGGCGGGAACGATTGGCTTGAGCACGCCGATCTGCTGGGGAAAGAGCACGCCGAGCGTCACGCAAATCGGAACGATGACCTGCATGTGCCCCGCGAGAAATTTGCCCAGTCCAACCCATTGCTTCATATGCGCTTGTGACTCCCTTTGTTCGTGAATCCGTTTTGAATGGATATGCTAGACGCTCGCATGCGTCCGTGCGTCAGAAACGCTCGAATATTTCGAGGCTATTACCGGCATCGTTTACCGAAACCGCGGCGTGCTGCGGCGATTGGCGTCCGCGCTGCACGGTATAATAAATCCGTTCAACAGATCTGCCTGCCGAAGCGGGCATACACAGAGGACTCATCGCTATGAACCGTGAGAGGTATCGCGGCGACCTGCCCCTATCGGGGGTGGGCGCCTATGTCATCGCTTAAGACGACGCATCGCTGGGCGGTCGCTCAGCAAAACCCCGAGCTCGAAAAGGAGCTTTCGGTTGGCCTGGGCATTCCCGGGCTGGTGGCGCGTATTATGGTTGCGCACGGCATTACATCCATCGAGGAAGGCCAGCTGTTTTTGACGCCTTCGCTCGATCGCGACTGGGCCGACCCACTCATTATCCCAGGCATGTCGGTCGTTGCCGACCGCGTCGAGCGTGCTATTCGCAACCACGAGCATATCGCGGTCTTTGGCGATTTTGACGTTGACGGTATTACGTCGACCTGCCTGTTGACCGAGGCGCTGCGCACGTTTGGAGCCGATGTCACGCCGTTTATTCCGCATCGCTTTGACGAGGGCTACGGTCTTTCGCGAGCGGCGCTCGACCGCGTTAACGAGCTCGCTCGCCCCCAGCTGATCGTGACCGTCGATAACGGCATTGCCGCCAAGGAAGAGGTCTCCTATCTGGAGAGCCTGGGGATCGATTTGGTGGTCACGGATCATCACGAGCCGTCCGACCAGGTGCCGCAGGGCGTGCCTCTGACCGACCCCAAGCTCGAGGACGAGGGTCCTTCGCGTGAGCTTGCCGGTGCCGGCGTGGCGCTCAAGCTGGTGCAAGTCCTGGGCGAGCGTCTGGGCAAGCCGTCGTATTGGCGTTCGCTGATCGAGGTTGCGGCGCTTGGTACCGTGTCCGACATGATGCCGCTCACGCCCGAGAACCGCGCGCTGGTCGCCGAGGGCATCCAGCAGATGCGCGTGACCGCCCGCCCCGGCTATATCGCGCTGGCCGCGCTCGCCAAGGCCGACCTTTCCACCATTACGGCCGATGGCCTGTCGTTTTCGCTCATTCCCCGCTTGAATGCCGCCGGCCGCATGGCCGATCCCAAGCTGGCACTCGACCTGCTGCTTGCTCGCGACCCCATCGAAGCGAGCGCGCTTGCCGCCGAGCTCGAGGAGATCAACCGCCAGCGTCGCGAGATCGAGGCGGAGCTCACACGCGATGCCATGGCAAAGGTCGAGGAGACCTATGATGGCGGTCGCGCAATCGTCGTGGGTGGCGAGGGCTGGCACGAGGGCGTCAAGGGTATCGTGGCGAGCCGCCTGACCAACCGTTATCACGTGCCGGCGCTGCTGTTCTCGATCGAAAACGGTATCGCTCGCGGTTCGGGTCGCTCGGTGGGCAAGGTCAACCTGTTCGACGCCGTAGAGCGCTGCTCCGATCTGCTGATTCGTCGCGGCGGGCATGCGGGTGCGGTGGGCGTGACCATCGAGGCGTCCAAGCTCGACGAGTTCCGCCGTCGCCTTTCCGCCGTGCTGTCCGAGCTTCCCGCCGAGGACTTTGAGGACACCGACGAGGTTGCCGCCACCGTTGACCTCTCCGAGCTAAATATCGAGACCATCGAGCAAATCTCCCGTCTTGAGCCGTTTGGCCAGGGCAACAAGGTGCCGCTGTTGGCGGCCGAGGGCGTGACAATGTGCGATCGCGCCGTGGTGGGCAAAACCGGCGAGCACATGCGCTTCGTGGCGACCGATGGCGCTGCGAGTGTGCCGGCCATTATGTTCCGCGTGCCGCAGATCGATAAGCTCATCAATTGCGATAGCGCCGTCGACCTGGTATTCGAGGCCGTGGCCGAGCATTGGCAAGGCCGCGTAAAGCCCAAGCTCATGATCAAGGACGTCTTGGTCCGCGATACCACGGTGTCCAGCGTTGACGACCCGGCATGTGAGCTTCGCCGCGGCGTGGAGCCTGCGGACGCCGGCCTTCGTCTGGAGTCCCGCAAGCGCCAAACGCTCGCCCAGCTTTCCTATACCGAGCTGACGCGCTCGCTTATCCATATCTTTATCGGCTCGAACCAGCCGCACCGCGCGCAGGTCGAGGCGCTCGATGCTCTGGCCGATCACCAAAGTGTTCTGGCCGTTATGGGAACGGGGCGCGGCAAGTCGCTCATCTTCCATGTGCATGCTGCGCGCGAGGCGGTCCTTCGCGGGCGTGCGAGCATCTTTGTCTATCCGCTGCGTGCGCTCGTTGCCGACCAGGCCTATCATCTCTCGTCGACGATGGCCGCGCTCGGCATTGGCGTAGGCGTGCTGACCGGCGAGACCGTGGAGGCGGCGCGCGATGACGTGTTTGCCGGCCTGGCTTCGGGCCGCACCGGCATCGTGCTCACGACGCCCGAGTTCCTGTCCATTCACCGCGACCGCTTTGCGCGTTCGGGACGCATCGGTTTTGTCGTTATCGATGAGGCGCATCATGCCGGTCTTGCCAAGGGCGGCGACCGCAGCGCCTATCTCGACATGCCCGATATCCTCAAGGCCCTGGGCGACCCGGTCGTTCTGGCTACGACTGCCACCGCAACGGCTCCGGTTGTAGCCGAGCTCGCCCGCGTGCTACCGATTACCCGTACGGTGGTCGACGAGACGGTGCGCGAGAACTTGCAGCTCGAGGACGACCGAGATCTTGCAAGCCGCGAGAACCGCCTGGTGTCAATCGTGGCGACGGGGGAGAAAACCGTCATCTACGTCAACTCGCGCGACCAGTCCGTGGCACTTGCTAAGACGCTGCGCAAACGCGTTCCCGACTACGCGTCGCATATCGCCTTTTACAACGCGGGCCTTACGCGCACCGATCGCCATCGCGTAGAGGAGGCGTTTCGAGACGGCAGCCTCAGCTGCATCGTCTCGACATCTGCCTTTGGCGAGGGCGTCAACCTTCCCGATATTCGCCATGTCGTGCTCTATCACATGCCGTTTGGCGGCATTGAGTTTAACCAGATGAGCGGCCGCGCCGGTCGCGATGGCCAGCCCGCCGTGATCCATCTGCTCTATTCGTCGCGCGACGCCCGCATTAACGAGCGCCTGCTCGACTGCTATGCGCCCGAGCGCGACGAGCTCGTCACGCTCTATCGAGCGCTGCAGACTATGTGGCGCTCCAACCGCGGCAAGACCGGAGACGACTCGTTTAGTGCGAGCGATATCGACATCGCGCAGATGTGTCTTGCCATCGATGCCCGCACGCCGGTTGACGAGCGCTCGGTGGCAAGCGGTCTGGGAATCTTCGAAGAGCTTGGTTTCTGTCGCGTTTCGGGGTTTGATGACACCCGTCGCATCGCGATGGCAGAAAACCCCGGCCGTGTGCAATTGAGCAGGTCAATTCGCTATTTGGAGGGCTTGCGTTCGCGCATGGAGTTCTCGGCTTTCCGGAGCTGGGCGCTCGATTCGTGCGCTTCTGATATGCTAGCCAAAGTTAACCGCCCGATCGTACCGCGGGCCTAGGGGAAGGGGACCTCGATGGATGCCGCAGCCCGTACCGCCCATGATTCCACCCTCCAGCCGTTCTCGGAGATGGAGCACTATAAGCATGCCGATGAGCTGCCGCCCGAGATTATGGCGGACAGCTACGACAAGCTGGAGCGCCTGTGCCTCAAATATATGAATGAGGACGACTTTTCTAAGGTGGAGCAGGCCTATTGCTTTGCCGCCGAGAAGCACTGCAACCAAAAGCGCCGCTCGGGTGAGATGTACATCAACCATCCCGTCGAGGTGGCCATCATTTTGGCCGATCTCAAGATGGACTGCGATGTGGTGTGCGCCGCGCTGCTACACGATACCGTCGAGGACACCGAGACCTCGCTTGCCGATGTTTCCGGCCTGTTTGGCGATACGGTGGCCGAGCTCGTCGATGGCGTGACCAAGCTCACCAACATCGAAGTCGACAGCATGGACGAGAAGCAGGCCCTCACGCTGCGCAAGATGTTCCTCGCCATGTCCAAGGACATCCGCGTCATTATCGTTAAGCTTGCCGACCGTCTGCACAACATGCGCACCCTTGCAGCCCTGCGTGAGGACCGTCGCCTGTTTAAGGCCCGCGAGACCATGGACGTGTATGCGCCCCTGGCCGACCGTCTGGGCATGAGCTCCATTAAATGGGAACTCGAGGACCTGTCCTTCTTCTATTTGGAGCCCGACGCCTACCAGCGCATCGCACGCATGGTGGCGGAGTCGCGCGAGGTCCGTGAGCGCTATCTGGCCGAGACCATCAAGACGCTCACCGACGAGCTTAACCGCATTGGTCTGGAAGACTTCCAGATCAACGGCCGTTCCAAGCACTATTGGTCCATCTACCAAAAGATGAAGCGCAAGGGCAAGGAATTCTCCGAGATTTATGACTTGGTGGCGCTGCGCGTTATCACCCATTCGGTGCGCGATTGCTACTCCACGCTCGGTGCGGTGCATACGCTGTGGCACCCCATGCCCGGGCGCTTTAAAGACTATATCGCCATGCCCAAGGTCAATAACTACCAGTCGCTCCACACGACGGTTATCGGCCCCACGGCTCGTCCGCTCGAGATTCAGATTCGTACCTACGAGATGCACGAGCAGGCCGAGTACGGTATTGCCGCCCACTGGCTCTATAAGAAGTCGGGCGGATCGTCTGCGGCTAAGACCAATGATGCCCAGCGCTTGGACGACCAGATTAACTGGCTCAAACATTCGCTCGATTGGGCTGCGTCTGATGAGATCACCGACGCCAAGGAATACCTGCATTCGCTGAAGGTCGACCTCTTCGATCAAGAGATCTTCGTCTTTACGCCCAAGGGCGAGGTCATGGCGCTTCGTGCCGGCTCCACGCCGCTCGACTTTGCTTACGCTGTCCATACCGAGGTGGGCAACCACTGCGTCGGCGCTAAGATCAACGGTGCGGTGGCCCCGCTCACGCACGAGATCAAGACGGGCGACCGCGTTGAAATCCTGACCAACAAGAGCTCCAAGCCGTCGCGTGATTGGCTCAAGATCGTCAAGACGCCTTCGGCCAAGTCAAAGATCCGCCGTTACTTCGCCGCTGCGACCAAAGACGATGACGCTGCTGCCGGTCGCGATATACTGGCCAAGGACCTGCGCAAGCGCGGGTATGGCATCTCTACGCCGCGATCCACGCGTGCGCTCAACGCCGTGGCGGAGCAGTTTAATTACAAGCAGCTCGAGGACCTGTTTGCCGCCGTCGGCGCCGGCAAGGTTGCCCCGCGCGCCGCGGGTAACAAAGTCGAGCAAATCTTGGACCCCAAGCCCGAGGAACAGCTCACCAAGGCCGAGGCTATCGCCGAGGTCGTGAAGCAGCCTGCCCGCGGCTCCAACCGCAAGCCGCAAAAGCGCGGCAAGAGCGCCAGCAACGGCATTATCGTCAAGGGCGAGAGCAACAGCGGTCTGCTGGTCCGTTTGGCGCATTGCTGCAATCCGGTGACGGGCGACGACATCGTCGGCTTCATCACGCGCGGTCGCGGCGTCTCGGTGCATCGCGCCAACTGCCCCAACGTCAAGGGTCTTATGGAGCATCCCGAGCGCATGATCGAGGTGGAGTGGGACGGCGCTGCCGACACCCTCTTCCAGGTCGAGATCGTGGTCGAGTGCCTGGACCGCATGGGCCTGCTCAAGGATGTCACCATCGCCATTGGCGATGCGGGCGGCAATATCCTTTCTGCCGCCACGTCGACCAACCGCGAGGGTATTGCAACCCTGCGCTTTATGGTCGAGATTTCGGACGCGAGTGGTCTGGATCCGCTGCTGGCCTCCATCAGCAGCGTTGACTCGGTCTACGACGCGCGCCGCCTGATGCCCGGCGAGGGTGGAGCCCAGCTTAAGCGCCGCGTTTAGTCGCGACGAACGTGCCACATTATCGATATTCGCTACACTCGAGGCATCGTTTGATGCCTCGAGTTCTATAGAGAGGAGAGGGACATGAGTGCTGTGTCCTTGGATTTAACTCCCAAGGGATCGGTCGAGATTGAGACGCTCGTAAACGGTCCCATTCAGACCAATAGCTATGCTGTTATTTCGGACAATGAGTGCGTGATTATCGACCCTGCGTGGGAAGGCGAGCGCCTGGTGGAGCATATTCGAGCCGAGCATCCCGGCGTACGCGCGCTTGGCGCCGTATGCACTCATGGCCATGCCGATCATGTTGGTGGTGTTGTCGGCGTACGAACCACCGTTGGCGAGGGCTGTCAGTATGAGCTGTGTGCTAAGGATGTGGCGGTGCCGCATGCGAACATCGAGGAACAGCGAGCTATGTGGGGCATTGAGACGCCCGACCCCGGGGAGCCGACGCGCCTGCTCGCCGAGGGCGATGCTATCGAGGTGGGCGATATCTGCCTGCAGGTGATCGAGACACCAGGGCATACGCCGGGCGGGATCGTCTTGTTTGCTGCCACCGAGCAGGGGAACATTGCCTTTGTGGGCGACACCCTGTTTCCGGGTGGGCACGGCCGTACCGATCTTTCCGGAGGAGACGAGGCGGCGATTCTGCGCTCGCTCTCCAAGCTCGCCCGGCTTCTCCCGCCCGATACCGTTTGCCTAACCGGCCATGGCGATTCGACCACCATGGCACGCGAGCTCATACAGAACCCTTTCATGCAGGTGTAGCTTAATAGTCGGCTTTTGAAGCACGAGAAGCGTCCAAACGTCAAGCTATTTTTCCCCAACGGGTCGATTCCGTAGGGCAAACGGTCAAAAAAAGTCTGTTTGGACGATATTCGTGAACAAACGAACGTTTATGCCCGGGTGCGCCGTGGTAAAATCTCAGGCGTTATCGGAGCAACCTTACAGGAGGTTTCTTTTATGCTCGTCAACGCAGCAGACATGCTCAAGAAGGCCGAGGCCGGCAAGTACGGTCTCGGTGCCTTCAACACTAACAACCTCGAGTGGACCCTGGCTATTCTCCAGGCCGCCGAGGAGGCCAAGTCTCCGCTGATCCTTCAGTGCACCGCTGGTGCCGCTAAGTGGATGGGCGGTTTCAAGGTCTGCGCCGACATGGTCAAGGCTGCCGTCGAGGCCACGGGCGTTACCGTTCCCGTCGCCCTTCACCTCGATCACGGTTCTTACGAGGACTGCTTCAAGTGCATCGAGGCCGGCTTCACGTCCATCATGTATGACGGCTCTCACGAGGAGACCTTCCAGCTTAACCTCGACCGCACCAAGGAGCTCGTTGAGCTTGCCCACTCCAAGGGCATGTCCATCGAGGCCGAGGTCGGCGGCATCGGCGGCACCGAGGACGGCGTGACCTCCAACGGCGAGCTCGCTGACCCCGCTGAGTGCAAGCAGATTGCTGACCTGGGCGTCGACTTCCTCGCCTGCGGCATCGGCAACATCCACGGCGTGTATCCCGCCGACTGGGCTGGCCTTTCCTTCGAGCGTCTGGGCGAGATCAAGGCTCAGACCGGTGACCTGCCCCTCGTCCTGCACGGTGGTACCGGCATCCCCGGGGACCAGATCAAGAAGGCCATCTCCCTGGGCATCTCCAAGATCAACGTCAACACCGACCTGCAGCTCGTCTTCGCCAAGGGCGTCCGCGAGTACATCGAGGCTGGCAAGGATCAGCAGGGCAAGGGCTTCGACCCCCGCAAGCTCCTCAAGCCTGGTCGCGACAACATCGTTGCCCGCACCAAGGAGCTCATGGAGGAGTTTGGCTCCGTCAACAAGGCGTAAGCGTCGCTAAACTTCCCGCCGGAAGCCCCGTCCCCCTACACTGTTTCCTTTGCGCTCACCTGGCTTTGCCAGAAGTCGCGCCAAGGAAACAGTTCCGGGGGACGGGGCTTCCTTCGTTTAACGCCGCAGGGTTACGAGGCTGAATTATTTATTTGACTACCGTTCAGCGGTGTTGATGGCTCCCTTGTTGGGGCTTTCTTTTTATCTCGCTACAATGGGCTTCAAACGTTCTAGTGACTTGGAGTTTGGTATGGCTGTTATTGATGTGCTGCCTTCGGATGGGAAGGTTATTGACGAGGGTCCTGTTGGTTGCTCTGTTGATGTTTGCTGTGATGACTTTCGTCATCTCGATATTGGTCTGCCGCCTGAGATTCTTCGACTCAAGGATGCCGGCTATTTGACGCGGGCTGTTGCGGCTTGTGATCGCCTTTTGGAGCAGAACCCTGAACCTTCGCTGGCTGCTTGTGTTCGTGCCGAGCGGTATCGCATGCTCGAGACGCCGCTTCATTTTTCGGTGTCGCGTGATCAGGCTATTGCGATGATTCGCGAGGAGTGGCCAGAGTTTACCGAAGAGCAGTTTGATGACCTGATTAATCGTAAGCGTATCGATTGGCGCTTTATCGATGGCGAGCTGTTCGTACTCGACAACTTCCTCGATTCGCTTCGCGTGTACCCCAAGGAGGTTCCGGGCCTGCGTCCCGATTCTACGGACGGTATAGCACTGCGTAACCAGATGCTCAGGGAGATGGAGTCGCAAAACGGGTTGACTCGCGTCATCACGCTTAAGGCATCCGTGTCTGTTCCCGGGGCTCTGGAGGGAGAGGCTGTTCGCGCCTGGCTGCCCGTTGCCGCCGCCTGTCGTCAACAGTCTCATATCGAGGTTCTCGATATGACGTCGGGGGGTACCGTTGCCTCTGAAAACGTTTCGGCTCGTACTGCCTCTTGGACATCTTCGACTGAACATTCATTCTCGGTGACCTATCGCTATCACATAGATGCCGCCTATTGCGATATCTATGGTGGCGCGCTCCCATCGCATACGTGCATGGACACGCCACTGCCCGAGGACACTTCCGAGGACCGTCCGCACATTGCGTTTACGCCGTACTTGCGACAGTTGACGGAGCGTGTTATTGACGGGCTCGAGGATCCGCTCGATCGCGCTCGTGCTATCTATGATTACCTGACGCAGCATATCGACTATCGCTATCAGCCACCGTACCTGCTTTTGGGATCTATTGCCGACGACTGTGCGCATTCGCTCCGCGGCGATTGCGGCGTTATGGCGCTCACGTTTATCACCATGTGCCGCATCGCGGGGGTGCCTGCTCGTTGGCAGAGCGGCCTATATGTTGCGCCCGATTCGGTGGGACCGCACGATTGGGCTGAGTTCTATACGCCACAGACCGGTTGGCTTAACGCCGACGTATCGTTTGGTTCCTCGGCACGCAGGATGGGGGAGGAGTGGCGTCGTCGTCACTACTTTGGCAATCTCGACCCGTGGCGTATGGTGGCCAACAACCGATTCCAAGCTGAATTTGTGCCTGCTTTCGATGGTATGCGCGGGGATCCCTATGACAACCAGATGGGCGAGGCCTCGGTTGACGGACGTGGATGTCGTAAGCGGGAGATGTTGCGCAAGGTTGAGCTTATCGAAATGCTCGAAGTTCCATTTTCGGACTAATCAACAGAAAGCTGTGATAAACTAACTCACGCATTACGTGCCCGAGTGGCGGAATTGGCAGACGCAGTGGACTCAAAATCCACCGTTGGCAACAACGTGCGAGTTCGAGTCTCGCCTCGGGCACCATACATGCAGCTGAGCGTTCAAGGGGGTCAAGACCCCCTTTTTCGTGTACGTAATGTGATAGCGCGTTGTACGTGTTATTATTCGCAAGGCGTTGTTCCCGCAATGCCCTAAAGAGGAACCCGAGGGCTCCCACCTTTTGGCGCCAATGAGCAGCTGACTGGTCATACAACTTAGATTCCCTTCCTCATACCGAGGATGTCTATGTTTACGACCTGGTTGCAAAGAAGCGCCGGGTTATTTTTTTATGAATGGAGGTAGGGAAAATAGCTAAGTCTGATGACACCCGCATCAACGACGAGATCACTGCATCTTCGTGCCGTTTGATTGGCGTCGATGGCTCTCAGCTCGGCCTGTTCGCCATCCGCGATGCCCAGCGCGTCGCTGACGATCAGGGTCTCGACTTGGTCGAGATCGCTCCCAACGCGGAGCCGCCGGTCTGCAAGGTCATGGACTACGGTAAGTTCAAGTACCAGCAGGCCATGAAGGCCAAGGCCGCTCGTAAGAACCAGTCCAAGGTCGAGGTCAAGGAAATGAAGTTCCGACCCAAGATTGACGTTGGCGATTACGAGACCAAGAAGGGCCACGTTCTGCGTTTCCTCAAGAAGGGCGCACGCGTTAAGATCACCATCATGTTCCGCGGCCGTGAGATGGCTCACCCGGAGCAGGGTCTTAACGTTCTCGAGCGTCTCGCCGAGGATCTCAAGCCTTACGCTACGGTCGAGTCCAAGCCTAAGATGGAAGGCCGTAACATGCTTATGCTGCTCGCCCCAATTAAGGGCGCCTTCGATGAGGATAAAGCGGCAAGCGATACCAAGTAACTAGTGTTCTGTAACCGATTAAGGAGTATTTCATGCCTAAGATGAAGTCCCACAGCGGCACCAAGAAGCGTTTCCGCAAGACTGGTACCGGCAAGCTTATGCGCGCCAAGGCTTTCAAGAGCCACATCCTGAGCAAGAAGTCCACCAAGCGTAAGCGTGGCTTCCGTCAGGAGACCGAGATCGCCGCTGCCGACCGCAAGGTCATCAAGTCGCGTCTCGCCTAAGTTCGCGTTCCCGTTTTTCGTTTTACCGTCTAGGAGTTGATAGAACATGGCACGTATTAAGCGCGCTGTTGCCGCCAAGAAGAAGCGCCGTACCGTTATGCACCGTGCGAAGGGTTACTACGGTGCCGCTTCGCGTACTTACAAGCATGCTAAAGAGCAGGTCCAGCACTCCCTGCAGTATCAGTATCGTGATCGCCGCAACAAGAAGCGCGAGATCCGCTCTCTCTGGATCACCCGCATCAACGCTGCCGCTCGCCTGAACGACATCTCTTACTCTCAGTTCATGCACGGCCTGAAGGTTGCCGGCATCGAGCTCGACCGCAAGGTTCTGGCTCAGATGGCTTACGAGGACATCGAGTCCTTCAACGAGCTGGCTGCCATTGCCAAGAAGGCTCTCGAGGCTTAATTGCTTCTTGCATCTTAAAGGGGCGCTTCCAATCCGGAAGCGCCCCTTTTTGATTGATTAGGGATGTGATCGATTTGGGACGTAGCCAAACCGATCAATTCGATAGCGTCCGAGTTGCAAGAAAGAGCAGGTAGCGTATGTGTCAAAGATTTTTGACACTCTAATCTGCGCGCAGCCATCCGTATGGGTTTGATTTTGGGATTACGCTTTGCTTGCCGGCTTCTGTTGTGTAGCCGCCCAATAAGAGTTGAGATGCATTCGAAGGGAACGCCATGCAGCTGCCAAAACACCTTAAACAGTATCGACTCGATGCTGGTTTGTCCCAGGAGGATCTTGCAAGGCGCATTTTTGTAACACGTCAGACCATCAGTAATTGGGAGCGCGGTAAAACGTACCCCGACATCCAGAGTCTCCTACTGCTGTCTGAACAACTGGATGTAACGATTGACGAGCTTGTTAAAGGCGACATTTCAATAATTAGAGAAAGGGTTGAACGCGATAGGGGCACGCTCTATCGCTTGGGTGCGGGGATGTTGGCTGGGCTTCTTGCGTTTACCGTCTCTATGGCCTGGCTCATGTGGCAACAAAACCACGGGTGGGGGATGGTCCAGTGCGTTCCGACGATGGTGTTGGCAGGCGTCTTTGGTGCTGGCGCAATGTGCTGCGCGCTTGCAGCGGAACATATCAAGAAGAAGAATGATTTGGTGACGTATCAAGAGATATCCGACTTCTTGGACGGAAAGAAGGCGGACAGCGAAGAGACGAGGAGGGGCTGGGCTTATGAGCATCCACAGCTTGCGAATGCCATCAAGTTTGCCGCAGCGGCTCTTATTGGACTAATCGTTTTTGAACTCGTTAACGCTGCTTTGTCCCATTTCTAATGGGTATACAGCCATTAATGCGGCCGAAGCTTAACCGTTGGAAAACCGAAGGGCCGCTCTAATAGGGGAGCCGCGGCCCTGTTCTTTCTAGGCTCTCACAGAGAGGGTCCCATCCTCATTTGTGTAGGAACCGTGGAGGCCCAGATTCCCGCCCCCGGCGCCCCTCGGGTCTGGCAATAT